>DASXRM010000139.1:0-6683 GCA_036506575.1 Gemmatimonadales bacterium | reverse complement strand
AGTATTCGGCGGTACAAGCTCGGCCTGCATCTTGCTCGAGGTCGGCGCGCACTGCATATTCCCCAAATCGCTTCCAATTCGATTATCCCAAACAGACCAGCGCGTGCCGGGGAGGGTGCGCATGATGGGCAAGGCATGGATCGGCCGGCTGGCCGCATCTGCGACGCTGGTCGGACTCTTCGGTTGCTCCGACGACGAAACCACGGGACCAGAGCGGGGCCTGGCGCCCTCCCTGTCGCGCTCGGAGCTGAGTGCCCTGGCTGCCGAGGTGCGCCAGCTCACTGCCGGCCGGGGCATCACGGCTCTCGGACGGCCTCCGGAGGTCCGGCCAGCGCTCGTCCGGCTGGGCCAGGCACTGGCATTCGATAAGATCCTGAGTGGCAACCGCGACATCTCCTGCATGACCTGCCATCTCCCCACCTTCGCGACGGGGGATGGCCGGAGTCTCTCGATCGGACAAGGCGCGACTGGGCTGGGCACCAGCCGGGTGCATCCGGATGGAGTCTTCATCCCCCGCAATGCACCAGCGTTATTCAATCTGTTCGCCCTGCAGCCCCTCTTTTGGGACGGCCGGGTGAACCAGGACGAGCTCGGCGCCTTCCATACCCCCGCCGGCCCGGCGCTCACCGCCGCCATGACGCAGGTGTTCGAGTTCGGCACCTTGTCGGCGCTGCCACTCTTCCCGGTGCTCTCCCGGGAGGAGATGCGAGCGGCCGGAGGCAATGAGCTCGCCGCGGTGAGCGACGATCATCCGGAACAGGTGTGGCAAGCCTTGATGGTGCGTCTGGGCGATATTCCGGAGTACCGCCAACTGTTCGAGGCGGCATACCCCGGCCGGAATTTCGATGACATGACCTTCGCGTATGCCAGCAACGCCATCGCGGGCTTCTTCACCGCTCGGCTGGCATTCAACAACTCGCCCTGGGATCGCTTCTTGGCCGGCAACGACGCGGCGATGACCCCGGTGCAGCTGCAGGGTGCAAAGGACTTCATGAGCGCCCGGTGCTCCATCTGTCACAACGGCGCCGCGTTCACGGACAATAACTTCCACAACGTCGCCCTGGCCCAGTTCGGTCCGGGAAAGGGTGACGGCTTGAGTGGCCGGGACGACTTCGGCCGGATGCGGGAGACCGGAATCGCGACGGACCAGTATGCGTTCCGCACGCCAGCCCTCCGGAACGTCGAGCTGACCGGTCCGTACGGACACGACGGCGCGTTTTTCAGCCTGCGTGATTTCGTCGATCACTACAGCCAGTCGGACGTGAAGCTGCAGAATTTCGACATCAGCCAGCTCGAGCCCGCGCTCCAGGGCACCGTGCTGCCGACCCAGAATGACATCCTGGCGACGCGGGATCCCTTATTGACCGGAGTCGTGTTCACGTCTCAGGTGGTGGACGAGGTGACCGAGTTCATGAAGGCGCTTACCGATCCGGCCGCCCGGAACCTCCAGCTCATCGTGCCGGGCCGGGTGCCCAGTGGCCTGTCGGTGGATGGCGCGCTCGGCCGGTAAGCGGAAAGGGCGGAAAGGGCAGAAGAGGCGGAAAGGGCGAAAAAGGCGGAAAGGGCAGTCTTGACGCTCGGGACGCCGCGCTTATAGTGGAGTCCCTCTCAGAAGCCATGAAGCCCCCTGCAGCTGTGCTGCTGGTCGCCCACGCACGGGATGGAGTTAATCGCGAACCCGGCTGAGCAAGCTCATGCTCTGCCGGATTTTTTGTCTCACGTACCAACCCGTCCGGCCGGGCCGGCTGGCCGGGCGGGCCAGTTCGTCCGGCTCTCATCGCAGCACCAAGCGGTGGCGCTACCTGGAAGAGAACGTCGCCGGGCAGCCCTACCGTGCCACCAGCTCACGCGTCCAGAGCGGCTTCTCCCGTAGGTCGGCAACCAGCAGGTAGCTGCCGGGGCCGGGGGTGAACTCGAAGTCGTAGGTCTCTCCAACCGCAATCCGCTGCGCCGACGGCGCCGGAACGGCCTGATCGGGAGGCAGGGTAGCGCCGTCCTTCGCGAGCCTTCGCCAGATTACCAGAGACGTGTCCCGATAGATGCCGAAGCGGATCAGTCCCGCGGGGCCGATGTTGACGAAACGCAGGCGATGGACAACTCCGGCGGTGAGCACGAGCGGGCCCGGCAGCGAGTCACCGTTGATGAGGAGATGCGGCGGCTGCGGCGGGTGCGGCTCCCCGTCCCAGCCGGTTACGAACACGTGATCCCGCCGGCCATCGAAGCGCCTGCCCGGCTCCAGCACCACGATGCCGCCGTAGAGCCCCGACGTGAGCTGCTCGATGTCGTTCAGGTGGGTGTGATACATGAAGGTCCCCGCCCGTGGCAAGGTGAGCCGAGCGGTGAACGAGTCGCCTGGCATGACCGACGGGGCCAGCCGGTTCCCGGCACCGCTCCATCCGGCGACACCATCGGAGTAGCTCTCCAGCTCGATGCCGTGCCAGTGGATGGCGGTCGGTTCACTCAGCCGGTTCACGATCACGATGTCGGTCGGTTGGCCGCGGGTGAGCACCAGGACGGAGCCCGGAATCTCGACCGAGTCCGCTGCTGGCGGCCGAGCACCCCGCTGCAACACGAAGCCCATCGTCCGCGGGGCTCGGCCCCGCTTCATCCCTTCCTGGACAAACAGGTGAAGCCGCCGCGCCTTACCTCGGGCGGGCTCGCGGGTGTCCGGTCTGGGATGAACCGTGATCCCCAGTACCAGCCCCGCCATGTGGGTTCCGGCATCGTGCGCCATCCGGTCGGGGCTGTCCGGGTCCGGGGGATGGAGCCGGGCGCTCGGGACCACATGGAAGCCGAGGTGGCAGTGGAAGAGCCAGTTTCCGGCGCGCTCGGGCACCCAGGTCACCGCCATCGTCGTGAGCGGACGTTGTAGCTCCGTCACCACCAGCCGTCGAGCAGCCGTGGAGTAGAGCGTGTCGGCGAAGCCGTCGCCCCGCGCGTCCACCCGGTAGTAGAAGCCGTGCAGGTGCATCGGGTGATTTCGCCAGCTGGCGTTGAGCACCCGCCAGCGGAGCGTGTCTCCGACGGTGGCCTCGATGCGCTCGGTGTAGGGCCAGGAGCGGCCGTTGATGGCGAGCGCGTTGCGGTAGGTGACCGAGTCTACGTTCGTCCCCCAGATGTTCAGCACCAGGATGCGGTCGGGCGGCGACCCGCCCGGAGGATCCACGACGAAGCCGCCGGAGATCTGCTCCCGCTCGTCGTCCAGATCGTGGTCGTTGGCGCCGAGTGATGCCCAGTAGAGGTAGCTCCCGGGCGCGCCGGCGGGAAAGGTCACCGACCGCGACTCACCGGGCCGGAGGACCAAGCTGTCGTGAACGGCGGCCGGACGAGTGACCAGACCGTAGATCCGGAGCGTCGAGTCGGCGAGTCCGTTGCGGATCGTTGCCGCGATCACCGTGCCGGCCGGCACCCGGATCAGCGGGCCGGGAACCTGGGCCGATTTACCTTCTTCGCCGAAGGCCGCGACCTCGACCGACGGGCCGCTGTCCGCCTCGGGGCGCCAGACGGCCATGCCGACCATCAAGTGAAGCTCGAGCGTGTCGTGCGAAAGGCGGCCGGCGGGCGAACGGTTGTCGTTGGGGAGAACGATGGGCAGGTCGGTCGCGCGCGCGCTGGGTCGCGGGCTGTTCTCCGGCCCACCTCCGGTGAGGAGCGCCACGAATGCGACGCATGTTATCGCTCGCGTCATCTCGGATCCGGCTGCAGGAGACGTTCGAATGTGTGAGCGGGATTCGAGAAACGCCAGGTGCGGTCTCAAGCGTCTGCCTCGCGCCGCAAGCCCGGACGCGGCATCTTCCTGTCCATGACGCACCCGCGTGCTTCATTCCCCGCCGATCCGCTGGACCAGCTGGTCCATCTCTCCCACCTCATCGGCCAAGACACTCGGCTGGTTCAGCCGGGCGGCGGCAACACCTCTATAAAGGAAGGGGACACCCTCCTGGTGAAGGGGAGCGGGACCGACCTTCGCACCATCACACGTGAGGGCTTCACTCGGCTGTCACTCACTCGGCTGGCCGCGCTGCGCGAAGCGGAGTCGATGAGCGACGCCGAGATGATGCGATTCATGGCGAGCTGCATGGTGGCGGAGGGACCGGCGCCGAGCGTGGAGACCCCGCTGCACGCGCTGCTTCCGTACCGGGTGATCGCCCACACCCACGACGTGGCGACGATGAGCCTGACCAACATCAGAGATGCGGAAGCGGAGCGGCTGGTCGGCGAGCTGTTCGAGGGCCGCATCGTGTACGTCCCCTATGTCCGCCCCGGCTTTCCGCTAGCACGCGCGGTCGGGTGGATGGGCGGACAGGCGGACAGGCGGACGGTCGGACAGATAGCCGAGGACGCAATTGGTCTCACTTTGGCGCACCACGGGCTGGTGGTATGGGGCGACGACGCCGAGGAGTGCCATGCTCGTCTGTTGGAGGTGACGGGTCGCGTGGACGAATACCTGGCGACGAAGCGGAACGCCCGTCCGCCCGTCCGCCCGTCCGCCGGTCCGTCCGCCCGTCCGCCTGTCCGCCCTTCCGAGGAGCGCCGCCGTCTGGCGGAGCTGGTACTGCCGGTGATTCGGGGAATGCTGGGCAGGCCGGAGCGGGTGATCCTCCACTACGACGATGCCGAGGACGTACTCGCCGCGCTCGGCGACAACCGGATGCCGGAGCTGGTCCGGCGCGGCATGGCGACGCCGGAGCACCTGCTCCGCGCCGGGCGGTTACCGGTCTGGCTCGACCTCGACCTCAATGAGAGCGCGTCATCCGGGACGCAGATGGCGTCATCTCGAGCCCTTCGCCAAGGGTCAGGACAGGCCGACTGGATCGTTTCTAGCGTTCGGAGCCAGCTCTCTGCCGCTCGCGCCGGGTATGAGGAGTACCATCGACGACATGCCGGGGCAGGGGAGCGCCCGCTCGACGACTGGGCCAAGGTGGTGCTCGCTCCCGGGCTCGGCATGATCACCGCGTTCACCGACAAACGGAACGCGGTGACGGCCAATCTCTGCTATCGGGCCGTGCTCGAGACCATCGTGAACGCGGAGGCGGTGGACCGCTTCGAGTCCATCCCCGAGCGCGACGTCTTCGAGTTCGAGCACTGGCCGCTGGAGCGCCGTAAGATCGAGGAGCAGATCGCCAAGGAGCGGGCGACCAAGCTGCTGTCTCGCCATGTGGTGGTGATCATCGGCGGCGGCAGCGGCATTGGGAAGGCCGCCGCGCGGCGGTTCGCGGAGGAGGGCGCCCACGTCATGGTGGCGGACCTGGATGGTGCGATGTCGCAGGCAGTGGCGACGGAGGTCGGGGCCAACTTTCCCGGCCGAGCGGTGGCGGTGGCGACCGACGTGCGGGACGACGCGAGCCTTGACTCACTCTTCCGCCAGGCGGTACTCGAGTTCGGTGGGCTGGACTGCCTCTTCTACACTGCGGGTATGCCGCCGCGCTTCGCGCCGGTCACCGAGATCCGGCGGGAGGATCTCCAGCGCCAGCTCGAGGTTCACTATCTCGGTGCGGTCGCGGCGATCGGCCGAGCGGCGGCGGTGATGCGGCGCCAGGGATTGGGAGGGTCGATCGTGGCGTCGGTCTCCAAGGCGGCGCTGGTGCCGGGACGGGATGCCGTCGCTTACGGCGGGAGCAAGGCCGCGCTACTTCAGGCGCTGAGAGTGGCGGCCGTGGAGCTCGGCGGTGACGGCATCCGGGTGAACGCCATCAACGCCGACCAGATCGAGACCCCGCTGTTTCTTCAGTTCGTGCGGGAGCGAGCGGCGAGTCGCGGGGTGTCGGTCGAGGAGCAGCTCCAGATCTACCAGAGCCGGAATCTGATGGGTGCGACGTTGATCCCACCGGAGGCGGTGGCGGATCTGGCGGTGCTGCTCGCGAGCGAGCGGTTCCGCTTCACCACCGGTGACATTCTAACGGTGGATGGCGGTCTGCCCGAGGCTTTTCCGCGGTAGCTCACCGCTCGCTTGCAGCGCGCCACCCGTGGCGAGTCATTCCGAGCGTAGCGAGGAATCGCTCAACCTCCGTCCGATTTCTCGCTTCGCTCGAAATGACGCACGCCGGTTCCCGCTTCGAGGGAGCCCGCTCTTGCCTTTGCCCGAAATCGGGTTGACTACTGGGTGCCCTTTCGGGGGTCGTCGGCCGGATTCACGTAGGTCAGCTTCCATGGCCCGATCCCGTTGATCTGAACGATCGTGTTCCCCTTGGCCTGGGCGAAGTGATGGGTGCCCGGCTTCATTGAGACGTAGGATCCGGCCGGTAGCGTGTTGAGCGCTGATGCGTCGAATTTGTCGCCCATCCCCAACTGGACTGTCCCCTTAATGACCGTCACCCGCTCGTCGGCTGGGTGGAAGTGGGGAGCGATCCGGTAGCCGTCGGGGAACGACACCCGCATGGTGAAGGGACCGGCCTCCTTGGGATCGCCCTCGAGCACCGCGGCCTTGGCTCCGGCCGGGAAGGCGGGTGGCGCCGGGGCCCAGGTAACCTGATCGGGCGTGACGATGACCGCGTGCTGCGCGGCCTGGCTGGGAGCACCTTGGGCGACGGCGATGCTGGTTGAAAGAGAGAGGCTGACGGCAACGAGAATCGGTCGCATAGCTGATCTCCATGAGCGCAGATGAGTGGGACAATCTGGCGGTAGCACCGACAATCTGCGCCGGTCTCCCCAGAACCGCCACCCTCGGATATTTCAGTGATGAGGGC
>DASXRM010000138.1:0-6077 GCA_036506575.1 Gemmatimonadales bacterium | reverse complement strand
CGGGATCTCCAGCTCGCTGCGCTGAGAAGGCGGTATGGGGGTAGCGTTGGCATGCTGGTACATCAGTTGAATCGCGTTCGGTGCCTGGAACACGAGCCGGCCGGTCAGCAGCCAATAGCCCACGCATCCTAGCGTGTAGATGTCCACCCGGTGATCCACCGCTCCATCGCCTCGCACCATTTCAGGTGCGATATACGCCGGGGTTCCCGTGGTGCTGTCGGGCGCGGTCAGTAAGCTCGCTTCCCGCCCCTGTTCGCCCATCGCTTTTACCAGCCCGAAGTCGAGCACTTTGACGAAGTCGACCGCGAGTCCCATGCGGCAGGTGAAGATGTTCGATGGCTTGATATCGCGATGAACCAAACCACGCGAGTGGGCTTCCTCCAGCGACTCGCAGACCTGCCGGAGCAGGTACACCGCCCGCGCCGGCGGCACCGGCCCAAACCGTTCAACCAGAGTCTCAAGATCGAGTCCCTCCAGCATTTCCATCACCAGGAAAAACGTCCCGTCATGAGCGACGCCGAAATCGTAAAGATTGATGGTGTGGGGTGAGCGGAGCGATGCGGCCGCCTCCGCCTCCCGGCGGAACCGCTCCATGATGACCCGCGTAGCGCTGGGGCTGCTGGAACCGATGATTTCCGATCGGATCAACTTCACCGCAGCGGGACGAGCCAGCATCTGGTGGGTGGCCCGGAACACTTCACCCATCCCGCCTCGTCCCAGCTGCTCCTCCAAGCGGTAGCTGCCGAGTTCGCGAGCGCGCCTCACCTGTTGGCCTAGGTTGTGGATGATCTTTACCGGGATCACCACGAGAAATGCACTGATGTAATTGGGCAGGAAGTCCCAGAGTAGGTAGAACGCGTTGAGATTAACCGAAACGCCGCGAAGATAGCTCAGACCGAGCGCAAGCGGTTCCATTGAGGCGGCGAGGAGCGAGGTCACCAGCGTCTTCTTGGGCGTGTTTGGCACGATCGCCGGGTAGAACAGAATCGGGATCACAACCCATGACACTCGGGGAGAGATGGGCACTGGTGCCCACTGGCTCAGAATCGAGATGAGGAGACACTGGAGCACAAGAAAGCCGGACCCCACGTCGACCAGTATCGGCTTGCCACTCAGGCGCCGGGCAAGCAAGGTCATAACAAGAGAGCTGGCGATCCCAATGGTGGCGACCAGCAGGCCGGGGAAGGGCCAGATCTCGCGCATGAAGGCCATTTCCCCCAGCCACCGGGCCACGAAGGTGTTCATGAAGATCGTGATCGCCCAGAGCGAGGCGAAGACGATGCCAACGATTCCAACCCGGCGGCAGGTCTGTCCCAGCACGTCGCTGGGCAGAGTCTGACCGGGTCTGGAACTGGCGGAGGCCCGAATCGGGGTAGAAGGGCGGCGGCCCAAGAGGCGGTGCGGGCTCATAGGCAATTCACGGCGAGGGAGTCATGCTAAGGCTACTATGATTTCGCGTTGTGGGCTATTGGCACCTGCCTGAAACTCCGGTTGCCTCCTATCGTTAATCAACGTACGTTCGAATTGGTTCCACCCTGGCCGGGGCGGAGCCTCGTAGTACACTCCCGATCGTAGTGCAGCCGGACTTTCTCATGGCACTGAATCCGAGAGTCTGGTATCCCGTTGCCGCGCGTCCGGGCGAGCCTTGGCACGCGACCATCCATGCTGCGCCGGCGGTGCTCTTTGCGCTGTGGGCCCAACGACTGCAGCATCGAAGTCGCACTCCCTGACAACCCTCAGCTGGCGATGGGTGTGCTCCGAGCCATGAGGCTTCCAACCGCGCTAGGTGCTCTCATAGTCGCCGCGTGCCACCCGGTTGCCTCGACTCCCACGCCCGAACGATGTCGGCCCAGCGTACCGCCAACCGCGCAGCATCCCTTCGCGACTAGGACCGCGGAGTTGGCCGGCGACTATGAGCTGATTCAGGTACGGACTCAGCCGGTTGCCGGGATACCCAACTCGGGTCGCCTCCACCTGGCGCCACTCGACTCCATCGCTCGCGCCGCCGCGGTAGGCGGTGCCGCGCGGGATCTGACGGGCTGGTTCGAGCCGGCCAGTGGTGACACGGTTTGGCGGGCATTTGTGGGATCTCGCGATCAGGAGGCGCACCCCGTTGCGGTGCTTGCCGGCCAGCACCTGAGGTTGGGAGAGGCCGGGGACCTCGAGGGCTATCGCGAGTACCTGACGATCACCGCCGTGGCTCCGGAAGGTTTCTGGGGCTGGTGGAAGGCGGACCCCGGACTTCGGGTGAGCACTGAACCGGGAACGCGACGGGTGCTGCCCGATCCCGCCGGCTACTTTTGCGCCTTGAGAGTCCAGCCCTGAAGCCCTCCAAGGCTAGTGCGGGACTCCTGCTGTACCGACGTGCTGGGAACGGTATCGAACTGTTCTTGGCCCACCCTGGTGGTCCGTTCTGGAAGACTCGAGATGCGGGCGCGTGGACCATTCCCAAGGGGGTGGCCGAACCCGGCGAAGACCTGTTGGCAGCGGCCTGCCGTGAGTTTGAGGAAGAGACCGGCGTGCGCCCGGTGGGACCATTTCTGGCACTGGGGGCCATCCGGCAGAAGGCCGGGAAGGTGGTTCATGCCTGGGCGTGGGAGGGGGACGCCGATCCGGGCCAAGTCACCAGCAATACGATGAAGACCGAATGGCCCCGCGGCTCGGGCCGTTGGCTCACCTTTCCTGAGGTCGATCGATGCTCGTGGTTCAGCCCTGAGGTGGCCCGCGAAATGATCAACCCGGCACAGAGGGAGCTCATCGAGCGGCTGGAGATGGCCCTTTTCCCGCCCAAGCCAGCGGCATAGCGCTGGCGCTCATTTCCCGAACCACAGTGGTCCCGATGTTCGTGCCTGGTTTTGTCCTCCGATTGTCGGTGGCGCTTCTCATCCTCGCTCCCGCAAGTTCCGCGATCGCACAGCAGCGGGCCCGGGCGCGCGCACTCGGCGTCGCCCCCGGCATGCTCCGGCCGGGGCCTTCCAATTCCATCACCGACGTCAAGGGCGTGCGGGTGGGACAAGTCACGGTCGTTCAGGGAGACTCGGTCCACACCGGAGTCACCGCCATCCTACCGCACCCCGGCAATCTCTTTTTCGATCGTGTGCCGGCCGCCATTCATGTGGGGAACGGATTCGGGAAGCTGCTCGGGAGCACCCAGGTCAGCGAGCTTGGTGAGCTGGAGACGCCCATTCTGCTGACCTGCACGTTGTGCGTGTGGAAAGCAGCCGATGCTATGGTGGCGTACCTGCTGGAACAGCCGGGCATGACGGAGGTGCGCTCGATCAATCCGGTCGTGGGTGAGACCAACGACGGGTATGTCCTCAACGCGATCCGTCAGCGGCCCATCACCCCTGACGATGTTCGAGCGGCTCTCACTCAGGCCGGTGGCGGCACCGTGGCCGAAGGCAGCGTAGGGGCGGGAACTGGTACCGTTGCCTTTGGCTGGAAGGGAGGAATCGGAACCTCGTCGCGTCTTACCGGCCCCGCTGACAGCGGCTGGACAGTGGGGGTGCTGGTTCAGTCGAACTTCGGTGGCGACCTTCACATCCTCGGCATTCCGGTCGGGCGCGAGCTTGGCCGCCGGGGCGTGAAGCAGACCGCCGAGTCGGAGGGAGCGAGAGGTTCGATCATGGTCGTGGTCGCAACCGATGCTCCGTTGTCCGAACGGAATCTCCGCCGTCTTGCGGTCCGTGCGCTCATCGGGGTGGGTAGAACCGGCTCGGTCATGGACAATGGCTCGGGCGATTACGTCATTGCGGTCTCGACCAACTCCGATGTCCGGCGACGTACTGGAGAGATACGGCCGGCGGTGGCCGAGCTCACGAACGATGCCATGTCTGGTCTCTTTCAGGCGGTGGTCGAAGCCACCGAGGAGGCCATCTACAACTCGCTGTTCATGGCCACGACGGTAAGGTCCCGGAATGGTACGGTGGAAGCGCTGCCGGTCACCGATGTGCTGCGAATTCTGCGCGCCCATCGCGTCCTGGCTTCCCCGGATGGGCGCAGGTCCAGGTGAAACCCTACGCCGACCATTTCTCGGCGCTGGCGCCCGCATATGCCAGTTGCCGTCCGCGCTACCCGGACGAGCTGTTCGCGTATCTGGCTGCGCTGTCGCACCGGCACGAGGTCGCCTGGGACTGCGCTGCCGGCAGCGGCCAGGCCAGCATTCCACTGGCCCAAACCTTCCGCCGCGTGGTCGCGACCGATGCGAGCGCGGCCATGCTCGACCAGGCCCCGCGGCATCCCAGGGTCGACTATCGAGTTGCGCCCGCCGAGGCCAGCGGGCTCGACACCCGTAGCGTCGACCTGGTCACTGTCGCCCAGGCCTTGCACTGGCTGGAGATCGACGGTTTCTATGCCGAGGCGGCGCGGGTTCTCGTCCCCGGCGGTGTTCTCGCCGTCTGGACTTATGGCAATCAGCTTCTGGACCACGAGGCCATGGACCTCGTGCTCCACCGGTTCTACCGCGATGTCGTCGGGCCTTACTGGCCGCCCGAGCGTCGCCATGTGGAGTCCGGTTACCGTACGTTGCCGTTCCCGTTCCCCGAGCTCGAGTCGCCCGCATTCCTTATGCAGGAACGGTGGACTCTTCCCGAGCTTCTCGGGTATATCCGCACCTGGTCAGCCACTCAACGACTTTGCGAGGCGACGGGACGCGACCCGGTGGATGAGCTCATGCGCGAGATGGCTCCGTTGTGGGGCGATCCGGCTTTAGTTCGGCACGTTCGATGGCCACTCAGCCTGCGGATTGGCCGGCGGCCTGGCGGCGGTTGAGAGGGGGTTTGGAGCGAAGAGGTCGTGACTAGACGGCTACGGTGCATTACATTGGTGCCTGTCCCTCACTACAGAAGATATGAAGACACTCGACGAGTTCTCGCCCGTCTCGCCGGCTCATTCCGGTGCTGGAGTTTCGGTCCTCGTGGTAGATGACGAAACTGCCGTCCGTCGCTTTGCCGCTCGAGTCCTGGAACGAGAGGGCTTCGGCGTGATCGAGGCTACGGATGGAGCCGAGGCCCTGGAGCTGGTCCAGGTTCAGGGAGCTCCGATCGACGTCGTGGTCACCGATATCGTCATGCCCCGCCTGAACGGGGTTGAGTTGATGCAGGCACTCTTCCTCTCCCATCCCGACATCCCGGTGATCCTCATGTCCGGGTACGCGACCTCCGCCCTCTCCGAGCTCGGGATCGCGACGCCGTGCAGCATTCTCACCAAGCCCTTTGCGGCCGAACGCCTGCTGGCGGAGGTTCACCGTTGTGTCCGGAGCCGCGGCGGTGATTCGAGCGCTGCCTAGAGGGCACACACAAAAACCGAGGCCCCGGTCGGGGCCTCGGTCGTTTTTCAGCCACGCCAAAACCACACCTTCCGGAGCCTGTCGCTAAGGAGCGCTTCCGATCGGGAAGCTTACCGGTAGGTCGGCGGCTACTGTATTTTCGGCGGTCGCGTCGAGGCAATGCGGGTGGCCGAAGCCACTGGCACTCACCCCGCCTACGATGTCGTAGATGATGTTGTCATCCGCCCCGCCGTCTCCTACCCCGCCTGGCACATTGTCGAGGTTGAGATAGAAGCGGGTCTTCCAGCCGACGGCATGATCTCCGCATGACGTATCGCCACTCGCCCCGACGGCCCCTACGAGATTACCGGCACCATCGTACAGCGGAAAACCGCCCCCGAACACGTTGGTCCCCCCGATGCGCTTGCCGACCATGTAGTCATTGGTGGTGCCGTAACCGGCCAGGTCCCCGCCATATGCCACGTCTTCATTGATCGGATTGGATTCCTGCAGGCCGAACAGGCTTCCGCCCGGTTGGGTGGCCGAATACAGATTGGCCGTCGAGAGCGCCAGGCCGGCAAAGCCGGCATAGGCGGCGTCCAGGCTGAAGTTCTTCGCGGTGTTGGCCTTCTGCGCCGCGAGGAGCCGGCTACCCTGCCACTGGTCCCCTTCCTTAGCGCCAGTGTAGACGACTGCGACAACGACACCGGCGGTGTCTACGACCGCGGCCCACATGTTCAGATTGAGTCCAGCGTTGCCGGCCGGCGGATTGCCCGTCGCCTGCACGAGCGCTGCCTTGAGTTGGTCGAAA
>DASXRM010000137.1:0-7277 GCA_036506575.1 Gemmatimonadales bacterium | reverse complement strand
CTCCCTCGCTGCTGCCATTGCCTTCGCGTTGCCTCTGGGCTTGGCCTTGGAGC
This sequence comes from Gemmatimonadales bacterium, assembly GCA_036506575.1. Taxonomy (GTDB): domain Bacteria; phylum Gemmatimonadota; class Gemmatimonadetes; order Gemmatimonadales; family GWC2-71-9; genus CAVVWJ01. The sequence continues at coordinate 7,224 of DASXRM010000137.1, read as the reverse complement.
GGAGCCGGTCGGCGGCGGAACCGGTGATTCGCGGTGTCGGCCTGCTGCAGACGCTCCCGAGCATCGCGCTGCTCGCCTTCATGATCCCTCTGCTCGGGATCGGGGTGGTGCCCGCACTGGTGGCCCTCTTCCTTTATTCTCTCTACCCCATTCTCCGGAATACCTACACCGGGGTGAGAGATGCCGCCCCCGAAGCAGTCGGGGCGGCGTGGGCACTAGGTATGACCCCCCGGCAAGTCCTCCGCTATGTGCGGCTGCCCCTGGCGGCGCCGGTGATCATGGCTGGCATCCGAACGGCCGCCGTCATCAACGTCGGCACCGCGACGCTGGCTGCCTTCATCGGCGCCGGGGGGCTGGGCGATCTTATCTCTGCCGGGCTCGCCCTCTCGGATACCCGGATGATCCTCTCGGGGGCGCTGCCGGCCGCGGTACTCGCACTGCTGGTGGACGGAGCGCTTGGGGTCTGCGAGCGGGTGGTGAGGCCGGGCGGCTAATTTCCAACTCTTTCGGTTCAAAGGAATCGTGCGACTTCATCCCTTTTTGGCGGTCCGCCCCGTGCCCGAGCTGGCGGCTCAGGTGGCAGCGGTACCCTATGACGTGGTGGACCGGGCCGAGGCAGCGGAGCTGGCGCGGGACAATCCCTACAGCTTCCTCCACGTGGGACGGTCGGACATCGATCTGCCGGAGGAGACCGACCCCCACGATCCCCGGATCTATGCCAAGGCCCGCGAGGCGCTCGACCGATTCATCGCCCAGAAGGTGCTGGTACGCGACCGTGAGCCGTCGCTCTACTTGTATCGCCAGATTATGGAAGGGCGGGTGCAGACGGGAGTGGTCGGATGCGTCCACATCGACGATTACGAGACCGACGTCATCCGCAAACACGAGAAGACCCGGCCGGACAAGGAAGACGACCGAACCCGGCACGTGCTCACCCTGAACGCCCACGCCGAACCCGTGTTCCTTGCCTACCGTGGCCGTACCGAGATCAACGTGCTCTCCGAGCCGATGCTCCGGACGGCACCGCTTTACGATTTCACCGCGCCGGACCGGGTACGGCATACCGTCTGGCGGATGGACGACCCCGGACTCTGGGTGGAAGCGTTCCGCCCGGTGCCGAACGTCTACGTGGCCGACGGCCACCACCGCTCCGCCAGCGCCTGGAGGGCAGGGAAGGAGCGGCGGGCGGCGAACCCGAAGCACCGGGGAGACGAGGAGTACAACTGGTTTCTGGCGGTGCTCTTCCCCGCCGATCAGCTCACCATTCTGCCGTACAATCGGGTGGTTCGCGACCTGGCGGGAAAGACCCCGGCCAAGGTGCTGCAGGAGTTGCGCGGAGTGGGACGGGCTTCCAAAACCGATCACCCGCGCCCGCCGCGGCCAGGGACTTTTTGTGTGTATCTCGCCGGCGCATGGCATAGGATCGAGCTGGAGGAGGGGACGATCGACCGCCGGGACCCTATCGGCTCACTCGATGTCTCGCTGCTGCAGGACCGGGTGCTTGGCCCCATATTCGGCATCGGCGATCCCCGTACCGACAAGAGACTCGACTTCGTGGGTGGCATCCGCGGGACGGCCGAGCTCGAGCGCCGGGTCGGCTCGGGTGAAATGGCGGTCGCGTTTTCCTTGTTTCCCACTACCATGGAGCAGCTGATGACGGTATCCGACGCCGGGGCCGTGATGCCGCCCAAGAGCACCTGGTTTGAGCCCAAGCTGCGGAGTGGACTCTTTGTGCATACGTTGGATTGATTGAGGGTCTAGGGTCTAGGGTCTAGGGTCTAGGGTCTAGGGTCTAGGGTCCAGGGTCTAGAACATGGAGAGCTTAGACCCTAGACTCTTGACCCTGGACTCGGTACCAGCACCAGGCACTCTTTCGGAGAACGAATGAAGGTCCTGATCGCCGACAAGTTCGAAAAAGTAGGTATCGACGGCCTCAAGGAGCTGGGCTGTACCGTGATCTCGGAGCCCGGCATCAAAGCCGAAGAACTTCCGGGCCTGATCCGGCAGGTAGACCCCAACATCCTGATCGTCCGCAGCAAGAAAGTGACCGCCGAAACCTTGCGGTCGGGGACGGCGCTCACGCTGGTGATCCGGGCCGGGGCGGGGATCGACACCATCGACGTTGACGCGGCATCGGATTTGGGAGTCTTCGTTTCCAATTGTCCGGGCAAGAACTCCATCGCGGTGGCGGAGCTGGTCCTGGGTCTGCTGCTCGCCTGTGACCGGCGGATCCCCGATCAGGTTGCCGACCTGCGGCAGGGCAAGTGGAACAAGGCGGAGTACTCCAAGGCCCGTGGCCTCTATGGCCGGACGCTGGGGATCGTGGGTCTGGGGCAGATCGGCCGGGAAGTGGCCCAGCGCGCGCGGGCCTTCGGGATGCGGGTTATCGCCTGGTCTCGGAGTCTCACCCACGAGGAAGCCGACCGGCTCGAGGTCGCCTATGCTCTGACTCCCCTGGATGTAGCGCGCCATGCCGACGCGATCACGATCAACGTGGCTGCCAACCAAGAAACCAGGCATTTGGTCAGCACCGAGTTTCTGGCAGCCATGAAGCCGGGGGCCTATCTCATCAACACTGCGCGGGGATCGGTGGTGGACGAGGCGGCGCTGCAGCAGGCGGTACGCGAGAAGGGAATCCGCGCCGGACTCGACGTGTTCCAGAAGGAGCCCGCTGGAGGTACCGGAGAGTTCTCCGCTCCGATCACCCAGATTCCCGGGATCTACGGTACCCACCACGTCGGCGCGTCGACCGACCAGGCCCAGGTGGCCATCGCGCACGAGGTGATCCGGATCGTGCAATCGTTCCGAGCCACGGGCGAGGTTCCCAACGTGGTGAACCGCCTGGCCAAGAGCTCCGCCACCCATGTGCTCACGATCCGTCATCGCAACCGGCCCGGCGTCCTGGCCCATGTGTTCGGGGTCCTGGCGGGCGCCGCCATCAACGTGGAAGAGGTCGAGAATATCATCTATCACGGGGCCCATGCCACGCTCGCCCGTATTCATCTCGATGGCCAGCCCGACCCGGGAGCCTTGACCCGCATCCGCGAGGGCAACCCCGACATCATCAGCGCGGAGCTCAGCGCGATCGATGGCCGCGCACCGCGCAACGGCAACGACCAGCAAGCCAGGGAGCCGATAACCCAAACACAACAGCAAGCCGCAGATGAACGCAGCACCCGCTAAGCGGGTACCCAACGCAGATACGACAAAGCGACTGTACACAGATGAACACGGAAACAGACGGATCGTTCCGGCCGGGCATGAGACTCCTCACAGGATGCGGAGACCTAGGTTGTTGTTCAACAGCACACCAGTCACGAACCCCGTGGGTGTGCCGTTGAACAAAGAGTACTGGACTGCCGTGGCGAAGGGAGCACCGGCGGCTGAGGAGCGATCCGTGTTGTTATCCGTGTTCATCCGTGGTACAAATTGTTTTTTGCGTGCCTAAACCCTCGACCCTCCGAGCCCATGACCGACCGTATCCATAACTTCAGCGCCGGCCCCGCCGTCTTGCCCGAATCAGTCCTCCGGAAAGCGCAGGACGCCATCTGGAACGTGGCGGGCAGCGGCATCGGAATTATGGAGCACAGCCATCGCGGGAAGGTGTTCGATCGGATCATCAACGAAGCCGAGCAGGCCTGCCGCGACCTCGCGAGCATCCCCGAGAACTATCGGGTGCTCTTCCTGCAAGGCGGCGCATCGCTCCAGTTCGCGATGGTGCCGTTGAACCTGTTGGCACCCGATCGCACCGCGGACTACCTGGTGACGGGGGTGTGGTCGCAGAAGGCCGTCAAGGAAGCCAAGCCGGTCGGCAAGGTCCACATCGCGGCAACCGGCGAGGCCACCAACTTCGATCGGATCCCCCAGCCCAACGAGATCCGCTATTCATCCAGCCCGGTTTACGTCCACCTCACCACCAACAACACCATCTACGGCACGCAATGGCGTACCGAGCCGACTACGCCGAGTGGGGTACCGCTGGTCGCGGACACCTCGAGCGACATGTACAGCCGGCCGATCGACGTCCGGAAGTACGGGATCATCTACGCGGGCGCGCAGAAGAACCTCGGTCCGTCGGGTGTGGTACTGGTGATCATTCGGGACGATCTGGTCGAAGCCGGCACCAAGACCTTGCCGACGATGCTGCAGTACCGGACCCATGTCGCCGAGAGCTCACTCTACAACACGCCGCCCACCTTCGGGATCTATGTCATGGGCGAGGTGTTCAAGTGGATTCAGGCGCAGGGCGGGCTCACCGCCATGGCGGAGCACAACCAGGCCAAGGCCAAGCTGCTCTACGACTATCTCGATCAGAGCGAGTTTTTCCAGGGCACGGCTCAGGGCGACAGCCGGTCACTGATGAACGTATGCTTCCGCGCTCCTAGCGAGGAGCTCGAGGCGAAGTTCATCACCGAGGCGACCAAGCGCGGTCTCGATGGATTGAAGGGACACCGGTCCGTCGGCGGTATGCGGGCCAGCATCTACAACGCGTGTCCCCGCGAGGCGGTCGAAGCGCTGGTGCGGTTCATGAAAGAGTTCGAGCGCGTCAACCAGACGGCTGGAAGGGCTACGCAGCCAGCGACCTGATCAGCTCGGTGTTGGTCCTGCTGCGCCGTAGATCGGTGAGCAGGTCGCTCATCGCATTGATCGGAGTCATCCCGGCAATCCGCTGACGCAGGACTCGTGATGCGGCCAGCGCCTCATTGGCGAGGAGAAGCTCTTCCCGGCGGGTCGCGCTTGCCACCAGATCGATCGCGGGAAAGATCCGGCGCTCGGCCAGCTCCCGGCTCAACACCAGCTCGCTGTTACCGGTTCCCTTGAACTCCTCGAAGATCACCTGATCCATCCGGCTGCCGGTATCCACCAGAGCGGTGGCTATGATGGTCAGCGACCCGCCGCCCTGGGACGGATCTACCCTCCGGGCGCTCCCCAGGAATCGCTTCGGCTTCTCCAGGGACTGCGCGTCCAGCCCACCCGACAGCGTCCGGCCGGTTCCCTTCTCCACCGTGTTGTATGCTCGAGCCAGCCGGGTGAGTGAATCCACGATGAGCACGACGTCCTCTCCCAGCTCCACCCGCCGCCGGGCTCGTTCCAGGGTGAGCTCGGCCACCGCCACATGACGTTGGGCGGGATTGTCGAAGCTGGACGCAATGACCTCGCCCACCCCGGCAGACTCCATCTCGAAGACCTCCTCGGGCCGCTCGTCAACCAGCAGGATAAACAGGTCAGCGTCGGGATGGTTGAGCTTTACTCCCTGGGCGATGGACTGTAGTACCATCGTCTTGCCTGCCTTGGCCGGGGCAACGATGAGGGCACGCTGTCCCTTTCCGAGGGGGCAGAGTAGATCGATGACGCGGTTGGTGTAGTCGGGCTGACGGTTGCCGGCGCTGTCGCCTTCGAGGCGGAGCTGCTCGTTGGGGTGGATGGCCGTGAGGCGGCTGAACTCCGGACGCTCGCGCAGCGTCGCCGGCGGCTTGCCTTGGATGGTAGTGATCGTCTCCAGAGACGGGCCTTTGCCCTTGCCACCCTGGCGAACCGAGCCGGCGATCTCATCGCCGGTGCGAAGCCCATATTGGCGGATCAGCCGCTCGCCTACGTGGACATCGTCTTTCGAGGGGAGATAGCTCGCCTCGCGCCGGCGAAGGAATCCGCTTCCCTTGCCGGCCAGCTCCAGCACGCCGAGCATCAGCTCGCCGCCGCCACAGAGCTCTTGATGCGGTGGAGGATGGCTGTGAGCCCCTGGGTTCGGGTCATGCCCAGCGTCTCGCTCAGGCCGAGCCGGTCGAGCAGATCCAGCGGCAGGCGGGCCACCGCATCCGGTGTCTCACCCTCGAGAGTTCGCGCCAGGAGCGAGACGAACCCGCGCACGGTCGGCGCCTCCCGTGGCACATCCGCGTAGATGTGCACTCGTCCCTGGTCCACCTCGACCCAGAGGTAGACCGAAGTCTGGCACTCTTCGACCCGGTTGTGACCCAGCTCCTTTTCGGCTTCGAATCGCTCCGGCAGTGGCGGGAGCTTCTTCGAGTAGTCGAGCAGGGTCTCGAGCCGGGTTTGGCGGTCCGCCGCCTTGAAGCGAGGAATGAGGTTGTCTAGGGTCGGCATGGCTCGGCACCGGCGTCGGTTTTACTCGATGATCGTGAGAATGATGATCGTGAGAATAATGGATATCCCCGCTTAGGGGGATAGCTGGAACGCCTGCGAGCCCAACTGCCACAGAAGGAATGAATAGATGTCCGCCAGCTCGGCGCTCCGCTGCGACTTGCCCAAGCCCATGCCGTGGCCCGCATCGAAGTCTACCCGGAGCAGCACAGGGTACCCGCTGCTGCTGCTCCCTTGTAAGGCAGCGGTCATCTTGGCGGGCTGCCAGGCTTCGACTCTCGAGTCGTAGAGTCCGGCCGTCAGGAGCACCGCGGGATATCGGGTATTCGGCTTCACATTGTGCACGGCGTCCATAGCCAAAAGCACTCGGTAACCCGCCTCATTTTTTACGGTCCCGAACTCGGGGATGTTGGCTGGACCACCGGGCTCGACCTCCGTCCGGAGGGCGTTCATCACCCCTACTCGGGGAACAGCGGCGCGGAACAGATCCGGCCTCTGCGTGATCGCTCGCCCGATAGTGATGCCTCCCGCGCTGGTTCCCGTTCCGGCCAGATGTGCCGGCGAGGTATATCCCTTCTTGACGAGGTATTCGGCGCAGGCAATGAAGTCCGCGACCGTATTGGGCTTGGTAGCCTGCTTCCCGGCTTGGTGCCACTGCTCCCCATTTTCTCCCCCACCGCGAACGTGGGCTACGGCGTACACCCCTCCCTGCTCGAGCCAGGTTATGAGCGCCGGCCGGAAAAACGGGTTGATGCTGATCCCGTATGAGCCGTAGCCCTCGAGCAGCGCGGGATGCGAACCATCCAGCCTTATGCCGCGTTGATAGACGATCGAGAGCGGCACCGGAGTTCCGTCGGCGCTCGGCGCCACAACCTCGGCCGATTCCATCTTCGAGTAGTCTATTGGCGCAGGTGCGACCAGGCGAGTGTCGCTGAGCTTCTTTGTCGCCGGATCGTAAGCGTACCACAGTGGCGAGTGGGTCCATGACTGCATTCGAACGATGATGCCGGGTCTCCGAACGTCGGTTACGAAGAAATCGATGGCACCGTCGAACGGAAGCCGTATGGTTTCAATCGAGCCGCCGCTAAAGGGAACCCGCCGGAGCCGAGCGAGCCCGCCCACGAG
>DASXRM010000136.1:0-29906 GCA_036506575.1 Gemmatimonadales bacterium | reverse complement strand
ATCATCGGCTCGATGCGCTACGGCGTGCGCTGGACCGAGGAGCTGCTGATCAAGGCGCTCTTTCGCTTTCATCCGGAGCTGGCCAACGCCGGTCTCCTCTACGACGGGTCGGAAGAGCGACGGGACACCTATACCCTTGAGGGTGGGGACGTGCACTATCTGCGGCCCGACCTGCTCGTGGTCGGCTTCAGTGAGCGGACCTCGCCGGCGGCCCTGGATCAGCTGTGCCAGACGGTGTTCGAGCACGGGGTGGTGACCGACGTTCTGGTGGTGGTCATGCCCAAGGCGCCGACCGCCATCCATCTCGACATGATCTTCGGTCAGATCGACCACGAGCTGTGTGTGGTGTACCCTCCCTTTTTCGTTGGCCCGGAGCGGCTGCCGGTGCTCCATCGGCGGCAGGGCTCGGAAACGGTGCGGGAGATGCCCACGTTCTTTGCCGCCCTCCGCGCGGTAAGTCTGCCGCTGGAACCGATCTTCGTTGGGGGAGAGCGGCGGATCACCCAGGAGCGGGAGCAGTGGAGCTCAGCCTGCAACTTCCTCGCGGTGCGGCCCGGTACCCTGGTGAGCTACCGGCGGAATGAGCAGACCCTGTGCGAGTTGATGGCGGCTGGGTTCCGGGTGGTGCCCGCCACCAACTTTCTGGCCTTCGACGATTGGAGCGAGGCCAAGCACCGCACCGTGATCACCATTGAAGGAAGCGAGCTGGCCCGCGGCGGCGGCGGCCCCCGCTGCATGTCCCTCCCGCTCCGCCGGACCTCGCTGTGATAGGTACGTCGGCGTACCCGGAGAGCACCCTCCTCGAGCGAGTGCTGACCCGGCTGCGCATTGGGCCCCACAGCCCGTCCAGCCTCTGCCACGACATCCTGGGCTTGCTCGGCGCGCCGGCCCCCATCTGCGATCGAGTCGCCTTTGCCTTGCTTGGAGCGGACCCCCGGGTACGCCTGCTCGAAGATGGCCGCTGGTCGTTGGTCCCCGAGGCGCAAGGCTCTCCGCTGCTGGACGACTGCGCCTTCGCGGTGGTCGACGTCGAGACCACCGGGATGCGCGCCGGCTGGGGGGACAGAATCACTGAAATCGCGGTTGCCGTGGTCCATGGCGGCCGGCGCGAGATCGTCTTCGAGTCGCTGGTGAATCCCGAGCGTCCCATTCCCCGGACCATCTGCGCCATCACCAACATCACCGACCAGATGGTTCGCGATGCGCCGCGCTTCGCGGAGCTGGCGGAGCCCATCCTCGCGGTGCTCTCGGGCCGAGTCTTCGTGGCCCATAACGCCACGTTCGACTGGAATTTCGTGAGCGCGGAACTGCGACGCTCCCGCGACCTGACGCTCGACGGGACTCGGCTCTGTACCGTGCGGCTGGCTCGCCGGCTGGTGAAGGGTGTCCGCTCCTGCGGGCTCGACAACCTGTGCCGCTTCTTCGGGTTTCACAACGGGGCGCGGCACCGCGCCGCCGGGGACGCGCTGGTCACCGCCGAACTACTTTGCCGGCTCCTCGGGTTGGCGCGGGAAGAAGGGGCACGCACCCTTCAGGATCTGGCTCTGATCGAATCCCGGCGCCGGCAGGCACGCAGGCGGAAACGTCTGGCGATGCCTACCGAGCCGCGTGCCGACTCGTGCCCCGAGGAGCTGCAATGACGCTTCAGAGCTCCTTCTCGGTCGGCGGGCTTCGCTGCCATGCGCTCGAAGGCGGGCGCCAGCGCCTGGATGGTGGGGCCATGTTCGGCGTGGTGCCCCGGCCCCTGTGGAGGACCAGGATCGAGCCTGACGAGCGGAACCGCATCCCTCTTGCCCTGCGCTGTATTCTGGTGGAGCATCCCGACGGGCTGGTGCTGATCGATACGGCTCTGGGTAACAAGGAGGACTCCAAGTTCCTCGATATCTACGGCGTGGAGAACGAGGGGCTCGAAGGCGCCACGCAACTGGAGGACGCGCTTGCCTCTGCCGGGTTTTTGCCCCGCGATGTGAAGTGGGTGATCAACACCCATCTCCACTTCGACCACGCGGGTGGCAATACCAGCATGGACCCGGATCTCGAGAACGACCCCCGGCGCCATGTTCGGCCAACCTTTCCCCATGCCACCTATCTGGTGCAGCGGGGTGAGCTCGAATTCGCTCGGCATACGAATGAACGCACCCGGGCGAGCTATCTGCCGCACAACTTCGAGCCCATCGCCGCGGCCGATCGCTGGCGACTGCTCGATGGGGATGGGGAGGTGCTCCCCGGCCTGTCGGTGCGGCTCACGCCGGGGCACGTGCCATTTCATCAGGTTGTGGTGATCCGCGACCGGGGCGAGACGGCGGTGTTTGTCGGCGATCTGTTCCCGACCACCGCCCACCTGCCACTCCCCTGGATCATGGGTTACGACCTGGAGCCGCTCCGCACTCTGGAGAGCAAACGCGCCCTCCTGGCTGATGCCATCAAAGGCGGATGGCGCCTCATCTTCGAGCACGATCCCAAGGTGGTGATGGGCGTACCGGTCCCGGAAGGAAAGGGCGTTGTGCTTCGGGGAGTGACGCTCGCTCCCGAGCCTGGAGCACCAGTTTCTGGTTGACACTCCTCGGGCCGGCGACTAGCTTCCCCGGCTTGTGAAAGCGGGGAAACTGAGCTTCCCCCACCCTGAGCCTGCCGGCCCGATGCCGCAGCGCAGCCGGGTCCTGGCTTCGAAGCCTTTCGGTGACTGTCTCCACCGGGCTTCGGTCGTGGGCACCTGGTTTGCTGGGTGCCCCTTTTTCTTTTTTCCGTTGGAGGCACGAGCTGGCCACAAACGATCGTGAAAAGCGAATCCGCGTCAACCGTATGATCCGGATCAGCCCCGTGCGAGTGATCACCGCCGCCGGTGAGCAGCTCGGGGTTCTGCCGATCGAAGAGGCCCTGGCGGCCGCCATGGAGCGCGGGTTGGATCTAGTAGAGGTAGCGCCGACCGCTCGGCCCCCCGTGGTCAAGATCATGGACTACGGGAAGTTCAAATTCGAGGAGGCCAAGGCCGCTCGTGCCGCCAAGAAAAAGCAGCACGTCATTCAGCTCAAGGAAGTCAAGTATCGCCCGGGCATCGACGACCACGACTTCGATTTCAAGACCCGGCACGCGCGAGAATTTCTGGGTGACGGGAACAAGGTCAAGGTGACCATGATGTTCCGCGGCCGGCAGATGGCCCACCTGGAACTGGGCAAGGCGGTGCTCGATCGGGTGGCGGCGACGCTGGCGGACGTCGGCAAGATCGAGTCCGAAGCCAAGCTCGAAGGCCGCAACATGACGATGGTGATAGCACCCAAATAGGACGGAGAGGGCGGAAGGTAACGAGGCGGAAGAAAAGAAGCGGAAGGTAAAGAGGCGGAAGAAAAGCGGCGGAAGAAAAGCGGCGGAATAGGCGGAAACAATCGATCGACCGCCCCTCCTACCACCACTACCGCCCGAGTCTCGCGCAGCGAGACGAGGCTACCGCCGGCAAAGCCGATACCGCCCGAGACGAGCGCAGCGAGGCGAGGAGAAGATGCCTAAGCAAAAAACCAAGCGGGCCGCGATGAAGCGCTTCAAGACCACCGGAACCGGGAAGCTCAAGCGCTGGCACGCCAATCACAGTCACATCCTGACCAAGAAGACGCGCAAGCGGAAGAACCGGCTGAAGCAGGGCGACCTCGTCAGCTCGGCGGATCTGCCCCGCGTCCGCCGTCTCCTTCAGGCGTAAGGACACCCAATGCCTCGCGTCAAGAATGGCGTCGCCCATCACGCCCGGAAAAAGAAGATCATGCAGGCCGCCAAGGGCGCTCGGGGCGGCCGGAGCAAGCTGTACAAGGCGGCCAAGGAAACGGCCGAGCGCGCGATGCGCTATGCCTATCGAGATCGCCGGAAGAAGAAGGGCGAGTTTCGCTCGCTCTGGATCACCCGCATCAATGCAGCGGCGCGAACCCAGGGCATGAGCTACAGCCGCTTCATGGCCGGACTCCGCAAGGCCGGGGTGGATATCAACCGCAAGGTGCTAGCGGACCTCGCGGTTCACGATCTCGACGCGTTCGCACGTATCGCCGAGATGGCCAGGGACGCCGATCGCCAGTAAGGGCGGACAGCCCCTCGCTTCGCTCGGGGCAGGCTCCGCGCCCCCCCCAGCCGCCCTTATGGGGCCGTTCGCTCTGGGCGGGCGGCCCCATCGCGCTTTTACCGACTTATGCTCTCGAGCCTGATGTCCCAATCGACCGGTTACCCTGACCTCGACGCTCTTCTGCCCCGGCTCGACGCCGTCTCGCGTCTCAGCCTCGAGGAGCTCGACGCGGAGAGCGTTGCCCTCCTCGGCCGGAAGCACGGTCTCCTCACCGCCGCACTCAAGTCGGTTGCCTCGCTTCCCCTGGATCAACGGAAGGCCTACGGCGCCGCCGTCAACCAGCTCAAGGCCCGCTTCGAGGACGCATTCGCGCGGCGGGGAGAGGCCCTCGGCGCCGAGCGCCAGCGCAGCGAGGCGGCGGCCGTCGACCTGACCATGCCGGCGCGGCAGCGCTGGGTTGGCGGGGAGCACCCGGTCACTCGGGTGGTGAATGAGATCGTCGAGATCTTTCGCGGCCTGGGATTCACTATCGCCGTCGGGCCGGAGGTGGAAACCGACTGGTACAATTTCACGGCGCTCAATTTCCCGTCCGACCATCCCGCGATGGACATGCACGACACGCTGTACGTCGACGCACCGCCCATCCCCGGTGAGCAGGGTGGCCGGCTGCTGCTCCGCACTCACACCTCACCGGTCCAGATCCGAACTCTGCTGGAGTCCCCGCCGCCGGTGCGGGTGGTGATCCCCGGCCTCGTATACCGCAGCGATCCCTTCGACGCGTCCCACGCGCCGGCCTTCTCCCAGATCGAGGGCCTGGCCGTGGACGAAGGGATCTCGTTCGTGGATCTGAAGGCCACGCTGGTGCATTTTGCGCATCGCTTCTTCACTCCCACCACCAAAGTGCGCTTCCGGCCGTCCTTTTTTCCGTTCACCGAGCCCTCGGCGGAGATGGATGTGGAATGCCAGCTCTGCCATGGCACCGGGTGTCCCGCGTGCAAGGGCACCGGCTGGATGGAAATCCTCGGCTGCGGGATGGTGCATCCGGCGGTGTTCGAGCATTCGGGCGTGGACCCCGAGCGCTACACCGGTTGGGCCTTCGGCATGGGACCGCATAGGATCACCATGTTGCGCTACGGCATTCCGGACATACGTCTGCTCTACGATGGAGATATGAGATTTCTGGAGCAGTTTGTGCCGGGTAGATGGCCATGAACGTGTCTCGTCGTTGGCTGGAAGACTTCCTCCGCCGCTCACTCGAGGTCCGGGATCTCACCGAGCGCCTCACTATGCTCGGTGCGCCAGTCGACGCAGTCCAGGCGCTGCACGCGGATCTCAGCGACGTGCTGGTTGGTCTAGTGGAAGACGTCAGGCCCCACCCGAACGCCGACCGATTGAGGGTATGCGTCGTCAACGGTGGAACGGCGGAACGGCGGAATGTGGTCTGTGGGGCCGCGAATGTGACGGCGGGACGAAAGTATCCCTTTGCCCCCGTGGGCTCTACGCTACCGGGTGGTCTCCGGATCGAGGAGCGAAAGCTTCGGGGTGAGCTTTCTCAGGGGATGCTCTGCTCAGCGCGCGAGCTGGGGCTGGGGCAGGATGGGGAGGGGATCTGGGAGCTACAGACCGATGCGCCACCCGGCACTCGCCTGCTGGACGCGTTGCCGATCGCCGACCATCGGCTGGTCGTGGATGTCGGCCCGAACCGTCCCGACCTGCTGGGGCATAAAGGCATTGCTCGCGAGCTGGCGGCTGCCTACGGGGTGCCGTTCCGGCTGCCACCCATCCCGAGCCGGTCGCCAGCCGACGTGCCGCCGGTCCGTCGAGTGGGCAACGCCGGTACCGTGGGAGGAGTGCGCGCCGGCACCGAGGATCTCGAAGGATGTCCCCGCTTTCTCGGAGCGGTTCTGGGGACTGTCAAGATCGGCCCTTCTCCGGCCTGGCTGATTCGCCGGCTTGAAGCGGTCGGTGTTCGGGCAATCAACAACGTGGTTGATGCTACCAACTACGTGATGCTCGAGCTGAACCAGCCCATGCACGCGTATGATATAGCGAAGCTGAACGGGCCGAGCGTCATCGCCCGGCCCGCGCGGCCCGGCGAGACGATCACGACCCTCGACGGAGTGGCCCGAACGCTGGCGGCGGACATGACGGTGATCGCCGACGACGCGGGACCGATCGGTATAGCCGGCGTCATGGGGGGTGCCGCCACCGAAGTCACCGCCGACACCGTTGATGTGTTCCTCGAGTGCGCGTACTTCGCTCCCGCGCGGGTTCGCCGGACCCGCCGCGCACTAGGCCTCTCAACCGAGGCCAGCTATCGCTTCGAGCGCGGAATCGATCACTGGGGTGGAGTAGAAGCGATGCGCCGGTGCATCGAGATCATCAGCGCGACCGCTGGCGGGAAACTGGCCGAGGCGCCGGTGGACCTCGGGCCGGGCCCCTCCAGCCCTCCACGCATATTTCTTCGCCCCTCCCGCGTGGCTCAGGTGCTCGGCGTCGAGTTGCCGTGGCACGCGGTGGAGAGTTACCTGGTGGCGGTCGGGGCGACGCTGGTCCCCAAGCCCGACGATGCCCGGATCGCGGTCGAAGTACCCAGCTGGCGTCCGGACCTGATCCGGGAGATCGATCTGGTGGAGGAGGTCGCACGACTTCACGGGTACCAAAACTTCCCCGCTGAGCTTCGGCCCTTCCGGCCGAGTCTGCTATCCGACGCGCCGATAGAGCGTATAACGAGCGAGGTTCGTAGCGGCCTTGCACGCCAGGGGTTGCTCGAGGTGTTACCGCTTCCCATGACGCCCTCCGATGGGCCGGAGAGCGTGCGCCTGGCGAACCCGCTTTCCAGTGCCCAGGGACACCTGCGGCGGCGGCTGCTGCCGGGTCTCGTACGCCTGGTCGAGGGAAACTGGGCCAACCAGGTGGCCGATGTGCGATTGTTCGAGATCGGCACCGTGTTCGCCGGAGCTCCTCAGGGAGAGCGTCCCCGGGAGGAGCGCCACGTGGCGGCGGTGATTACGGGTCGCCGGGAGCCGCCCCATTGGTCGGACTCCGGTGAGAACCGCTTTGACCTGTGGGATCTCAAGGGCCAGTTCACGGCCGCGGTCGCTCTGGCGGTTCCCGGAGGCGCGGTGCAGGTTGAAGGGACCGGATGGATTGCGCGGGATTCTCGGGGCCGTATCGTGGGGCAGGCAGGGCCGCTCGAAGCCGACGCCCCGCCCTGGGCGGATCCGCTGTTCGGGTTCGAGCTGCTGCTCGATCCTGCGCCCCCTTCTCCGGCTCGCTTCGCGGCACTGCCGACGACGCCCTCGTCCGAGCGGGTGCTGGCACTGCTGCTGGTGGAGGGGACCAGGGCGCGGCAGGTCGAGGAGTTGCTGCAGCGGGTCGGTGGCTCGCTGCTGGAGTCGATCTCGGTCCAGAGCGACTATCGGGGGCCCGAGCTCCCGGCCGGTACGCGCAGCGTCGCATTCCGTCTGACGTTCCGAGCGCCAGATCGTACGCTGCGCGACGCGGAAATCGATGCAGTTGAAGACCGCATGCTCGCTGCACTGGGAAGCGAGCTAGGGATCCAGCGGCGCGGTGCGGACGCGGCAGGCAGCGGAGATTGACCGTGTCATACAACTACGAACGTCCCGATCAGAAGGCCCTCACTGAGCTCGAGCGCGTCGTGCACCATCTCGCCGAGGAGCTGGCGGGTTGGCGGCGGCGCACTTTGAAGGCCGAAGGTGAGCTGCAGCAGGCGCGAGTCAACGGAGGGGTGCTTGCCGGCCCCGAGCTCAATCAGGCCCGGCAGCGGATCATCGAGCTCGAAACCGAGAATCAGGCTCTCCGGCAGCGGATCGATGCCGCCAAGGATCGGCTGGGGGCCTTGGCCGGGCGGCTGTCGTTTCTGGAACAGCATGGCGGAGGCAATGCAGCGTGAGCACGACCAAGAACGCAGTCCGCGTTTTCATCGGGGGCGAGGAGTACACCGTCCGATCCGAAGTTCCCCCCGACTACACCCGGGAGGTGGCTGCCTACCTCGACGCCGCGCTGAGACGGGTGCGGGATAGTCTCCCGATGGTGGAGTCGCACAAGGCCGCCATTCTCGCCGGCCTCGCCATCACCGACGAGCTGTTCCAGGCGAGGCGGGGCGACCGCCACCTGGCCAACCGGCTCTCCGCCATGGCAGACGATCTGGCCCGGTTGCTCCCGCCCGCCAAACGGGGTAATCGCGCAGCTTCCTGAGGAGAGTCGTCCATGCTGCAATCGCTCCTCCTGCCGTTGCTCGCGGGGGTGGCAGCCGGCCTGGCTGCCGCTCTGGTGTTCATCCTCCTCTACATCGGTCATCAGCGGCGTAGCGCCACCGGCGTGCTGTCGGCGGCGCGGAGCGAAGCGGAGCGACTTCGGGCCGACGGGCAGCGGGAGGCCGAATCGGCCAAGTCGGACGTCCTCCTCACTGCCAAGATGGAGACGCTCAAGCTGCGGGAGGATCTCGACCGCGAGATCCAGCGCCGCCGGGAAGAGTGGGAGCGCCTGGAGCGGCGCGCCGATGAGCGGGCCCGGGTCCAGGAGCGGAAGCTCGAGGAGATCGAGGCCCGGGAGCGGAACGCGGTTCACCGGGAAGAGGCGCTGACCCAACGGGAGCTGAGTCTGCGCAGCCGCGAGGGTGAGGCAGATCGTCTCGCGCAAGAGCAGCGGATCAAGCTCGAGCGGATCGCGGGCCTCACCACCGAGGATGCCCGGCGCGAGATCCTCCAGCGGGTGGAGGACGAGGCCCGGGGCCAGGCCGCGGCGCTCATCCGTGATGTCAAAGAGCAGGCCCGGCGGACCGCCGACCGCGACGCACGGCGGATCATCTCGATTGCCATCCAGCGCCTAGGTGCCGAACACACCGCGGAGAGCACAGTGGCCGCGGTGGCCCTGCCCAACGATGAGATGAAGGGGCGCATCATCGGGCGGGAAGGTCGAAACATCCGGGCGTTCGAGACGGCGACCGGAGTGGACGTGATCATCGACGACACGCCCGACACGGTCATTATCTCCTGTTTCGATCCCATCCGGCGGGAAGTCGCCCGCCGCTCCCTCGAGGCGCTCATCACCGATGGCAGGATTCACCCGGGCCGGATCGAGGAGATCGTGCTCAAAGTCCAGCGGGAGCTGGACGCCCAACTGGTGGAGCTGGGCGAGCAGGCTGCCTATGACACCGGGGTTCACGGGCTCCACGCCGAGCTGATCAAGCTCATAGGACGGATGCGGTACCGCACCTCCTACGGGCAGAACATCCTGGACCACTCCAAAGAGGTGGCGTGGCTGGCGGGAATGATGGCGGCCGAGCTGCATCTGGATATCGCGTTGGCGAAACGGGGCGGCCTGCTCCACGACATCGGCAAGGTGCTGACCCATGACACCGAGGGCACCCATGTGGAGCTGGGTGTGGAGGTGGCTCGGAAATACGGTGAGAGCGCGGCGGTGATAAACTGCATTCAGGCCCACCACGATGACGTCCCCCACGAGTCGGCCGAATCGGTGCTGGTGCAGGCCGCCGACGCGATCAGCGGCTCCAGGCCCGGTGCCCGGCGGGAGGCGTTCGAAAGCTATGTGAAGCGACTCACCCGCCTGGAGGAGATCGCCAATGGATTTCCGGGGGTGGAGAAAAGCAACGTGATTCAGGCAGGACGGGAGATCCGGGTGGTGGTGACGCCCGACCGGATCGACGACGGGGCTGCCGCGCAGCTCTCCGATTCCATCGCCCGGAAAATCGAGAGCGAGCTGCAGTACCCGGGTCAGATCAAGGTCGTGGTCATCCGGGAAACCCGGGCGGTGGATTTCGCCCGATGAGCGCCAGAATCCTGGACGGAACGGTGATCGCGCAGACGATACGGGCTGAAGTGGCCGGCGAGGTGGCTCGGCTTGCCGCGGGAGGAAGGAAGCCCGGGCTGGCCGCCGTGCTCGTGGGTGAGGATCCGGCTAGTGCGGTGTACGTCCGGTCGAAGGGAAAGGCGTGCGAGGAAGCGGGAATGCACTCGGTCACCATCCGGCTCCCCGCCTCCACCAGCGAGGTCGAGCTTTTGGACACAGTGGATCACCTCAACGCTGATCCTCAGATCCATGGGATTCTGGTGCAGCTCCCGCTCCCCAAGCACATGAACTCGGAGAAGGTGCTTCGGCGCATTGACCCCGCTAAGGACGTCGACGGCTTCCATCCCGTGAATGTCGGCAAGTTGGTCATTGGCGACAAAACCGCTTTTCGACCGGCGACTCCCTACGGCGTGCAGCAGATGCTGATCCGGTCGGGCATCGAGACCAAGGGCGCGCACGCCGTGATCGTGGGCCGGTCCAATATCGTGGGGCGGCCCATGGCCAATCTCCTGATCCAGCAAGGCCCGGGAGGAGACGCAACGGTCACCGTCTGCCATTCGCGCACCCGAGATCTGCCGGCCGTCACCCGAAGTGCCGATATCCTGATCGCGGCCATCGGCAAGCCCGAATTCGTCACCGCCGACATGGTGCGGCAGGGCGTGGTCGTCGTCGATGTCGGCATCAACCGGGTGGACGACCCCTCGCGTCCCCGCGGCTATCGCCTGGTCGGTGATGTCGCCTACGAGCCGGTCGCTCAGATCGCATCTGCGATTACTCCGGTACCCGGTGGCGTGGGGCCGATGACGATCGCCATGCTGCTCCAGAATACACTGCAGGCCATGCAGCAAGCCGCGCTCGACTAGATACGAATCAACTACTTAGTTGTTATGACCCTATCGCTCAGCTTCAGCACTCCATCGGCTACCGATCAGGTCTGGTCGGTCGGGCAGCTCAGCGCGTCGGTCAAGCGGCTGATCGACGGCCATCCCATGCCGCTCTGGGTGCGGGGTGAGGTGGTGCAGTGCAAGGTCTGGTCAAGCGGACACTGGTACTTCACGCTGCGCGACGCCCGCAGTCAGGTGAAGTGCTGCATGTTCAAGCTGAACGCTTCGCGGGCGGGAAGGCCGCCAGCCGATGGAACCGATGTCTTCGTTCTCGGGAAGCCTGAGCTGTACGAGTCGAAGGGCGAGTTTCAGCTGGTAGTCTCGCGCATGCTTCCCACGTCAGCGATGGGGCGGCAGCAGCAGGAGCTGGAGAGAGTGAAGAGCCTCCTGCAGAAGGATGGCCTGTTCGACCTCTCGCGGAAACGAGCGGTCCCGAGGTACGCCTGTACCGTGGCTCTCGTGACCAGCCCCGATGGGGCCGCGGTTCACGACGTCCTGACCGTAACCAGAAAGCGGTGGCCTTGCGCTCGCATTCTCGTAGTCGGCGCGCGAGTCCAGGGCGACGGAGCGGTCGATGAGCTGGTACGTGCGCTGCGGCTGGTCAACCGCATACCAGGTGTGGATCTCTGCATCGTTGGCCGGGGTGGTGGGGGACGGGAAGACCTCGCCCCCTTCAACAGCGAGGCAGTCTGCCGGGCCCTGGCGGCGGTACGGGTGCCGACCATCTCCGCGGTCGGGCACGAGATCGACATCTCGCTCACCGACCTGGTAGCCGATGTGCGTGCGGCCACTCCCTCTGCCGCCGCCGAGCTGGCTGTAGCCGACCGCCGTAACGTGCTCCGGTTGGTGGACGACCTCTCGCTGCGGCTGGTGGCGGGGCTCACCGGCCGTACCCGGCTTGCTGCTGAGCGGCTCGCGCGCACCGAGGACCGGCTTCATGCCGGAGTGCAGGCCGCGCTCGAGGCGCGCCGGAACCTTGCCCACCGATTGGCGGTGCAGCTGGATGCTCTGAGCCCGCTTAGGATACTCGCTCGGGGTTATGCGGTGCCGCTGGGAGAGGACGGGCGGGTGCTCAAGCGCCAAGCCGATTTTGTGAGAGACGAGAGCTTTCGCCTGCGGGTGGTCGATGGAGACATCCGGGCCCGCGTGGAGTGAGGGGATGGATAAGACCGATGCCGCACAGTCGTTGAACGCTCCGCTGGCCGAGGAGCTTGCCCGACTGGAAGAGATTGTCCGGACGCTCGAGGCGGATGACGTGGAGCTCGATGCGGCGCTCATGTTGTTCGAGGAGGGTGTGGCCCGGCTGCGGGCGGCTCGCGAGCGCCTGGCGGCCGCCGAGCTGAAGGTACAGGCCGTGCTGGAAGCCGCCGGCGGAGACATCAGATTGACCGACCTCGATGCCTGAAGCCGCCTTCGGTGTGGGCACGGCGGCGGACCTGCTGGTGGAGGCGAGAGAGTCGATCGATACATTGCTGGGCGACTGGGCGGAGCACCTCCAACGTGAGATCGGGGGCCGCCAGGGACAGGCGCTCGCGTATGCCCTCCGCACTCCCGGCAAGCGGGTGCGAGCCGCGCTCGTTCTCGGAGCTTACCGGGCGGTCGGCGGCCGGTCGTCCGGGATCGCCGGTGTCGCGGCCGCGGTCGAGACGGTCCACGCCTATTCCCTGGTACACGACGACCTGCCCTGTATGGATAACGACGATCTCCGTCGGGGCCGTCCCACCGCCCACCGCGCCTTCGATGTTCCCACCGCCACCCGAGTCGGTTTTCTCCTGGTCCCGGTGGCCGCCCGACTACTGGCGGTGGCCACTCGTGAGCTCGGTCTGTCCTCCGCGACCCTGGGCCGAATGGCCGGCGAACTGTTTCAGGCGGGTGGGATCGAGGGCATGGTTGGGGGTCAGTGGCTCGATCTCGAGGCGGAGCGACGGGCGCTGCCGTTGTCTGAGCTGATGGCCGTTCATCGAGGCAAGACCGGTGCGCTGATCCGGGCTGCCTGTGCTCTTGGTGGCATGGCCGCCGAGGCCCGGCCGGAGGAGCTGGAGGCACTCACGGCGTATGGCGAGGAGGTCGGCCTGGCGTTCCAGATAGCGGACGACGTCCTCGATGCCACCGGCACCAGCGAGGAATTGGGGAAGCCGGCTGGGCGCGACGCCGAGCTGGCGAAGTCGACCTATGTTGGTCTGCTCGGCATCGAAGGCGCGCGTGTCGAGGCCGAACGGCTCGCCCGCAACGCGGTTGGCCACCTCGAGCGCGCGGGCGTCCCCTCGGCGGCGCTGGGAGCCCTGGCTGGGTATATTGTAACGAGGAGTTCATGAGCGCCGCGCTCCAGGTGTCACCCTGAGGGAGCGCAGCGACCGAGGGGGCCGAAATCGCGTTCCGGCCCCTTCGCTTCACTCAGGGTGACAGCCAAGACTCGCCCTGGCCATCGACATGACTCTACTCTCCACCATCAACGGTCCCGAGGACCTCAAGCGCCTCCGCCGCGATCAGCTTCCCCAGCTGGCGCAGGAGATCCGCGATCGCCTCATCGAGTGCTGCTCGATTACCGGTGGCCATATCGGCGCGAGCCTCGGCGTAGTCGAGCTGAGCATTGCGCTGCTTTACGAGTTCGACTCGCCTTCCGACAAGATCGTCTGGGACGTTGGGCATCAGGCGTACGCCTGGAAGCTCCTCACCGGCCGGAACGATCCCTTCCCGACTCTCCGTCAGCGGGACGGAATCTCGGGTTTCCTGAAGCGGAGCGAAAGCGAGCACGACCAATTCGGCGCGGGTCACGCCGGGACCGCGATGTCGGCTGGCCTCGGTATGGCCACGGCGCGGGATCTGAAGGGCGAGCGGCACAAGGTCGTGGCGGTGGTGGGAGACGGGGCGCTCACCTGTGGTCTCTCGTACGAGGGGATGAACAACGCCGGCCACTCCGAGCGCGATATCATCCTGATCGTGAACGACAACGGCATGTCGATCTCGCCCAACGTCGGCGCCATCAGCAAGATGCTGGGTCGCATCGTGGCGGACCCGAGAACCAACCGGCTGCGCGAGCGGATCAAGGGGATGACCTTTGCGCTTGGTGGCGTGTTCGGCGAGGGGGTAGTCGACTTCGCCCGGAACGTCGAGGAAAGCGTCAAGAACCTGTTTTCCCCCGGCATGCTCTTCGAGGAGCTTGGTTTCCGCTACTTCGGTCCGATCGATGGCCACGATCTACAGAAGCTCTGCGATACCGTGCGCTTCGTGCGCGGGATGGAGGGCCCTCGGGTGCTCCACGTCATGACCCAGAAGGGGAAAGGATTCTCCTTCGCTGAGTCGAACCAGGAGAAGTGGCACGGCCTGGCTGCGTACGATCCCCTCACCGGCGAGGCGCGCAAGAAGTCCAGCGGCCCCCCGACCTGGACTCAAATTTTCGGAGCCGGTCTGACCGCGCTTGCGGGAGAGCACCCCGAGCTCGTGGTCATTACCGCTGCCATGCCGTCGGGCACCGGCACCAGCGTGTTTCAGGAGAAGTACCCCGAGCGCTTCTTCGATGTGGGCATTGCCGAAGGACACGCGGTGACCTTTGCCGGCGGGCTCTCGACCCAAGGGATCCGGCCGGTCTGCGCCATCTACAGCACGTTCCTCCAGCGGGCCTACGACAACGTGATCCACGACGTCGCGGTCCAGCATCTCCCCGTGATCTTCTCCATGGATCGGGCGGGGCTGGTGGGCGAGGACGGGCAGACCCACATGGGTCTCTACGACATCGCCTACATGCTCGCCGTACCCGGGATGACGGTGACCGCCCCCAAGGACGGCGGCGAGCTGATCGGTTTGCTGCGTACCGCTCTCGCTCACAATGGCCCCTTCAGCACTCGATATCCCCGTGACAAGGCGCCTGCCGACCTCGGGCATGTCGCAGAGATCAAGGCCGTGCCGTACGGCACCTGGGAACAGCTACGCCAGGGGAAGGACGTGGCGATTCTGGCCACCGGGACGATGGTGCTGCCGGCGGTCGAAGCCGCCGAGCTGCTGGTCCAGGACGGAATCGACTGCGCGGTGGTGAACTGCCGCTTTCTCAAGCCGATGGACACGGCGATGCTGGAGTCGCTTGCCCAGCAACACCGGATCGTGGTGACGGTCGAGGAAGGCACCATTGTCAACGGATTCGGCGCCTACCTGGCAGAGACCCTCCAGACGACGCACCCTGAAGTCAGGGTGGTGGCCCTCGGCGTGCCGGACCGGCTTATCGACCAGGCGCCTCGCGCCGAGCAGCTCGACCGCTACGGCCTGACCGCGGCGGGCATCGCCCGGCGCATCAGCGCTCTGCAGCACGAGGAGAGCCTCGAGGCCCGATGAGGGTCGGTGTCGTCGGCAACCCGAGGTATGGGGATCTGAAGGGGATCCTCGAGCTCGTCGCCCTCGCAGCCCCCTATCGAGGGATCACGCTCTACAGCGAGCCGCGGCTCCAGCCGTTCTGGAATCGCGACGTTCCCACGTTCGAATCGGTCAGTCTCGACGCACTCCTCACCTTTGGTGGGGACGGCACCCTGCTTCGAGGCGCCCGTCTTCTGGGCTCACAGGAGATCCCCATCCTGGGCGTAAACCTCGGCCGGGTGGGGTTTCTCACGACCGCTACCCGGGAGACGCTCGACCCGGCGCTCGACGCCCTGGTTGACGGCCGGTACCTCACCGAGCGGCGCCAGGCACTGCGCGCCGCAATTCGTGATGCCGAAGGCGAGACCCGCTCAACTCAGATGGCCGTCAACGACGTCGCGGTGCATAAGGGTGGAGTTGCCCGCGTTATCCGCGTGAACGTGTACATCCAGGGGGAAAATGTCGGCCCCTACAGCGCCGATGGTATCATCGTCGCTACCCCGACCGGCTCCACCGCTTACAGCCTCAGTGCGGGAGGGCCCATCGTGGTGCCCGGCGTCGAGGCCATGGTCGTCACTCCGATTGCCGCCCACACCCTCGCGGTCCGGCCGCTCGTGGTGCCGGCTACCTACCGCATCGTCATCGAGCCGATCGCGGGATGGGCCGAAGATCTCCTCGTCTCCTTCGATGGGCAGACCGGCACCACCCTCGCTCCCGGCGAGTCGGTCGACGTGTGCCGCGCCGATCACCGCGTATGCCTGATCCGTCTCGGCGATGAGGGATTCTTTGGACGCATGCGGCAGAAGCTTCACTGGGGGGATCTCTCGGGACGGGAGATCAAGGATGAACCTTGAGCACTTCTCCTCATCCAGCATTCCGTGATCACTGAGCTCCGCGTACGCGATCTCGCCACGATCGCCGACGTCACCCTGCAACTTGGCCCCGGCCTCAATGTGCTCACCGGCGAGACCGGTGCGGGCAAGTCGATGCTGGTCGACGCGCTCGCGCTGCTTCTGGGAGAACGGGCCGCCAGCGGCAGCGTGCGGCCGGGAGCGTCGAAGTTGGTAGTGGAGGGGGCGTTCGAGGGGATCGATGGGGCTACTCGAGCGAGAATCGAGGAGCTCGGTCTCGACGTCGAGGATGGGCGGGTGGTAGTGCGCCGGGAGGTGTCGGCGGAGGGCCGGTCACGCGCCTGGGTGAACGGCAGCCCGACAACCGCATCGGTGCTGGCGGAGCTCGGCGCCCTCTTGGTCGACCTCCACGGGCAGCACGAGACCCAGTCGCTGCTGCACGCCGAGGCCCAGCGGGACATTCTGGACGCCTTTGCCCATGCCGAGCCGGAGCGCAGCGCTGTGGCGGCAACCCACGCCGCGGTCGCCGCACTTCGGGGTGAGGAGTCATCGTTGGCAGCCCGGCGGGACGAGATACGCCGCCGGGCGGATTACCTGCGCCACGTAGTGGAGGAGATCAGTGATGCCAAGCTCAAGCCTGGAGAAGACGAGGCCCTGCAGGTAGAGGCACGCCGCCTGAGTCAGGCCGGAGCATTGGTAGAACAGGCTCAGCGGATCGTCGACGCCCTCGAGGGCGAGAGTGGAAACGCCCTGGGAGCCCTCGGCCTTGCCGATCGGGCATTGAGTAGCCTGGAGAAGGTGGACCCGGTGGTCAGCGCGTGGCGCGAGATGCTCGATTCGGCCTACGCCAACTTATCCGAGCTCACTCGCCTTGCGACCGAGTATGCCGGGTCGGTGCAGGAGGATCCCGCCCGATTAATGGCGGTGGAGCGGCGGCGGGATCTGCTCTTTCGGCTAACTGGAAAGTACGGCGCCTCGCTGGAGGCGGTACTCGCGACTCGTGATGAGGCTGCCGCTGAGCTCGATCTGCTGGACACCGCCGACACTGACTTGCGGGCCCTCGCCGCCCAGCGCTCCGCGGCAGAGAGTGCGCTTATCGCTGCCTCCGATGCGCTCAGCGGCAAGCGGCGCGAGGCGGCGGAACGGCTCAGCCGGGGAGTCAACCGGCTGCTCCCTCAGCTCGGCCTTGTGGGCGGAACCCTGTCGGTTGTGCTCGCGCCGCTACCCGAGCCCGGCCCCTCCGGCCGCGAGAGTGTTCAGCTCACCGTGCGGCTCAACGTCGGGCTCGAAGCCAAGCCACTCGCCAAAGTGGCCTCTGGAGGCGAGCTGTCCCGCCTCATGCTCGCGCTCAAGGTGGTGCTGGTGAAGCAGGATGCGATTGCGACGCTGGTGTTCGATGAGGTGGACCAGGGAATCGGCGGTGAAGTCGGGGTGCAGGTCGGCGCGGCGTTGGCTCAGGTGGCCGAGCGACATCAGGTGCTGGTCATAACCCACCTGCCCCAGATCGCCGCTCGCGCCGACAGCCACCTCGTCGTGTCGAAGGAGGCTCGTCGGGGAATCGCGACCAGCGACGTTCAGGTCCTTCACGGCGAAGATCGGATCAACGAGATCGCGCGCATGCTGGGAGACAGTGAGGGCGATGCGGCGAGGCGACATGCGCAGGCGATGTTGCGAAAAGAGCGGATGCTCGCCGATAGCTCCTCATCCCGAGCGAAGCGAGGGACCTAGGCCGCGAGCCCCCCGAAGTCGGTTGCCGAAGCACACTAATTACCACAATCCGAAGTACAGCCTGAACCGCCCGCTCACTCTGTGACTGTCGGGCACCCGTCCGCCGCCCGCCAGTAGCACTCGTTCGTAGCTCCAGCTCGCATCCACCGGCAGCCCCTTTCCCCCGGGGCGCAGTCCGCCCGGGTTCGAGTAGGTGATTCCCACCGAAAGCACCGTCGCGTTGGCCTTGCTCTCTTCCGCGAGGATGTTCGGGTCTATTCCGGGCAGCGCGCTGGCCGGTGAGGCATAGGAAACCCGGTCGGTCCCACGGGACCAATGCTCCACCCCCGCCTGGAGCCCGAGCGTACGGGCGAGGCGGTAGAACGGGTGGACCCCCACCGCGAAGATGTCGCCCGGGTCCCGCCGGACCAGCGCGAGCCGATCGGGCCCGACGAATGGCTGACTCGGCCGAGTCACCCGGGTGAGGATGTTCGAAGGCAACTGTCGCACATAGGTGCCGCTGAGACGGGCACCCAGAGCTCCGGCGCCGATGTCGGTGACGAGATCAACCTGAATATCGGCCTGGCCATCGCCGGTGCCGATATCCAGGGGGCGATCGCTCTGTTCTCGCCTTCCCGTAGGGAGCCGTACCAGGCCCGAGATCGCGGTCCGGAATCCGCCCCGGTGTCTGCCGCGATCCCACTGATCGCTCAGCGTCAGGGCCGCACCGACTTCCGCGTCACCGCGAAAGGTGACCGTGGACTGGCTCAGTCGGAGGGCGAAGGGCCCGCCGGGCGAGCTCAGGAGCTGCACCAGCTCGGTCTCGCTCAGAGGAGACTGCGGCAGCGTTGGGGTCAGGGTGAAACCGGTGACATCGAGGCTCGACGCGAGGACGTTCTGCAGCGCTGTTATGCGCGCATCGAGCGCCGTTCCGGCCGCGCTCGTAGTCGTCGGCAGAGCGGGTGAGGCCGTCGTGGGATCGGCCAAGAGGCCGAAAAGATCTGCCCGGAGGGTGGTCGCATCCGCGAGAGTAGCCTGGGCCAGCGCTTTCTGGGCCGGGTTGACGTCGTAGTCGCCCGCCGCGAGCTTGCTGCTCAGCTCCCCAACGGCGGTGTCGAGCTCGTCAAAGAATGCAAGCTGCTCGATCTGCCCCGGGTTGAGGCCGGCATCGGCATTCGCCGAGTTCAGCCGCATGGCCGACTGAACCCGGGTGCGGACCAGCGGAATCCTTCCAAAGATGGTGATTCCATTGGTCAGACCGAGGCTCAGGCCAAGAAACCCGGTGCCGACATCGGCGTGGGCGTCGGTCGTCAACTCGCCTAAATTGATCCGGTAGCTGGTATTGCCGATGATGCGACCGAGCCGCGAGTCCGCGTCAGCCAGAATGGGGATGCGGTCGCTGCCGAGCGAGGGGCTGGCGAGGTCCGCGGCATAACTCTCCAGGTGTCCCTCGCGAAACCGTCGATCGAAGGTCTCCAGCGCGCCGTCGAGCTCCACTCTGACCACGCCGCCGGGCACGCCGACGGGAGGAAGCTGCGCTCCCAGACGCGAGGGTAGCACCAGAACGGCCACAATTCCGAGGCGCCGCACGCAATGCCCCAAAGTCCCTCCCGAGAGAAGCCGTCCCGTGTCACTGCTGTGTCGTCGGCAAGGCTGGCAAATTCGCTGTTTACTTCGAGCTTTGCCACCCGACCAACCGTGGCTGCGTCGGCGCCAGGCCGGGTCAATCTGATCGGGGAGCACACCGATTATAACGGCGGCCCGGTGTTACCGGTGGCGACCGAGCGACGCACCACGGCCGCAGCACGACCAGCCGATCACTGGGCGCTGGCCTCGGATACCGAGCCGGCGATCCAGGAGGTTGTTATGGACGCTCCCCTGCGTCGAGCGTGGACCGACTACATCGTTGGGGTGGTGCGGGAACTTCGCTCGCTGCGTGCCGCCCCGCCGGGCGCCGAGATCGCGGTCGCGACGACGCTGCCGATCGGAGCGGGACTCTCCTCGTCCGCAGCGCTGACCGTCGCGACCGCCAAGGCCCTAAGTCTCTTGGCCGGCAGACGGCTCTCACCGGCCCAGCTCGTCGAGGTCGCATTTCGCGCCGAATATCACCAGGTAGGGGTTCGCTGCGGCCGGATGGACCAGACCATTGCAGCTCACGGGGAACCCAACTCGGCTCTCCTCGTTGAGGCCGCGGACGGCAGCCTCCAGCGGGTCCCTTTTCCGGGACGTCTCTGGGTGATAGAGACCGGGATCTCCCACCGCCTCACCGGTGGGGGGCTAAATCAGCGGCGCCGGGAGTGCGAGGAAGCACTGGCATACTGCCGTGAATGGCGTCCAGGCCTCCGGCACCTCGCTCAGCTTTCGCCCGGCGATCTGCCGGAAATGGAACGACGGCTCCCGCCACCTCTCGTGCCACGGGTGCGCCATGTGGTCACCGAGACGGCGCGCACCCGCGCCGCGGCCGACGCACTCGCCGTGGGAGACCTCGCCCGGCTGGGCCAACTGCTGGTGGAAGGCCACGAGTCGCTTCGGGTCGATTACCAGTCAACCATTCCCGAGGCGGATCTGATCGTCGATTCGGCGGTAGAGCACGGGGCCTACGGTGCGCGTCTGACCGGTGCCGGTTGGGGTGGGGCGGTCGTGGTGTTGGCACCCGCCAAGAGAGAGGCGCGGATCGTGGCGGAGATCGCGGGCGACTTCCAGGCCCGGTTCGGGCGGCTGCCGGAGACCTGGGGCACGCGGGCGTCTGCCGGTGCGCGGCGGGAGGCGATTCCCGCGTGAGACGGTATATTTCGTGACCCTGGCCCGGGTGGCGAAATCGGTAGACGCAAGGGACTTAAAATCCCTTGGCGCGCAAGCGCCGTGAGAGTTCGAGTCTCTCTCCGGGCATTTCAGGACAGTAATTCGACTGCATCCCTGGGATCGCGCTCGTGAACAATCGCGTACCTGCAGAACATCGCGTCGTGCTCTACCGCGCCACCGTCAACCCCTTGAGAGCCGACGAAGCGCGAGAGGCGTTGCAGCGTTTGGCCCATGTTGACCCCACTTCGTTGGCGCTGGTACCCTGAATCCCACCCACCTACAGCGGGCACGGCCAGGACGGCGTCCCCCGCCCCCAATTGACAATCACGCTCTCGGGATAGCTTTCAGTAGATAGGTCACCCGTGCGTCTACCCGACAGCAGGAGGGTTTGTGTCGCCAATCCGGTCGAAGATGGAAGCCGAGAACTGGCTAGCGAAACGACTCGCGCAGGAAGGACCTGGTTTGTGGACAGACCGGGAGTGCGAGGAGCTTGCGGAGAGGCTGGCGCGGGACTACCGGCCTCGGGGGCCCAAATGGCGCGTCAAGGAATGGACGCGGAGGCCCGAAGGAATTTCTGTCTATGTGGTCACCCGTGGAGGGGATGTGGGGATTCATAGCGTGGATGACCGCGAGAAAGCGCGCGAGAAAGCCGATGCGGTCATGCGAGCACTCACCGCATTGGATGCCGAGATGAGCGACTCGGGTCAGGCGGTCTAATTGTCCCCGAGTGTCCCCCGAACCAGGGGGATACCAACCGTCATCAACGGGAAAACGGCCCTGCTGCGGGCTTTAGCTCGCGACGCGCGCGATCGGCTTGCCTCAGGCGGCTTGCTCGTTGTGCAGCTTGCGGGATTCCAGTGGCACTCGCTCGCTGCCGAACTCCGTCGGCTCGGCTACTGCCCTGAGCCCAGGAGATGCGGGTCTCAATCGCGCGATGATTGGAACGGCCCGATGGAAGGCGCTCGATCATTCGCCGAGCGCGGCCAGGTAGGCTACTATTTCTGGATCAGCGCCGTCGGCTCGCTTGTGGGCGAGGGGCTCGACGGCGCTCCAGTGCTTCATGGACCTTAGCCAGGACCTCGTCGCGAGTGTACGGCTTCGCGAGGAAAGAAACATCGAGTGAGGGGAGCCCGTGCCGCACGAGTACTTCCGCCGGGTGAGCCGACATGTAGAGAACCCGCTGATCGGGCCACTCCTCTAGCGCGCGCTGGGCGAGCTCAACGCCATCGCACTCGGGCATCACGACGTCGACCATGAGGAGATCGACCCGCCCTTGCGCCAGGCGCAATGCATCCAGGGCCTCGGGACAATCCTCCGCCTCCAGTACGCGATAGCCCTCCTCGCTCAGAATGCGATAGGCGACGCGGCGGGAAATCCGCTCGT
This sequence comes from Gemmatimonadales bacterium, assembly GCA_036506575.1. Classification (GTDB taxonomy): domain Bacteria; phylum Gemmatimonadota; class Gemmatimonadetes; order Gemmatimonadales; family GWC2-71-9; genus CAVVWJ01. Next base: position 8,058 of record DASXRM010000136.1, on the reverse strand, counting down.
CATCGACAACGAGAATCGTTGTTGCGGGGTGAGGGAAGGGAACTGACAGCTTGAACCTCTTCGGTTAAGGGAGTGCAAGCCTGTGCAGCATATTGATAAAGGGCTGCTCGCTGACGTGATGGAGATCACACAGTGGGTTTTTTCCAGGAGGCCGTGGGATTCGGGGTCGATTTTGCGACACTTGGTAGGCACACGTTGTCGCATTTCGGTCCGATTTCGGCTTTTTTGCCCCCATTTTTGTCGCAGAGCGCCGCTGCCGACCGCGCGACTCACGGTTGATCCTATGACCTGCTCCTAGATATGCGTCTACTCCTCCTTGCTGGAGCACACTCTGGATTGCGATTGAGTAGCTGACTCATGCCTCGCTGCAACCTATGCTGGGAGCGGATTCGATGAATGACGACCGAGCCCTCCGCGTGTTGGAAGAGATTCGCGACCTGCAACGGCAGAATGTGGCGAACTACCAGGAGGCGCTGCGTAACCAGCAGGAGTCTATCCGCTTACAGCAGACGGGCCTGCGGAGGGTACGCATCATTCTCGGTATGGCTACTGCCGCTCTCGTCCTCGCTGTGGGGATGCTGGTGATGTTGCTGTTGCGGGTCGTCGCTCGGCTGCCTTGAGCCCTGCGGCGCCGGCGACGACAGCTATCAACGCATTTGACGACCTCCACCTCGTGCTGCACCTTTAGACCGAAATTGTCCGGAGGTTCTCATGGGCCAGGTTCTAGCTCGCTTGCGCCCACTCTCCCGGGCAGCAGTAGGACTCCTGCTGCTCATACCGGTGGCCCTGTACGTCAGCGCGTCGCTGCTCAAGTACGCGGCGGGTATTCCCACGTTGTATGACGGGCTGGGCTTCTTCGCCGATCCTCAGCAACTTTCCTGGTACGCCCGGCTCTCCCCGATCCTATTCCTGGGCGGACCTCTCGCCGCCGCAGCGCTGAGCCTCGGGGCTATGGTGAAGCTCGACCTCCGCCGGGAGAACGATCAGGTCATCACCACGATCACTTTCACGCCACGGCTCTTGAACGTGGCGGTCGCAGTCATGAGCATGGTGCTTCTCGCTGTACTGGCGGGGTACCTACTGGCCGAAAGCCTGGGTCATAGTTGAATACCTCGTGAAGACGCCTCTCTATCTCACCATTCTCTTGGCTGGGCTCGCCGTCGCAGCGCTGCTCACCGTTCAGCCATATTCGGCACCCTCCCGCTGGAATCGCTATGCCGGCGCCGCGGAGAGATACCTCGAGGCCGCGCTGCGACAGGACTCCGTCGCGCTTGCCAAGCAATCTCTCTCGACCGCCCCTGTGAGTTGGGGACTGCATGCCGGGCGCGCTCACCCGCGAGCCCTGGCCGTCTGGAGCCGCTATGCTCATCCTTCCTTGGGTTTTCAGCACGGCGACACGGCCATCGTATATCTGGAGACCGCTACTGAGGTGTGCAGCCAAGAGCCAATCGTCCTGCATTTCGTCGGCACGGGAAAGCGGACGCGGGTGCTTCAGGCCAGCTCGGCTTGCTTCGAATTACCGTAGCGGTAAGGTTGGAATCAACGGTGGGATCATGAAGCCACAGGCCGGCTGAGGAGAGTGTGGCCCTCAGTGAAGGAGGTCAGGATGATCCGAAAACTGTCCACTGGTGAGTATCGGCTGTACTCCAAAAAGAAAGATCCCCGAACCGGCAAACGCAGGAACCTGGGCACCTTCAAAACCCGGGCAGCGGCGCAAAAACACGAGCGGGCCGTGCAGTACTTTAAGCGACACGGTTGATCGGCCCCACTGTCTTTCCAGGGTAGAGCTATGCGCGGCTTGTTCCTGCTCCTCGTCATCATTACGGCTCTGGCAGGAGCATCGTATGCCGGCGCCCGCTTTACCGCGGGTAGGCTGATCGGTCCCGAGCCCCACAGTCTTGGTGCACCTACTACCCACTTCGCTTTTAAAGGGATATCTACGCTCCGCGGCAAACCGCGGGGGTGGATATTGGCTTATCCCGACGCTCGCGAATTTGGACGCGGGGGCGCCGAGATCTACGTCAGTCCCACCGGCCGCCTGCTCGGCACCCGGCCGGCCAATCTGGGCCAACTGCTCGAGGCCCGGCAGGCCGAGCAGCCCTGATCCGTCGGAAGCTGCGCGCCGGAGCTCGATCGCTGGAAGCCGCTGGAAATCCGCGGACATCTTGGCCACTGTTCCGGGGTGGCAGTACTGTGCTGCCCGTTCCGGGAGGGCTCCATGGCTCGATGTGAAGTCTGCGGGAACGACTACTATCTCTCCTTCCAGGTAGTCGCGGCCGGTCAAAGTCATACGTTCGACAGCTTCGAATGTGCCATACACAAACTGGCTCCAGTGTGCGATCACTGCGGCTGCAAGATCATCGGTCATGGCATCGAGGCGGAGAAGACGTTCTACTGCTGTGCCCATTGTGCGAGGGAGAGCGGGGTCAGGGCTGCTGTCGACCACGTTTGATGGAGCGTGGTGCCCCGCTGTGGTCTCTAAGTATTCGGGCCCGAGAGTGTTGTCTCTCGGGCCCGAAGATGCGCGGGGCGAACCTACTGGCTACAGGATGTCCGTACGTGAGCCTTTGCCTTGGTCGATAGATCGCTCAAGGCGCTCTTGATGTCGGAGCGGTCGTAGTAGGTAGGTCCAAAATAGTTGTAAGTCCAGTTGTAGAAGCCGCAGGCATAGCTCTGATTGAGCAGCGTGCTACCGTAATTCCTGATCTCGCTCGCGCTCATGGCGTACTTGCCGGAGGTCCAGCCCTTGACTCCGCTCGAGCCGTTACCGCCATCGAGGATGTTGAGGCCTACAACGAGTCCCAGGCCTTTATTCTTCGCCGCTGCCGCTTCTGACGCGACCATCGTCGAGGCGTCGCCCTTGCCGGACGCGTATTGCAACCACCCGGCGTCCAAATACGTGTAAGTCACCGGCGCGCTCGCGAGCCAGCTGGGTACTACCCGGACCACAGTGGTCATGCCGGGCCACAGTTGCTTGCTGTATTTGGCCATGGCCTCGATGGTCGCCTGGGAGATGACTTTCCCACCCCACTTGGCTGCTCGCTGCGGCTCGTCGATCAGGAAGTGGCCCAGCAGGGTACCGTCGCTGATGTAGGGCCCGAAGTTGACGTTCTTAAACCGATCCACGAGATCCTTCCATTTCGTGAAGCTGAAGGTCCCATCGGAGTTTTGGACATACTTGTCTTCTCCCATGCACAACTTGAGCACAATACGGGCGCCCTTGGCCTTGACGCCGGAGAGCAGGGACAAGACGTTGTCGGCGGTGACGCCACCGCCGCGCAACGTGCCGGTATGCACGCTGTTCAAGTCGGAGACATCCATGTAATACGAACCGAACACGATGCCGGGCTGGGTGCCGCTGGCAGAGGTCGCGGTAGAGACTGTACCCGGATCCGTGGGTGGTAAGGCCGACGAGTCGGTCGGGGTCACCGTTGAATCGAGCGGTCCGGCCGCCGAGTCGGTGGGCGCCGAACCTACTGGATCCGCCGGTGCGGCGGCGACCGGTGACTCACCAGGAGGGCTGAGCCCTTCGCTGCCCCCGCAGCCGGCGGCCACGGTAAGAAGGAGGCTGACCGTCATCAACTGGAGCGTGGCCCAGCCAGCTAAGCGATTCTTGTGGTAGATCATGCCCGTACGCACTTTCTCTCCCGGGTGGAGGCGATGACCATTCTGCTCGCACCGCGTGCGCGCTACGGTCGCGGCAGGGCCGAGACGGTAGCGGGCCGGCATTGAGGAGTCGCGGGGCGACAGTGTCCGGCCTGACAACCAGCCGGAGGTCGAATTGGGATAAGTGGACTTACCGAGCCGTTACGGCCGCGGTTCGCGATGGAATGGCCGCCCGAATGGCGCCATCTCTTCTTCCCCCAGGGGTGGGGCTCGCGACCCGGAAAATATCCCCCCATGGGGTAGCATCGTCAACTCCACATGGGGGTAGTATCGTCAACTTTAAAGGAATTCCTGATCCTGGCGGGCAGAGGGGTGAATTTGCAGACGATTCGTTATCTGGTTGTGCTGATTACAGGATTCATCGCAGGGAGCCGCATTGTGGATGCCGGCCGTGCGTGGCACGAGTGGCACACCGTTCTAAGCCTCTCCATCGCGGCATTGGTCTGGTGGCTTCTTCGACCCAAAGCCCGGGACCGGTTGCACTCATGAACAGCTCAGGTTCCTTAAGCGGAAAGCCGAGAGGTATTCCGGACGGATTTGCACTGTGGCGGAGACTGGATCAGCCGGGTCACGAGGCAGCGCGGATCGTCTTTCATAATCCATTATGGCAGTTGAATGGAAACGCCGTATTCGCTCATGAGGGTCGGCCCTGCGGGCTGGAGTACCTCATCGTCTGCGATAGCAACTGGACGACCTTGCGTGCGCGAGTGGCTGGTTGGGTGGGGGATCGGCGCATCAACTACCAGATCTGGGCGGATTCGGAGCGCCGTTGGACGGTCAATGGCAGCGCTCGCCCCGAAGTCTCCGGCTGCATCGACCTGGATCTCGCCTTCAGTCCGTCAACTAACCTGATACCGATTCACCGGCTCCGGCTTGGACTGGGTGAGGAGGCCGAGGTATGTGCGGCATGGCTTGGGTTTCCTGATTTTATTCTGGAGCCTCTGGTGCAGGTATACCGTCGGAGCGGGAACACAACCTACCGTTACGAATCATCCGGAGGCAGCTTTGCCACCGATCTGGAAGTAAACGATGCGGGACTGATCGTTCGTTATCCCGGCAGGTGGGAAATGGAATCGCCGACCCGGGGCTGAGCCCTATATCCTAACTCAGGGGGCCGGAGGCCGGGAATTCCCACCGTCAATGAGAAAGCGGACCGGCCCGCCGCGCAGGCGGCTCCAGATGGTGAGATACTTGGAATATGCCGGCTGGGCGTTCTTGCCGGTGATGACCGCCTCTCCTACCGTCCACCCTAAGTCGGCGCTGCGAGCCGCGCCAGCCAAGACCGGGTGCCACTGCCACCGCCCGGGTCCAGACACGGTCTGAGCAATCGCCTCCGGACCTCGGATGAGGAGGCCCCCGCCACCGAATTTCACCGCGTCCCGAGCCGCCCATCTTCGAAATGCTATCGCGGCACCGCTGTCGGCTGCCAACCGGGCAAATGCCAGATCAGCCGCAATGAACGGGGCGATTTCATCTCTCGCACGAGCCGCCTCTCGCGTGAGTGGAAAGCCGCTGGGCGAGGCGGCGGCCCTCGTGGGGGTGATGCCTACGACGAGGAGCGCAGCGATGGTCCACCGGCCCGGCTCACGACGCCAGGCTGAGATGTACCGGCCGACTTGCGGCGTCCCGGTAGTAAGCCGCGCCGTTGCCACCGCAACACCCCAAGTCACTCCGAAACTCGAATCGCGGGCGAGGTCTATGCCAAGTGGCTGCCAAGTCAGGCGGAGGGAATCCTGGTTTGCAAGCGAGCCAAAAAACCGACTTACATCCGCCGCACCAGCAATGACTGGGGCACCGGGCCAAAGCAGCACTCCGGTTGGATGCAGCGCAGCGAGGACCGCCTTGGAGAACCCCGAGTCGCTACTGAGCTGGGAAGTTGCCCGGTCAGCGCCCAGGAGCGACGTCGTCGGGTCTTGAGCCTGAAGACAAAAGACCGACACCAGCAGAGCTAAAATGCCGGTAGTCGTGGCGACACCAATGCGCAGCCTGTCTCCGGTCACGAAAAGCTCGTCGGCGTGGGCGGGCGCAAAGCAAGTCGAAGTCGAGGAAAAGCGATGTAGCGGCAATTCTCGGAGGGCCGTTGCCATCAGCCTGCGGCTTGATATACTGCTTGAGGCGATGTTCGTAAGCCACTTATAGGTAAGAAGTTGCTGAAATGTCATCCAGTTGAATCGTAGCCTCCCACCAGGCCCTTCCGGTACCATCGCCGACCGCGGTGGGGGCTCGGTCCTTTTAACTCTTCTCGATGCTGACATTATTCGCGCAGTTCCCCAACGGTGATCAACTCGATTTGGATGAGGGTATACCGCATGGTGGATCTCCCGGAGAGCGTAGTTCTCGTCACCGGCAGAAGCTCCGGTATCCGACGCGCAGCGGTTCACGCGTTTGCCCGTGCCGGTTCAAGGGTCGTGCTGGCCGCGCAGGAGGTCCCACAAAATCGTGGAGAGGTACGCTTCGTACGAGTCGATGTTTCTCGGGCTGCAGCCTCCTACGTGACCGGCCAATCTATGATCATCGATGGTGGAATGACGGCCTCGACCCGATGACGACCTCGGCACGCCGGCCGGTCATTGGCGTCATGGGCGCGGGCAACCCGAGTTCCGAAAGCCTCGCCGCTGCCCACGAGCTCGGCAAGCTGCTGGCCGAGCGTGGCTGGATCGTGCTGACCGGCGGACGACCACTCGGGGTCATGGCTGCGGCTTCTGCCGGCGCAAAGCAGATCCCTGGAAGTCTGACCGTGGGTATTCTTCCCAGCGCTTCGGGCGAGACCGCATCCCATGTGGACCTCGCGATCTTCACCGGGATGGGTGACGCCCGCAACGCGATCAACGTGCTTACCAGCGATGTGGTGGTCGCCTGCGGCATCGAAGGACCCGGCACGCTTTCGGAAATCGCGCTGGCATTGAAGGCTGGGAAGCCGGTGATCCTGTTGGGTGCCTCCGCCACCGCGCTGGCCTTCTTCAGCAGCATCCACACCGAGGCACGGATGCTGTCGGCGGGTTCGCCAGATGAAGTGGTCCACCTTATCGAGGCCGAACTGGCGGTTCCACGCGGGGTGTCGTGGGGCGACACCCGTAGCCAATTCCCCTGATCGTTCTTTCGCTGCCTCTCTTTGTAGCGTCGGTCTGGGTTCCAGGATGGTTGGTGGTACCGATAGCCCTCTTCGTGGTAGGTTGGATCTTGCAGTTCGTGGGCCACGCAGTCGAAGGAAAGCCTCCGGAGTTCTTCCATGACTGGCGCTTTCTGTTGGTGGGAGTCCGCTGGTGGGTGGCCAAGATCCGAGGACGCGCCTAAACCACGTCCTCCACCACGTAGGCCTCCATGGCGAAGTATTCGGCCAGTCCCAGGCGATCGAGCTCCGCGGCGGTCCCCTTGTTGCGAGCCTCCACCCGCTGCCAGAACTCTCGCTCGTCAGGTCCGGGGAAGGGCGCGGTGTCCTTCTGTGACTGGTGCTTGAAGATCGCCTGGATCTTGAGCCGCAGCTCCTCCTGGGAGAGCGGCACCAGCCAGGTCGCTTCCGTCACCGGCCACTCCTGCCAGGCCCCTCGGTAGAGCCATACCTCCGGCCGCTGGCCCCCTGCCGTTACGTACTCTTCGAGGGCCCGCCGGATCGCGTCCTTGCAGACGCGGTGAGTCCCATGAGGGTCCGAAAGATCCCCCGCCACAAAGACCAGCTCGGGTCGGACTTCCTCGAGCAGCTGGCGAACAATCGCTATGTCCGCCGCGCCTATGGGATCCTTCCTGACCTTCCCGGTTTGATAGAACGGAAGATTGAGGAACCGGGCAGCCCTTTCCTCCACGCCGAGGGTGCGGATCCCCGCCACCGCCTCGGACTCCCGGATGAGCCGCTTGGTATCCTGCACCTCGGGGATATCAACGTCACCGGGTTGTTTGCAGGCGAGAAACTCGTTGACCCGGCGTTGCAGCTCGACGGTGGCAGCCTCGGGGATGTGGCGCTCATCCGCCAGACGCCCGATGAAGTCCAGGTGACGGCGCACGTCGTGATCGAAGACGGCCAGATTCCCGCTCGTCATGTAGGCTACGGTGATCTGGTTGGCGTTCACGGCCAGCTTGTGAAGGATGCCACCCATCGAGATGACATCGTCGTCGGGATGGGGCGAGAAGCAGATGATCCGCGCATTCCGAGGCAGCTTGGAGCGTCCCCGGATCTTGGCGCCAAGCGCATTGAACACCTCGCCGTTCAGCGCCCCAGGCGAACCGAATCGAGCCACCAGGGCAGAGAGCCGGTGTTCGGCATAATCTCCCTGGGTGAGTTTGAGAATGGCCTTGCCGGTCTGATGCGAGAGCCAAACAACGGCCCGTACCACGAGCTGGCTGTTCCATTCCACCGAACCGATGACCCACGGTGTAGCTACCCGGGTGAGCGCCGCG
>DASXRM010000135.1:0-3617 GCA_036506575.1 Gemmatimonadales bacterium | reverse complement strand
ACCTGCTTCGCCGGCTCCAACGGGTTGTCGCCCGATGACCCGCGACCGGCTCAACGGGGTCCTTCGCCGCCTCCGGCCCGGTGGGCTCCGCCAGCTGGACCGCTACGTGCTCCAGAGTTGGGTGCGGATCTTCGTGCTCACGGCCCTGGGATTCCCGGTCGTCTCGATCCTGATCAACCTGACCGATACCCTCAACCGGCTGCTCGACCGCGGTCTCACCATGAAGGAGATCGCGATCAGCTACGTGTACTCCATCCCCGAGAATGCCTTCCTGGTCATGCCAGCGGCGGTTCTCTTTGCCACCGTGTTCACGGTGGGAGCCATGGGCCGGCATTCGGAGCTCACGGCCGCGAAAGCCGGGGGCCAGAGCTTTCATCGTCTGATGCGGCCGATCTTCATCGCGGCCGGGCTGGCGTCGGTGCTGGCCTTCGTGGTCGGCGAGCTGGCCCCGGGGGCCACGGCCCGCCAGCTCGAAATTCAGAAGGCCAAGCAGGCTCGTCCGACCCGCACCCGCTTCAACTTCGTCTACCGGGGGGATGCCGGATGGGTCTACACCATCCGCTCGCTTGACGTGGCCACCCGCCAGCTCAAGCAGCTCATGTTCGAGCGGCAGGGGACCGGGCTCGGCTATCCCGGGCTGGTGCTCACGGCCGACAGCGCGAGCTACGACGACTCGTTGAAGATTTGGCGGCTTCGCCGGGGGACGAGCCGGATCATCGCGAGCCCAGCGCGGCAGGCGACCTTCAACTTTCGCTCGATGCGGCTCCGGGCACTGAAGCAGTCGCCGGCGGACCTGCTGGCCGAGTCGAAAGCTCCCGATGAGATGCGCTACGCCGAACTGGGCCGCTATATCGACGCGCTGAAACGGTCGGGCAATGACGCGAACAAGCTGGTGGTGGAGCAAGCGCTCAAGCTGGCGCTGCCGGCCACCTGCATCATCATCGCCTTGTTCGGGGCTCCTCTGGCGGTCACATCGCCCCGGGCAGGAGCGGCCGTGGGAGTCGCCATCAGCCTCGGGACCACGGTGATTTTTCTGCTCTTCGTCCAGATCACCAAGGCGATCGGCGCGGGAGGCGTCATCAACCCGGTGGTGGCCGCCTGGTTCCCGAACGTGGTTTTCCTGTTCGCTGGGTTGGTGTTGCTCGCGAAGGTGAGGACGTGAGGGCAGCGGGGCAGCGGGGCAGCGGGGCAGCGGGGCAGGTAGCCTATGCCGGAGAGTCAGGAACCGACAGGACTCGAGTTTCGAGATTTCCCTGCGATTACGCGGTAAAGACCCCAGGTCAGCCGGCCGGCATGATCTCGCAGCGCCTCTATCTCACCCCATTCTTCCCTCTTCAGATAGTTCAACTCACGGGCCAATAGCAGGATATAAGAAAGCTCCGCAAGAGATCCTAAAGTGATGTCAAGAAATCGACGGAACTCGGCACCGCCGCGTTTGGCAGATCCCTCAGCAATGTTTGCTGCAGCAGAGTAGGCGGCTCTCCGGGCCTGTGAAGTGAGACCATACAGCTCCAGCTTCGGCCAGGTCCGGGTTGCTCGATAGACGGCGAGCACCAAATCGTGACAAGCAGTCCATGACTTGAGCCGCTCATGGCGTTTGCACTTTTTTGAGTCGCCGGAAACCTGGACCATGGACCAGCCTAGCGAGCCGGGTGGATTTCCTGTCATCAAATCCGCGCATCGCCAAGCTGTGTGCCGCCCAAAGCGCCGCCCCGCTGCCCCGCTGCCCCGCCTATATTTGACTCATGTCCACACCCCGCCCGGTCATCGTAGGCACCGGTATCGCCGGACTCTGGACCGCTTGGCGGCTGGCGTCGGAGGGGATCCCCGCGGTGCTCGTCACCAAGGAAACGCTGGCTGATAGCGCCAGTGCCTGGGCCCAGGGAGGCATCGCGGTGGCACTGGGACCCGGTGACAGCCCGGGGCAACACGCGGCAGACACCCTGGCGGCGAGTGACGGCCTGGCCGACCCCGAGGCCGTACGTATCCTCACCAATGAAGGTCCCGATCGTATCTACGAGCTCCTGGCCTTGGGGGCCGTGTTCGATCGTGGTCCCGATGGAAGGCTGGGGCTCGCGCTGGAGGCCGCCCACACTCGGCCCCGGATCATTCACTCGGGTGGAGACCGCACCGGAGCGGCGCTCATCAGCTGTCTGGCTCAGGTGCTTCGGTATCATCCCGAGATCGAGCTCCTGGAACACACCGAAGTCACCAGCCTGACCATCCAGCGCGGGAAGGTGATGGGAGTGAGCCTGCTCCCGCGGGGCGGTACCGGCATGGCTCTGCCCGCATCGGCGGTGATCCTAGCCACCGGGGGAGTGGGCCAACTCTACGCCGTAACGACCAATCCCAGGGTGGCGACAGCAGACGGTTGGGCCCTGGCTCACCATGTGGGCGCCCAGCTGCGCGATATCGAGTTTCTCCAGTTCCATCCAACTGCGCTCAAATTGCCTGGGGTCAATCCGGCGCCACTCATTTCGGAGGCGGTTCGTGGCGCGGGGGCTGTCTTGCTCGACCAATCGGGGCGTCGCTTTGCGCTCGACCTCGATTCGCGCGGCGAGCTCGCTCCCCGCGACGTGGTCGCACGAGCGGTCGCGGCGGCTGACGCCAGCGGAGGCGCCTGGCTCGACGCCCGGGCTATCGAGAGCTTCCCATCCCGCTTCCCCGGCATCACGGCGATGCTCGGCCGCCATGGACTCGATCCGGCTCATGACCTGTTGCCGGTGGCTCCGGCCCTGCACTACGCCATGGGCGGGATTCAGACCGACCTGGAGGGACGGACGACCAAGCCTGGGCTTTGGGCGGTAGGCGAGGTTGCCCGCACCGGCGTCCACGGGGCCAATCGGTTGGCGTCCAACTCCCTACTGGAGGCGCTGGTGTTTGCCGATCGGGCGGGCCGCTCTCTTGCCACCAAGCTGCGCTCCAAGGTTGTCGCCGTGGCTCCATCTCTCGCTTCCGGCAGCCCGGACAGCGCCGCCGATGCCCAGTGCGAGTCGATCCGCCAGCAGATGCGGAACCTGATGACTGCGAATGTCGGCGTGCAGCGGAGCGAGTCCTCTTTACTGCAGGCAGAGCGGGAGCTCGAGCGACTTAACCAGGCGACACCCCCCACCGCTTGGCGTACTCACAACCAGCTTCTGGTCGCCGGGTTAATCACTCAGGCGGCGCGGGGCAGACGGGAGAGTCGGGGGGGGCATCGGCGGACGGACTACCCGCCCGACTCGCTCAAACGGGAGGCGGTGTGATACCACCATCCTCCAACGGTGGGCCGGCGCTCTCGCTCCCCGTCATCGAAACGCCGCGGGAGACGCCGGAAGAGATCGCCCTGCTCCAGACGGAGATCCGCCGGCTGGCTCGGTCGCGAAACGCGATCGTCCTCGCCCACAATTACCAGCGCCCCGAAGTCCAGGACGTGGCCGATTACGTGGGCGATTCGCTCGGGCTCTCCCGGCAAGCGGCCGGAACCCAGGCCGGGGTGATCGTCTTCTGCGGGGTTCACTTCATGGCCGAGACCGCGGCCATTCTCTCCCCACAGAAGCGGGTGCTCTTGCCGGACCTCCGCGCCGGGTGCTCGCTTGCCGCCACCATCACGGCGGATGACGTACGCCGCTGGAAGG
>DASXRM010000134.1:0-10430 GCA_036506575.1 Gemmatimonadales bacterium | reverse complement strand
GATGATCTATCCACCAAGGACTCCGTGCCGGAGCATCCGCGCTTGTTGGCCCGGCGGGCGGCCATCGCAGCGGCCGAGCCCGCCATCCGGGTCGAGCAGCTGGGCGCGCGGCCTGACTTCACCATCATGTCTAGGTATGGCGCGCGCCCGCTCGGCTCCGACTTCTTCTCAGCTTTCATCGGCTTCCGCATCCCACTGTATGCAGGCCGAAAACAGCACCGCTTAGCCGACGCGGCCCGCGCCGACGCCGACGCAGCCCGGGCGGCACTCGCCGAAGAACAGGCCGCACTCCGAGAAGAGATCCAAACCACGTTGGCCCAAATCCGAAGTGAGGCTGTTCGGCTGCGTCTGCTGACGGGCCAGGTCGTGCCGGCATCGCAAGCGACCGTAGACGCCACCCTCCGCAGCTACCGCGTAGGTCGGATCGAGTTCCTGACCGTGCTGGCCGCGGAAGACGCCCTCTACCGCGCTCGGCTCGATGCCGCGCGGGTCGCCGCCGACCATCTCACTCATCTCGTGATGCTCGAGCAGCTAGTCACCCCGGAGGGCGACTCATGATCCATCGCGCGTGGATTACAGCGGCGGCCCTGGCGCTCGCAATCGGGTTGACTGCCTGCCAGAAGCAGAGTGGCGCCACCGGCGATGAGGCCGGGACGAAGGCAATGGATAGCATGAGAGGGATGCAAGGCATGCAAGGCATGAGTGAGACGGAGCGAATGGCGGATGGCGCTGCCCGAGGGGCGGGCACCGACACCGTCGGGGTCTCGGTGGACCGAGCCTCAGCCTCGCGGCTCGGGATCACCTTCGCCCGCGCGGCAATGCGGCCCATCGGGCAGGGGACCCGCGGCGTCGGTACCCTGACTTATGCCGAGCCCCGGCGGGAGTACGTCAACGCCCGAGTGATGGGCTGGGTCGAGCGACTCTACGCTGACTACACCGGCAAGCCCGTCCGGGAGGGGGAGCCGCTCCTCGCGCTCTATGGCCCTGAGCTCTTGAGCGCCCAGGAGGAGTATCTCTCGGCGAAGCGGCTCGGCGACCAGTCGCTGGTCACAGCCGCGCGGCACCGGCTGGCCCTGTGGAACATCCCGGAGGACCAGATCGAGCTGTTGGACAGCACGGGCAAGGCGCAGCGCACGCTGCTGCTCCGGGCGCCGATGAGCGGGGAAATAGCCGAAAAGATGGTCGTTGAGGGCCAGGCGGTGCAGGCCGGTGACAACCTCTTTCTCATCGCCGACCGAAGTAGCCTCTGGGTCGAGCTCGCGGTGTTCGAGAGCGACGCTCGGCTGCTGCGGATCGGCACGCCGGTCGAGCTCACGGTGGACGCGCTTCCCGGCCGAAGGTACCAGGGCCGGGTGACTTTCATCCATCCCGGGGTCGATACGACGACCCGCACCCTCACAGCCAGAGTGGAGGTGATGAACCGGGACGGTAGCTTGCGGCCGGGGATGTACGCGATGGCCCGCCTCGGCGGCGCCTCGGCGCAACGCCTCACTGTCCCGCTCACTGCGGTACTTCCCACCGGCACGCGACAGCTCGTCTTCGTCAACCGGGGCGACGGCCGGTTCGTGCCGCGTGACGTCACGACCGGGGCTCGGAGCGACTCGCTGGTCGAGATTGTGAGCGGCCTCAAACCAGGCGACGAGATCGTCGCCTCGGCCACCTACCTCCTCGACTCGGAAACCAACCTCGCCTCTGCCATACAGGGGCTCATGCTCCAGATGGGGATGGGGCTGAACATGGGGGGGATGACGGCGGGACAGCGGGACAGCGGGGCAGCGGGGCGATGATCGCTCGACTGATCGCCTGGTCCATCTCGCGGCGGGGCCTCGTCGCAATGGCCGCGCTGGCGCTCTTCGTGGCTGGGGCGCTCTACTTGCGCACGACGCCGGTGGACGCGATCCCCGATCTCTCCGACGTGCAGGTGATTGTCTACACCGACTACCCCGGCCAGGCACCGCAGGTGGTGGAGGACCAGGTGACCTACCCGCTGGTTACAGCGATGCTCGGCGTGCCCCGAGCGAAGGTGGTGCGCGGGCAGTCGATGTTCAGCAGCTCGTTCGTCTACGTCATCTTCCAGGAGGGAACCGATCTCTACTGGGCGCGCTCGCGAGTGCTCGAACGGCTCAACCCCATTCAGGCACGGCTGCCCAGCGGCGCCAAGAGCGAGCTCGGCCCCGACGCCACCGGTGTGGGCTGGGTCTACCAGTATGCGCTGGAGGGGCGGGGGTATTCGCTGGCTCAACTCCGGACCATCCAGGACTTCCAGGTCCGCTACGCACTCCAGGGCCTTCCTGGGGTGGCCGAGGTGGCCAGCATCGGCGGGTTCGTCCGGCAGTACCAGGTGCTCCTCGACCCGGTCCGGCTCCGGGCCTTCGGCGTCACCGCACAGCAAATCTCCAATGCCGTGCGCGGAGCCAATCAGGACGTGGGCGCCCGCACCATCGAGGTGGCGGGGAGTGACTACGCCATCCGGGGGCGGGGCTATTTCCGAGGGGTGGAGGACATCGCCAGCGTGGCGGTCGGGGTCGGCTCCCAGGGGCGGCCCGTCCGGGTGGCCGACGTCGCCCAGGTCACTATCGGGCCCGATCTCCGAATCGGCATCGCCGAGCGGAACGGCCGGGGCGAGGCAGTGGGCGGCGTGGTGGTCATGCGAGTGGGAGCCAACGCCCTCGACGTGACTGACCGGGTCAAGGCAAAGCTCGCCGAGATCGCCCCCTCGCTCCCACCGGGCGTCCGGGTGGTCACCACCTACGACCGGTCCGACCTCATCCACCGCTCGATCGACACTCTCAAGCGGACGCTGCTCGAGGAGTCGGTCATCGTCGCGCTCGTGTGCATCGTCTTCCTGCTGCATGCGCGGAGCGCGTTAGTGGCGATCGCGACGCTCCCCCTCGGTATCGTCGCGGCACTCACCATCACGCGGTGGATGGGCATCAACGCCAACATCATGTCGCTCGGCGGCATCGCGATCGCCATCGGCGCGATGATCGACGCGGCGATCGTGATGATCGAGAACCTCCACAAGCATATCGAGCGGGCGGGCGGCCGTACCGCCGAGGAACACTGGCACCTTGTGCGGACGGCTTCGAAGGAGGTCGGTCCTGCGCTCTTCATGTCGCTCCTCATCATCACGCTCTCGTTCCTGCCGGTCTTCACCCTGGAGGACCAGGAGGGGCGGCTCTTCCGCCCGCTCGCCCTCACCAAGACCTTCGCCATGGGGAGCGCGGCGCTCCTCTCGGTGACACTCGTGCCTGTGCTCATGGGCCTCTTCATCAAGGGGAGGCTCCGGCCCGAGGGCGCCAACCCGATCAATCGCTGGGCGGACCGCATCTACCGGCCGGTGCTGCGCTGGGCGCTCCGGGCACGCGTGGTAGTCGTGGTCGGCGCCATTGCAGCGGTGGGCGTCACGCTCATCCCGTTCGCAAGCCTGGGCAGCGAGTTCATGCCGCCGCTGCGCGAGGGGAGCTTGATGTACATGCCGAACACACTCCCGAGCCTTTCGCTCACCCAACAGCGGCGGCTGCTCCAGGTCGAGGACAGCCTGCTGATGACGTTTCCGGAGGTCGCGTCGGTCTGGGGGAAGGCGGGCCGGGCGAACACGGCGACGGACTGGGCGCCGATCTCGATGGTCGAGACGATCGTGAACCTCAAGCCCCAGTCGGAGTGGCGCCAGGGAATGACCCAGGACGAGCTCATCGCCGAGATGGACCGCAAGGTCCGGATGATCGGCGCCGTGAACACCTGGACCATGCCGATCAAGAACCGCACCGACATGCTGTCGACCGGGATCCGCACCACGCTCGGGGTCAAGATTTTCGGGCCCGACCTCGAGGTCATCCAGCGGATCGGGCACGACATCGAGGGGGCACTCTCCGGGCTCCGCGGGACCGCGAGCATCTATGCCGAGCGCTCGTTTGGGGGGCGCTACCTCGAGATCCGGCCCAACGCCGCTGCGCTGGCGCGCTATGGGCTCACGACCGGCGACGTGCAGGAGGTGCTCGGCACCGCGCTCGGCGGCGACCAGATCACGACCACGGTGGAGGGCCGCGAACGCTTTCCCGTGCAGGTGCGCTATGCTCGCGATTTCCGCGACTCGCCCGAGGCGATCGGCCAGCTCCTGGTAAGCGGCCAGCAGGGCGTCCAAGTCCCACTCGCACAGGTCGCCGATATCGCGTTCACCCCGGGACCGCCGATGATCCGGAGCGAGAACGGGTACCTCAACGATCTCGTCTCGATCGATGTGCGGCGCCGCGACGTCGGAGGCTACGTGGCGGAAGCCAAGCAGGTTGTGGCCCGCGAGGTGAACATCCCTGCCGGCTACCGGCTGGAGTGGAGCGGGCAGTACGAGGCGATTCAGCGGGTCAAGGCGCGCCTCCAGGTCGTGGTCCCGCTCACGATCGGGGTCATCGCGCTGCTCCTCTATCTCACCTTCGGGAGCGTGGTCGAGATGCTCATCGTCATGCTCTCCCTCCCCTTCGCGCTAGTGGGTGGGGTGTGGGCGATGTGGCTCCTGGGGTACAACCTCTCGGTGGCCGTGGCGGTGGGGTTCATTGCGCTCTCCGGCGTCGCTGCGGAGATCGGCGTGGTCATGCTGGTTTACCTCGACCGGGCCTGGCAGGAGCGCCTCACCCTGGGGGAGGGCGAGCCCGTCGAGGCGACGATCGAGCGGGGCGCGGTGCTGCGGGTGCGGCCGATTCTCATGACGGCGACGGCGATCGCACTGGGACTGGTGCCGATCCTCTGGAGTCACGGGACTGGCGCGGAGGTGATGCAGCGGATCGCCGCACCGATGGTGGGCGGGATGATCACCGCGACCATGCTCACGCTCGTGGTGATCCCGGCGGTCTATTTCATCTGGCGGCGGCGGGGACTCGAAGGATCGAAGGACGCCGGGCTCCGGGCTACGGAGCCTTACACATCGAAGGAGACTTGAAATGGGAATGTCACACTGGGCCCTGCTGCTCGGCGCGCTAGCGCTCGCGGGTTGCGGGGGAGGCGGCAACCGGGCCGAGTCGACTCGAGACACCGGTGGAATGATGGGTCACATGGATTCCGGCGGCATGGGGATGGGCAACATGCAGGGCATGCCCATGATGTCCGGCATGCGGGCTCACATGGACTCGATGATGCGGATGTCGCCCCAGCAAATGCAGAGGATGATGGCCATGCACGAACAGATGATGTCTCGCATGATGGATGGGATGGGCTCGGACATGCGCGGGATGAAGATGGCCGGCACCCCCGAGTGGACCGCCCTCACCGATTCGGTGAAGCAGGATCTGGCGGACCTGCCGAATCTCAAGGGTCAGGAGCTCTCGACCCGGATGCAGGCCCACGCCGATCGGGTCAAGCGGCTCATGGCGATGCACGAGCAGATGGTGAAGTCCATGCAGCAGCACTGACCACTCCACCAGCCGGGGCGGCCTTGCTCAAGGAGGGGTGATGACTAGGGGACTTCGCATCGGCTCTGGATCCGGCCCGGCAATGGCGTGAGTGGCCTGTGCGCTGCGTCACTGACGCTCAGCCGGCGAGACCCCAGGCTGCGTGAAGGGCCCCAGCTCGAACGGGACCCCATCACGATACAGGTGGAGGACGAAATGAAAGCGCGAGAGCTGATGACGGCACAGCCTGCCTGCTGTACGCCCGAAGAGACCGTTGCCGAGGCGGCTCGGCTGATGAAAGAGCACGACTGCGGGTGTATCCCCGTGGTCGAGGATAAGGAGACTGACCGGCTGGTCGGAGTAGTCACCGACCGCGACATCGCCTGTCGCTGCGTGGCGGAGGACAAGGGTTCCGACACACAGGTTGCCGAGGTCATGTCGCGGGATCCGAACTCCTGCAGCCCTGATGACGACCTGGACCGAGTGGAGCGTATCATGGCCGAGGCGCAGGTGCGCCGCGTCCCGGTGGTGGACGAGCGTGGGTGCTGCGTCGGCATCATCGCCCAGGCCGATCTGGCGCTGAACCAGAGTGCCGCCAGCGAGGGAGAAGTCGGGCGGATAGTGGAGCGGATCTCGGAGCCCGCGCACTCGGCTGGCCCCTCGAGCCGATGATCGCCTCCCGGCGAGGTCCGCTCAAACCGCGCCCCCGCTGGTGGTCTGGCCGGATCGATTCAGTGGCAGTCATCGCCGCAAGCTGATCGGCCTTGGATAGCCTCGCGTCCCTCGAGAGCGATGATCGGCACCATGGCCAGGGCCGCCACCGGATCGGCCCACCACCAGCCCACTGCGGCATTCAAGATCAGTCCGCCGAGAAGAATGGCCGAGAGGTAAGTGCAGAGCATCGTCTGTTGGGATTCCGCGGCAAGCGCGCCGCTGCCCATTGCCACCGCGACTTTGCGCTTCGCCCTGGCGAGCAGGGGCATGACGATTAACGAGGCAGCCGCAAGGAGAAGGCCGACCAGACTGGTATCCGGCGCCTGTCGCGTGATCAGAGACTGCGTGGCATCGGCGGCCACATATGCGGCGAGCGCGAGAAACAGAATGCCGATAACCCGGAGGCTGATGCGTTCGGACCGCTCGCTCCGGGTCGGGTCGGAATCGCTGTGCAAGCGCCAGATGGCGGCCAGGCTTGCCGTCACCTCGATCAGACTATCGGCCCCAAAGCCCACCAGAGCGATGCTCCCGGCAGCCAGCCCTGCCAGGATGGCGATCAGGCCTTCCAGGCAGTTGTAGGCGAGGGTAGCATAGCTCAGCTGGAGCCCACGCCGGACCAGTGCTTTCTGATCCGAGCTCATGCGGAAGAATAATCTTGCCCAGCGGGCACGACTCCGCGCACGTCTTGTGGATTGTCACGCAGTATGGCTAGGCTTGAGGTATGAGGCTGTTTCTATTGCTCGTCGGCATTCTGAGCACCCCCGGGCTGGGGCTGACGTTAGTTCAGCGGTCCCACTGCGCCGGCCATCCAGCGTCAGCAATGCACTT
This sequence comes from Gemmatimonadales bacterium, assembly GCA_036506575.1. Classification (GTDB taxonomy): domain Bacteria; phylum Gemmatimonadota; class Gemmatimonadetes; order Gemmatimonadales; family GWC2-71-9; genus CAVVWJ01. The sequence continues at coordinate 3,507 of DASXRM010000134.1, read as the reverse complement.
GGTTGAAGCCGGCGGCGGACATGCCAGCCATCAAGGCTCGGCACCATCGTGGACCCGTCCTGCCCACTCCGACTGTTCCCATTGCCCTGCTAGTGAGTGTGCCAGCATCGCACCGTGCTCTGTCTCCGGCACGGCAGCAGCATTGCCCAGCAATACGGCTTTCGGAACTTTAAGCTCTCACCATGTGGGCACACTCCGCTTAAACCCCTCGCCCCACTCCACGACCCAACAGCCTCCTTCCCCTCCGCCTCAATCGGTCGCCTAGCGGGTACGTAGTCCGGCCTCCGGCCGGGAACTCTACTACTAGGAGAATCGAATCGTGCAAACCCTTGGCACGGCCACCAGAATGGCCGGGCTGTTACTGTTTTTCCTGGTGCCTCCGGCGTCGGCGCAGATCGACTATCGCAACCTCGATGACGACCGCCCGGTGATCACCGAGGATGCATACCCGGTGGAGCGCTATGCCTTCGAGCTCCTCGCCCCGTATCGGTTCGAGGCAGAGCCGGGCGGCCACCGATTACATACCGTCGTGCCCGAGGCCGCCTACGGGCTGGCCCGCAACGGACAGGTCGGCCTCAAGCTGCCGCTGGCCGCAGCGGACGAAGGGACGCGAACCGATTGGGGTCTCGCCGGGCTACGGGTCTTTGGACTCTACAACTTCAACACCGAGAGTCCCCGGCTCCCTGCCCTTTCCATCCGAGCGGATGCGACCTTCCCCCTGGGGTCTCTCGCCGGCGATGGAACCCGTTTCGCCATCAAGGCGATCGCCACTCGCGGCTGGGGACGGATGCGCGCCCACCTCAATGTCGCCCGCGGCTTCGGATCAGAAGACGCTCTCTCCGTGGCCGAGCCGCTGAATCGCTGGAGCGCCAGTCTGGCGCTCGATCGGACGTTCTTCCGCTCGAGCATCCTCCTCATAGGTGAGATCGCGGTCTCGCAGCCCACTGACGACATGCTGACCGCCGTGAATGCTGCATTCGGCGGACGCTGGCAATGGACGCCGACGCTCGTGCTCGATGCCGGGGTGACCCGCAGGCTCCGAGCGGATACCGGTCCCGATATCGCTGTCACGGTTGGTCTTTCACACGCTTTCGCGATCCGGGGGCTCATGCCCGCCGGCCCGCGGTAATCTCGGGAGACGCACACCATGCTGGTTCGCTCTACTCTGGCACATGGGCTGACCCTCGGGACTCTCATAATCGGGATTGGCGCCAGCACGGCAGGGGCCCAGGCTCAGCGTGACGAGCAGTTCTACTTCCCGGGCGGCTTCAACTGGCAATTCCTGGCCAACTACCCCGAGGCTGCCCGGCTCTTCAACGCCTTCGATTACGGCCATGCGGTGCTCTATGAGCGGCTTTACACCAGCCGTGTGAAAGCGGCACCCCAGCTAGAGAAGGAGTACCGCTATCTCACAACCGACCTCCTGGTTCGGCCGCCCCGATTTGCCGTAGCAGAGGAAGTGATCATGCCCGCCTACGCGAAGGTCGCCTGGCGAGCGAAGATGATGTTTGATTGGGCCCACCTCCTGCACCGGCAGATCTACGACGCCTATGCCGATCAGCGGCTCACCCCCAAGCAGCGCGACGTCTTGATTGAGCGACTCACCGACTATTACCTGAGTAACCGCAAGTACGCGTTTACCGACCGACCCAAGTCAATGGCGCTGATGGACGAGCAGTTTTTCAGCCAGACCTTTCGAAAGACCCACCCAAAGTTCAACGGTCTCATCTGGGCCTACCACTGGCTCCAAGTCGGGCTTTACGAGCCTTTCCTGGAAAGCCAGACCGAAGCGGAGCGAAAGGCCGGGGTGCAGGCGACCGTGGCGCGCTTCTGGTCGATGCTCGAGGACCCACCCAGCCGGATGCCGAAGGTCATGCCGATGACCTCCGCGGTCGCGCCCACCTTCAGCGCCGCCCACCCGCGCGCCGCCGTGATCTTCGACAATCTTCACATGATGCACGACATCATTTCCGACATCCTTACCTCGGACACGATTCCGTACCAGCGGAAAGGCGAGATGATCAATCAGCAGCTCGACAAGCTGCAGGATTCGTCTCAGGACGTGATGTCGATGGAGGAGTGGCGGATGATGGCCGAGCACATGGGCGGGATCGATGTGATGGGCGGACGTGCAAAGGGACTGGTGCAAGCAGTGCAAGCCCCTCTCAGCCGGATGACTGTGGATAGCGGGCGCATGGTCCACGACAAAGAGCAGATGGATCACCCAGCACCCACCGACTCGCTCCCTCATCATCACTAAAGGAAGGGAATTGCGAAAACATCGTCACCATCATGGCCATACCGCCGAAGCGCCTGCCGAGCCGGGACATCCCGACCCGGAGCTGACGGAAGCCCCCGGCCATATCGCGACCGCTGACGGCAGCCGCTCGCATCACGCCGGCATGACCCACGCCAGCCACGGCGGGCCGACCGTTGAGCATCATGGTGCACCCGGTGGGCATGACAAACACGCGGGGCACAGCGTCGCCATGTTCCGCGACAGGTTCTGGATCTCCCTGGCACTCACTAGTCCGACGCTCATCTGGGGACACATGCTCCAGAAAGCGTTCGGCTACACTCCGCCCGCGATTCCCGGCGGGCGCTGGGTTCCCGCTGTGTTCGGCACGGCAGTCTTCCTGTATGGCGGGCGGCCGTTCATCGAGGGAGCGGTCCGCGAGCTGCGCGATCGCCTCCCTGGCATGATGACCCTCATCGCGCTGGCCATTACGGTGGCGTTTGGCTTCAGCGCGGCCGTCACCCTGGGGTATCCTGGGATGCCGCTGTGGGAAGAGCTGGCTACCCTGGTGACCATCATGCTGCTGGGCCACTGGCTGGAGATGCGGTCCATTACTCAGGCCCAGGGCGCGCTGGCGGAGCTAGCCAAACTCCTGCCGAATACCGCCACTCGGGTAGTCCAGGAGGGTGGAACCGAGCGGCTGGAAGAAGAGGTACCGGTCTCGGATCTCCGCGAGGGTGATCTCGTCCTCGTCCGCCCCGGCGCGAGCATCCCAGCTGATGGGGTGGTGCGGACAGGCACTAGTGAGGTGAACGAGGCGATGGTGACCGGCGAGAGTCGGCCGGTTCCGAAGCAGCCCGGAGATCGAGTGATTGCAGGCACGGTAAGCGGCTCAGGATCGCTCCGGGTCGAGGTGACGGGGACCGGGGAGCGCACGACGCTCGCGGGCATCGTGCGGCTGGTCGAACAGGCTCAGAGCTCCCGGTCTCGGGCGCAAGCGCTGGCGGATCGAGCTGCCTTCTGGCTCACGGTGGTTGCACTGGTGTCGGGTGCAGTCACCCTGATCACATGGCTCACTGCCGGCGCAGAGCCTTCGTATGCAGTGGAGCGCCTCGTGACGGTGTTGGTGATCGCCTGCCCCCATGCCCTGGGACTCGCGATCCCGCTGGTCATCGCTATCTCCACTACCCTCGGTGCCAGAAGCGGTCTCTTGGTCCGCGATCGACGGGGACTCGAGGACGCCAGAAATCTCAGTGCCATCGTCTTCGATA
>DASXRM010000133.1:0-4322 GCA_036506575.1 Gemmatimonadales bacterium | reverse complement strand
CCTCCGCTCCGTCCGCCTCTTTAGATGGACGGAGCTCTCGCGCTGGTGTGCTGGCGACTCCGGTTTCGCCCCCTATCTTCAACCCGGTCCAGCGTCCTCATTCCGAACCCCCGCGGAGGCATTGGCATGTATCTCGGTCTCGTCCTCTTGTTGGTGCAGCAGCAGGCCGCCACCCAGGCACCCAACCAGGTGGCAAAAATCGATGTGGTCCCCGCCGAGGCCGAAGTCCAGATTGGCCAAACCCTCCGTCTGTCGGCGGTAGCCCGTGATTCGTCGGGCCGGCCCTTATCCAATGTTCCGATCAAATGGATGGGCCATGGTGAAGGGAGCGTCGATTCGACCGGCCTGCTGAAGGCGGGATACGCGGGCTATGTGCACGTGTTCGCCATGGCGGCCGCCGACAGTACCAAACCGATTCTCGGTCAGGCGACCGTGCGAGTTCTCCCGCTTCCCGCGACTCGCATCGAGATCCAGCCGGCGCCTTCCAAGGTGGTGGTGAGCACGCGACTCGCATTCAACGGAATTCCCTTCAGTGCTCAGGGTGACCGGCGCAGCGATCCGGTCAGCTTCAGCTCGAGTGCCCCGCGGGTGGCGGCGGTGACCCCGGACGGAAGGTTGACCGCGGTCGCGCCCGGCGAGGCGACGATCATCGCCCAGAGCGGAGCCGCCAAGTCGACGCTCACCCTGCGGGTGGTACCGAATACAGTGGCGTGGGTCAGTTTGGACCCCGCTATTCGAAAGGTTAAAACTGGAGACGTGGTCCGCTTCAAAGGGCAGGCGCACGATGCCAAGGGCAAGCCCGTCGCCGATCTGCCGATCCGTTGGGCGGTGGACGCCGTCGCCTCCTCTGGTGTCGCGCAGATCGACGAGAGCGGAGCGTTCGTGGCCGAGACGCCGGGCAGATACACGGTTACCGCTTCAGTGGGTGAGCGGTCGGCCGACGCGGTCATCCAGGTAGAGCCCCGAGCCGTCGGACGCGGCATGGCGGTGGTGGGGAGGGTTCCGCTGCAGTTCCGCACCGCGGAGGTCTGGGTCCATCCGTCGGGCAAGTGCGCGTACTTGAGCACGATTGCGGATCGGGTGTATGCCATCGACGTGGGCAGTCCGGCTGAGCCGCGCATCGTGGATTCGATGATGACCAACTCCCGGATCGTGAACGACGTCATGACGACCGAGGACGGCCGCTACGGGGTCTTCTCCCGCGAAGGCGCGTCAGACCGGAAGAACGGCATCGTGGTGTTCGACGCGAGCGACCCGTGCCACCCCAAGCCGATAGCGGAGTACACCGAGACGGTGACCGGTGGGGTCCATTCGAGCTACGTCTCCCACGGTCATGTGTATCTGACCGATGACGCGACCGGCTCCATGCGGGTCATCGACATTCGCGACCCCGTGCAGCCGAGGGAGGTCGCCCGCTGGCAGACGGAGCAGACCGAGGCGGGGCGCTATCTGCACGATGTCATGGTCAAGGACGGGCTGGCTTACCTGAGTTACTGGAACGATGGGCTGATCATCCTCGATGTCGGGAATGGGATCAAAGGGGGGAGCCCGGAGAACCCGAGGCTGGTGTCGCAGTACAAGTATGACCTCAACGCCACCTACACCAGAGTGGATCAGCTCTATGGTCTCGGGCCGAGGGGCACTCACACCGCCTGGCGGCACGGCCGGTACGTGTTCGTCGGTGACGAGGTCTATGCCTCGAAGCCGGCTACCGGCTTGGCCGACGGAAACGATCTGACCTTCGGACGGATGCACGTCATCGACGTCTCCAATCTTCAGAAGCCGAAAGAGGTGGCCTGGTACGAGCCCACCGACGGCGGGGTGCACAACGTCTGGGTCGAGGGGGACACGCTCTACCTCGGCAATTATCAGGGTGGGGCGCGGGCACTGGACATTTCGGGCGAGCTCAAGGGCGACCTGCTGCGGCAGGGGCGCGAGATCAGTTGGATCCTGACCGCGGACTCGCTGGGCGTGCGGCCCCGGTCCACCTTCGCCTGGGGCGCGGTGGTGAAGGATGGGAATATTTATGTGCCCGACATCAACAGCGGTCTGTGGATCCTGAAGTTGGAATCGAAGAAGGAGCCAGCGACGCCGTAATAGTTGGCTAGCCTCGCTTCCTGTCCTCTCCTCCGCTACCAAGGGTTCTGGGTGGAGGTCGTCCTCGAGCTGGGGGATGGCTCCGGTGTCGGTGCCTGGTTGGTAGTCTGGCGATTCCGCCACCATTTCAGGGCCAGCATGCCGACGCCGGCGAGTGCCGCGTTGCGCAGACTGGTGCCGCTCAAGATCCCCCGCCGGGCGCGGTGGCCCGGGTTTCTCAATCCGAACATTGTGAGCCTCCGATAACGGCAATCCCATCGGCGGGATGCCGATGGGTGACAAAGGGTCCCGGTTCGGTGCCAGGTCCGGTGCTACGGTGCGATTTTCCTTCCGGCCGCAAGCCCGGCGATAAGGGCAATGAGAAAGAGCACCAGGAAGATATAAAACAGGATCTTGGCAATACCCGCAGCGGTGGCGGCGATCCCGCCAAACCCGAGCGCCGCGGCAACCAACGCGATGATCAGGAAGATCAGGGCCCAGCGCAGCATACATTCCTCCGTAACCAGGATGACCCGCCGGGCTTCCGAATTTCGACGGGCCTTGAAGTTCAACGGTATCCGTAAGGGTGAGAAAGAGCGGTGAGGTTGATCACTCCGTTGTGAGGCGTCATCCCCCGGGGCCGTCCCCTTTGGCATTGCTCGCCCTCAAGGGGGGTCGCTGGCACAGGGGGCGTCCTGCTGGCGACGATCCGTCCCGATCCCGTGGTCGGCTTGTTCCGCCCGTGGCAGGGGCGCTGACCGGAGCTGCCTAACCCGCGGGTGCAGCTGACCGTCCGGTGGGGCGTGCAGCTCCGCCCCGGAGCAGCGCTCTCTCGGAGCGCTGCGGAACGAGTTCAATGAGCACCGATGCACTACTCCAGGTGGCACATTCGTCCGGCCCGGCCAGAGGATCGCGAGTTTGTCTTGAATCTCACACCTCGGCTTACCCAGGGCTTTGCGCTACCTCCTGGGCGTACACCCGAGGAGGTCGTGCAGGCCGAGGCACGGACCTTGGCCGCGGCGCTCGAGTCCCCGAGCGCAGACGCGGCGCTTTTCATCGCCGAACGCCAGGACGGTCACCGTGGCGGCATGGTCTACTTGCAACAGCAGGTGGATTACTTTCGCCAGCGCCCGCACGCGCATGTGGCCATCCTCACGGTTAGCGCCGAGTGGGAGGGGCAGGGAGCTGGGCGCGCCCTGCTGGATGCGGCGGAGAGCTGGGCGCGAGGCCAGGGCGTCGGGATGATCACCCTCCACGTGTTTGTGGGCAACGAGCGCGCGCGCGCTGTGTATGAGCGCCAAGGTTATACGGCTGAGACGTTGCGTTACGTGAAATGGCTGTGATCGGGTGGGCTGCGGCCTAAGCCGCCGGTGCTGCCCACCAGACGGCCACACCTCGACCCGAGACGAGTTCCTGACCATCCTCACCAATGGGCGTCCCGACAAAGGAATGCCATCGGCGCCGCAACTGATGCATGCTCCGTTGGACGGCCCAACCGCCCTCATTAAATGACCCGTGTTCTAGTCGCGATGCGCGCGATCGGGTACATGGCCGGCTTCGTCCTGGTTTGGGGCTGGCTCGCGTTGCAGCTGCGGTCGGTGGGGCGCGATTGGGTGCTGCCGGCGGGGACTCGCGTCGTCGGGACACTCCTCATGGTTCTGGGCGGGGCTCTGGTTCTCACCTGCGCCGCATGGTTCGTCGTGGTTGGCCGCGGTACCCCGGCTCCGTTTGACGCTCCCCGAGCTTTTGTGCCTGGAGGTCCCTACCGCTGGGTTCGGAACCCGATGTACCTCGGCGCCTTGGTGCTGCTCGTTGGGTTCGGATTATGGCACCGCTCCCCATCCATGGCTCTACTCGCGTTACCAGCCTTTGTCCTGGCTCATCTCTTTGTGGTGCTGTATGAGGAACCCACACTCCGCCGGCGCTTCGGACGCCCGTACGACGCGTACTTGGCGCTGGTCAATCGGTGGGTTCCGAAACCGCCCAGTACAGATCGAGCGGGGCTCGTCTGACAAGCGCATGGTGATCATCATGGAACGCCTGGAGCTCGTCCCGGCCACCCTTGAGCTGACCCGCGCCGCCCTGGATGGTGAATCCGCCCTCGCTGCGAGTCTGGGTGCTTTCGTGCCAGCTACGTGGCCGCCGGAGTTCCTGGACCAGCCTTCACTCGAGTTCACCATTGACCGGCTCGCCGAGGGCCCCGGGCAGGCGGGATGGTGGCTCCACTTTGTCGTGCTCCCACGTGG
>DASXRM010000132.1:0-6571 GCA_036506575.1 Gemmatimonadales bacterium | reverse complement strand
GTAAGCGGGGGCTCGTCTGAGATTGCCTTCGAGTGCCACACGCAAAGCAAACGGGATTTCCTGCTCACCGCTTACCGCTTACCGCTCACGCTTTCTGGAGTTGTATGACCACCTTCGGGACCATCGAGCAGGCCATCGACGATCTGCGGAACGGCAAGATCATCATCGTGGCCGACGATGAGGATCGGGAGAACGAGGGCGACCTCGTCTGTGCCGCGGAGCTTGCCACGCCCGAGATGATCAACTTCATGACCCTCCACGGGCGAGGTCTGATCTGCCTGGCGCTGACCGGGGACCGTTGTGACCAGCTCGGGTTGTCGCCGATGACGGAGCAGAACACCGAAGAGCTGTCGACCGCCTTTACCGTCAGCATCGATGCGCAGCGCCGGTTCGGGGTCACCACCGGCATCTCCGCCACCGATCGCGCCACCACGATCCACGTCGCCATCAACCCGGAAACCATTCCCGCCGACCTTCGTCGCCCAGGCCATGTCTTTCCGCTGCGGGCCCGGCCCGGCGGCGTCCTACAGCGGGTAGGCCAGACCGAAGCCAGCGTTGATCTGGCCCGGCTCGCGGGTCTCAATCCCGCCGGCGTGATCTGCGAAATCCTCAATGCCGACGGCTCAATGGCCCGGCGGCCCCAGCTCCAGGAGATCGCGCGAGAACATGGGCTGACTTTCGTGACGGTTGCCCAGCTGGTGGCGTACCGCCTCCGTACCGAGCGGCTGGTCCATCGGGTCGCCGAAGCCAGGATCCCCACCGAGTTCGGGGAGTTCACCATCATCGGCTACCGAAACGACGTCGACAGAGCAGAGCACGTCGCCCTGGTCCACGGCGATATCGCGGGTGAGCCCAACATCCTCGTGCGTATGCACTCGAAGTGCCTGACCGGTGATGTGTTTGGCTCCCGACGGTGCGACTGCGGGTTCCAGCTGCACCGAGCTATGCAGCTCATCGCCCGGGAAGGGAAGGGCGCCGTGGTCTATCTCGATCAGGAAGGACGCGGCATTGGACTGTTGAACAAGCTCAGAGCCTATGCCTTGCAGGACAGCGGGGCCGACACGGTGCAGGCCAACGAGCGCCTCGGTTTCGCTCCCGACCTCCGGAACTACGGCATCGGGGCGCAGATCCTGCGCGATCTGGGCTTATCCTCGATTCGGGTGATGACCAATAACCCTCGTAAACTGGTGGGCCTCGAGGGTTACAACCTCGAGATCGTCGAGCGCGTGCCGTTGCTGGCGGACCAGGACCACGAGAATCGTACCTACCTGCAGGTCAAGCGCGACAAGCTGGGCCACCTCTTCACTCACTGAGACCGTGCCCGACTTCTCCGGCCGCCTGCGCGCCTCCGGACGAGTGGCGATCCTGGTGAGCCGCTACAACGAGCTGATTACCACGAAGCTCCTCGATGGAGCGCTGGCCTGTTGCGGCGAGGCCGGGATCGGACGTGATTCGATCGACGTCGTCTGGCTGCCAGGTGCCTTCGAACTGCCTGCCGCGGCCGCGGCGGCGGCGGAGACTCAGGCGTATAGGTGCCTGGTGGCCCTGGGGGCCGTCATTCGGGGGGACACCCCGCACTTCGACTACGTGGCGGGCGAGACCGCCCGGGGTCTATGTGAGGTGTCGGTGCGTTACCGCCTGCCGATAGGTTTTGGTGTACTCACCGTGGATACTCTCCAGCAAGCGACCGACCGGGCGGGCGGAAGCGCCGGCAACAAGGGTCATGAGGCTACCGCGGCGGCCCTGCGCACCGCGGATGTGCTGGCGCAGCTACGAGCCTATCATGCTCAGGATTGAAACCAAGAGACGTGCCCGCGCGCTGCAGATTCTCTACGCCTGGGAGCTGCAGGGAGCCCCGCCGATCCCGGGAGTGGCAAGCGGTCTCGCCCGTCTCACTGGTCCGGAGCCGCGGATCCTGGACCGCGCCGAGGCACTCGCCGCCGATGTCGTGGCACAGGTCGACACTCTCGACGCGCAAGCCGCGAACGCCGCCGAGAACTGGCGCATGAACCGGATCGCAGTCGTGGAGCGCAATATCCTGCGGCTCGGCATCCAGGAGCTGCGCCGGGGTGAGGTGCCGCCCAAGGTGGCCATCGACGAGGCGGTGCACTTGGCCCACTGGTTCGGTGATGTGCGCGCGCCCGGGTTCGTAAACGGCATCCTCGACGGGATCGCCCGGTCCCTGGGCCGGCTATAAGGTTTCGCAGAACCTCGGCATCGTGAACATCCTCCTGGTCAACTGGCAGGACCCCGTCAACCCTCACGCCGGTGGGGCCGAGATCCATCTGTTCGAGATCTTCGGCCGACTCGCTTCCCAGGGACACCGCATCCGGCTGGTCTGCTCGGGATGGCAGAGCGCGCCGCCGAGGGTCACCATCGACGGAATCGATATAGCGCGGATAGGAGGCCGGAACAGCTTCGCGCTGCTCGGACGGGGCGCGGTGCGGCGGGCCATAGCCGTGGAAACGCCGGATATCGTGGTTGAGGACATCAACAAGCTTCCGCTGTTCCTGGCCGTCGGCACCCGGCTCCCCTTCTGCGCCATCGTCCCTCACCTCTTCGGTGAAACGGCATTCGATGAAGCGGCCTGGCCGGTAGCGGCCGCGGTCTGGGCCGCCGAACGTCCTCTCGCCTGGGCCTACCGCCGCGCCGGCTTCCACGCCATCAGCGAGAGCACCCGTGATGACCTGGTCCGTCGGGGCGTCGCCCCCAGTCGGGTTCGCGTCATTCATCCAGGCGTCGACAGCCGGCGCTATACCTCAGGTCCTCCGGGCCGCCGTTCAATAGCGCCGAGCTTGTTGTATGTTGGACGGCTGAAGCGTTATAAAGGAATAGGCCTCGCCATCGAGGCGCTGGCCCTCGCCCGCCGGCAACGGCCCGACCTACGACTGGATGTCGCGGGAGTAGGGGACTACCGGACAGAGCTGGAGCGGCTGGTCGTGCGGCTGGAGCTGGAGAAGGCCGTCGCCTTTCATGGCTTTGTAAGCGAGGAGCGAAAGATCGACCTCATGCGCTGGGCGTGGGCTAACGTCTTTCCGTCTCCCAAGGAGGGGTGGGGCATTACCGTGATCGAGGCGGCAGCGTGCGGCACGCCTTCGCTCGCGTCCGACAGTCCGGGGCTGCGGGATTCGGTCCGCCACGGCCAAACCGGCTACCTGGTTCCTCACGGCGATGTGGCGGCCCTGGCCGCCCGGATGGTAGAGCTGGCCGACTCCCCGGCGCTGGTCGCGCGCCTGGGAGAGCAGGCTCGCCACTTCGCCGAAGGGCTCAGCTGGGAGCGAACCGCGGCGGCGACCGAGCGTCATTTGAGAGACATCATCGAGGGGCCGGCCGATGGCTGAGCCCAGAGGAGCCATCATGCAAACGACCATCACCGTCCGTCACTGCGAAATCTCGGACGCGCTGCGGGAGCGCGCGATCACGGTCCTGGAGCGGCTGGGAAACCTGGCCCCCCGACCCGTGGAGTCGACCGTCGTCTTCGATACCGACGGCATCCAGCAGACGGCCGAGATCCGGCTGCACGTGGCGCGCGGCGAGATCCTGGTCGCCAAGGGAGAAGGCGCCGATCACCGCAGCGCGCTCGACCGAGCGGAGGACAAGCTCCGCCGCCAGGTCGAGCGTGTTGCCGACCGTCCCCGCCGAGCTCGCTCCGCCCAATCCCATAACCCACTCTGATGCTTCGACTCGGCGACTTTCTGTCCCGCCGTGGCGATCCGCTCCAGCTCGAGGCCCTCACCGGTGAGCTGGGGCTGGACCGGCAGATGCCCGAGGCCGAGGTAGCGGGACCGGGTTTGGCGTTAGCCGGCTATACCGGTCGCTTCGCGGCCAATCGACTGCACGTGCTGGGCGAGACGGAGATCACGTATCTGAACTCGTTGCCGCCGGAGCAGCGGCGTCAGTCCCTGGCCAACTTTTTCAGCTTCGACCTGCCCTGCATCTTCGTGACCAAGGGGCAGGAAGTACCGCCCGAGCTGCTGGAGCTGGCCAGGATGAAAGGGGTCCCGATCCTCCGAAGCAAGCTCAAGACCTCCGAGTTCTACCGCCGGATCAAACCGATCGTCGAAGAGGCCTTCGCACCCCGGACCACACTGCACGGCTCCCTCGCCGATGTCTACGGCGTCGGGCTACTCTTCGTGGGTCGCTCCGGAATCGGAAAGAGCGAATGTGTGCTCGATCTGGTGGAGCGGGGGCACCGCCTGGTCGCTGATGACGTGGTGCAGATCACCCGCCGAGGGAACGATGTGCTCATCGGCCGGGGTCACGAGCTCGCCGCCCACCACATGGAGATCCGCGGCATAGGCCTGATCGATATTCCCGCCTTGTTTGGGGTGCGGGCGGTGAGGCAACAGAAACGGATCGAGGTGGTGGTTCAGCTGGAAGACTGGGAGACGGCCAAGGACAGCGACCGCAGCGGCCTGTCGCGGGAGGAGACCACGATTCTGGATGTTTCGGTGCCTCGCGTCGTCGTGCCGCTCAATCCGGGCAAGAACATCACCGTGATCTCGGAGGTCGTGGCTATGATGCACCTCCTGCGCTACTCCGGGGTAGACGTCGCCGCCGCGTTCAATGCCCGTCTCATTAAGCGGATGAAGGAGCAACGGGGAGTCCGGGAGTATCTGCAGGAGGACTATGAGTGAAGAGCTGCTCGGCGTGGTGGTGTGTCACAGCACGCTGGCAGGGGCGCTGGTGCATGCGGCGGAACAGATTAGTGGGATCCACGACGCGCTGGTCCCGGTCTCGAATACCGGCTGCGATCGCGATACACTGGAAGAACGAGTGCTGGCCGCCCTGAATGGCCGTCCTGCGGTGGTGTTCGTGGATCTGGCTAGCGGCTCATGCTCCTTTGCCGTGCTCAAGCGACTCCGGGGTGAGCCCTCCGTGAAAGTCGTGACCGGCGTGAACCTCGCCATGCTGGTGGATTTCGTGTTCCATCGCTCCCTCTCACCAACGGAGGCTGCGACTCATGCCGTGGCCGCCGGGGAAAAGTCGATCAGGATCCCCTGATGGCCATCGTACTTTGCCGGATCGACGACCGTCTCATCCACGGCCAGGTTGTGATCGGATGGGGCCGGCCCCTGGGGATCAATCTCATCATCCTGGTCGACGATCAGGTGGCGACCAGCGAGTGGGAGCAGGAGCTCTACCGAATGGCCGTGGTGCCTGAGATCGAGGTGAGATTCGTGACTGTCGCCGAGGCCACCGCGCAGCTGAACGAGTGGCAGACCAATGGAAGACGGGGACTGGTCCTCACCGGAGACCTGGACACCATGGCTGCCCTGCATGCGGCCAGCCCCGAGGTCATCCATCGCATCAATCTGGGCGGCATTCACCACCGGCCGGGGCGGCGCGAGCGGCTGCCATTCGTCTACCTGACCGACCAGGAGTTGCGGACGTTGCTGGCACTCGAGCAAGGCGGCGCCGTCATCACGGCGCAGGATCTCCCGACCACTCCGCCGGTCGCGCTGAGGAACCTGGGATGAGCGAGTTCTCGCCTCACCTAGTTATTCCACTGCTGCTGTGGGGAACCCTGGTGGGACTAGATCTGGTCAGTGTGCCGCAGGCGATGATTTCACGGCCGCTGGTTGTCGGCGCGGTGGCTGGCGCGCTCGCGGGCGACGTGGAGGCTGGCCTCAGGATCGGGGTGCTCTTCGAACTATTCGCGCTCGACGTTCTCCCCGTCGGGGCGGTTCGCTATCCAGACTACGGCCCGGCGACGGTTGCCGCGGTGGCACTCGGCATCGGCGCACCCTGGCAGCTCAGCTTGGGCGTCAGCGCGGCGTTGGGCCTGGTACTGGCGATGCTGGGTGGGTGGAGCCTCCAGGTCGTCCGGCGGTGGAATGCCCGGGCCATCCAGCATCGCGCGGCCGCTCTGGCTGCCGGCGAGAGCAGTGCGATCCGCCGGCTGCAGTATGGCGGACTCCTGCGTGACGCCCTGCGTGGATTCACCCTGACGCTGGTGGGGCTGGTCCTGGCCTCCAGTATCACCGACTCGATGCGGCTGGACCGGCAAACGGCGGTGGCATTTACCCTCGTGGCGATTGGGTCGGCGCTCGCGGCGGCGGCGAGCGGCGCGTTCCGCAGCTCCGGCCGGGGCACCCGGCTGAAGTGGCTGGTTGCCGGCTTGGCGGCGGGTGCCCTGATCGTGGTGTTGGCATGAACCGGCGGCTGCGCGCCCTGCTTCGGCTCTTCGCCATCCAGGGCACCTGGAACTACGAACGCATGCTGGGAGTTGGCATGGGATACGCCGCTGAGCCGCTGCTCGAAGATTTGAAAGCGGTCGATCCGGTGCGGCATGGAGAGGCGGTGGTGCGCTCGGCGGAGTTTTTCAATTGCAATCCCAACCTGGCAGGACTGGCCCTCGGCGCCACCGCTCGGGCGGAGTACGAGGCCGTGCCGGGAACTCAGATCGTCCGGCTACGGACTGCACTCTGCAGCCCGCTGGGCTCCATGGGCGATCAGTTGTTTTGGGCTGGTCTGGTCCCGGCACTCATCGGCCTCGCTTTGGTCGCGGTGGTTCTGGGAGCAGGATGGTGGGCCATCGCCGCCTTTCTCCTGGCCTACAACGCGATCC
>DASXRM010000131.1:0-6821 GCA_036506575.1 Gemmatimonadales bacterium | reverse complement strand
GATTTCCGATTTCATCTGCTCTCCTCGGAGCCGATTTACCGGCGCACCTGGTGGCGCAACTTCCGCTGGCCCTTTGTCGCCGGCCGGCTGCTCCGGGAGGTGAGCCGAGTCTTCGAGACGGAGCAGCCTCTCGCGGTGCTGGGAACGGGGGGATACGCCTCGGGACCGGTGGTGTGGTGGGCCGCGCGGCATCGCATCCCCACCGCTATCCAAGAGCAGAACGCATACCCCGGGTTGGCATCACGCTGGCTGAGCCGCCGCGTGCGTCACGTATATCTCGGGTTACCGGAAGCGCGTCAGTTGCTCCGCTTGGGGCCGACTACTCAGGTGTTCGACACGGGCAACCCAATCGTTCCGCCGTCACCCCAACGGCGGGCATCGGCTCGCACGAAGTTTGGCGTCGATGGAAGTCGGCCGGTGTTACTCGTAACCGGCGGGAGCCAGGGCGCACTCGCCATCAACCGCGTGGTCGCGGCCTGGTTGGACGCCGGCGGTCCTGGAGATATCGAACTTATCTGGGTCACCGGTCGAGGTTCCTACCAGGAATTCAGCCGCCATCAGAGGCAGAATGTGCGGGTGCTCGACTTCCTGGATCCCATGGCCGACGCCTATTCGGTAGCTGATGTCGTGGTGTCGCGGGCGGGGATGATTACCGTAGCCGAGCTGTGTGCTTGGGGCCTCCCCAGCGTGCTCGTCCCGCTGCCTACCGCTGCCGCCGATCATCAGAGTCACAATGCCAAGGTCCTGGCAAATGCGGGCGCATCTCTCCTGCTTCCTCAATGGGAGCTCACCCCCGAGCGGCTGAGGGAAGAAGTGACCGAACTCCTCCGCAACCCAGCCCGGCGGAAGCAGATGGCCGAGCGGGCGTTGGCGCGCGGGCGACCCCATTCAGCCCGCGATATAGTGTCACACTTATTGACACTCGTCGGATGACGCGCGGACTTTCCGAACTCGCGGTACCATCTTACATTAGCCCATCAATCATGGCACTGTTCAACCCCACGGATAAGCGCACTGTGCACTTCATGGGAATCGGCGGCGCGGGGATGAGCGCTCTCGCGCTCATCGCATGCCGCCGCGGGGTTGCCGTGACCGGCTGTGATGTTGATCCAACCGGAGCCGCCGATCTCGCCGCGCTGGGAATCCCGATCTCGCAGGGGCATGATGCGTCCCACCTGGCTGGGGTTCGCGGCGTCGTCGTCACCGCCGCAGTGGCGTCTTCGCACCCGGAGTTGGAGCGGGCTCGTGAGTTGGGGCTGCCGATCGTGCCTCGTAAGGTGGCGCTGGCAGAATTGATCGAGGGTGCCCAGGCGGTGGGCATCTCCGGAACCCACGGGAAGACCACTACCACGGTCATGACGACCGAGGCGCTCGCGGCGGCCGGATTGAATCCAACCGGCATAGCGGGCGGCAGAGTGAGCGCTTGGGGCGGGAATGCGCGCGTGGCCGGCGATGACCTGTTCGTGGTGGAGGCCGACGAGTTCGACCAGGCGTTTCTGACTCTCCATCCTGTCATAGCCGTCGTCAACAACGTGGAGCCCGATCACCTCGAGTGCTACGGCTCCATGGCGGCGCTCGAGGACGCCTTCGTCGAATTCGCCGGCCGCGCCCGCGTCGCCATCGTCAGTGCGGACGATCCGGGTGCTCGCAAGGTAGGCGAGCGGGTCGGCACCTCGGTGTGTCGCTTTGGTCTCGATGCCAAAGCCGACATCCGGATCAGCGACATCGTCCAACGAGCCGACCGTACCGAGGCCCGGCTTCGCTGGCGGGACGGCCGGTCCATCGCGATGAAGCTGCGAGTGCCAGGGCTCCACAACCTGCGGAACGCGGTGGCGGCCTTGGCCGTCGTCGATGCTCTGGGTGGCGCGCTCGACCCAGCCGTCGCTGCGCTGAACGAGTTTTCGGGAGTGGGGCGGCGTTTCGAGCGGCTGGGTGAATTCGGCGGCGTCGCAGTGGTGGACGACTATGCTCACCACCCTTCGGAATTGACCGCGACTCTTTCGGCTGCGCGGCAGGCGTTTCCCGGCCGCCGGCTGGTGGCGGTGTTTCAGCCTCATCTCTACTCGCGCACCGCGGCTCATAGCCAGGCTATGGGCCAAGCGCTTGCGGCCGCCGACCTGGTGATCGTCACGGAGATCTACCCGGCGCGGGAGCAGCCGATCGCTGGAGTGAGCGGTCAGCAGGTGGCCGAAGCGGCTGAACGTGCCGGTGCCGATGCCCGGTTCGAGCCGACCCGCGCCGAGGTAGGGAGGACGGTGTATCAGGTCCTCCGGTCGGGTGATGTCGTGCTCACCTTGGGGGCGGGCGACATCACCCGGGTGGCACCCGAGCTGGTGCGTTGGCTGAGCGCCGCCTAAACCGCAGCTGGCTTCGCCGACCTCGCCTCCGGTATGCCTTGCAGGTGCTTGGCGCTCTCAGTATCGCGGTCCTGCTGTGGTACGGAGTCCCCCAGGCCCTGCGCCGGCTCGAGTTCTTCCGGGTCAGGCGGGTGGAAATCGCCGGACTTCAGTATCTTGCTCCAGCCCAGATAATTGCCGCACTGGAGCTGAATGCTCGAGCGAGTGTGTTCGACGATCTCGTGGCCGCGGGCAGGGGACTGCGGGCTCTTCCGGGGATTCAGTCGGCGATGGTCAAACGCCGGCTTCCCGGTACTCTAGAAATCGTGATCGAGGAAGCTGTTCCGGTGGCCCTTGCCCCACGTGGCGCCGGGATGGCCCTGGTCGACTCCAGCGGCACGGTGCTTCCCTTCGACCCCACTGCGTCGGCCCCCGATCTTCCTATCGTGGCGAGTGCCGATCGAGTGGTCGCGCGAGTGCTGGCCAGCGTGCGGGAGCACGACCCCGCACTGTTCGGGCGCATCGGGGCGGCGTGGCGGGTGCGGGAGGACGTGGTACTCGATCTCGACGGACCGCGGGTCTGGTTCGGCCCGGCAGTCACGGCGGAGGATATACGAGCGGTGATGGCGGTCGCGCAGGATCTCGTCCGGCAGGGGCGTGACTACGAGGAGCTGGATGGACGCTTCGCCGGTCAGGTGATCGTCCGTCGAACTGGAGCATGAGCACCCAGCCGCAGCGGCTCATCGCCGCACTGGATCTGGGTTCGACCAAGGTCGTCGCAGTGATCGGCGAGGTGACCGGCGATGCCCGCGACCCGGGAGCCAAGATCCTCGGCCTCGGGGTGGAGCGGAGCGGCGGGATTCGACGCGGGGTGGTGCGCGACATCGAGGAGACCACGCGCGCGATCGACAAGGCCATGAAGAGCGCCCAACGGATGGCGGGGGTTGAGGTCGGAGCCATCTACTGCGGCATCGCGGGCGAGCATGTGGCCGGCCGCAGCTCCCACGGGATGGTGTCGGTCACCGGCGATGAGATCCGGACCGGCGACGTGGCCCGGGTGAACGACATGGCGAGCAACGTCAGCTTCGGCCGGGATCACGAGCTGCTGCACGCCATCCCCCAGGACTATCTCATCGATCAGCAGGGTGGCATCAGCGAGCCCATCGGTATGACCGGCTCGCGGCTCGAAGCCGAAGTCTACCTGGTGACGGTGCTGTCGAGCGTGCTGCAGAATCTGCGCAAGTGCGTCGAGCGGGCTGGGTATCACGTGGCCGAGTTCGTGCTCGAGCCGCTGGCAGCCTCCCTGGCGGTGCTGACGCCGGATGAGATCGAGCTCGGGTGCGCTATTGTGGAGCTGGGTGGCGGCTCGACCAATGTGTCGATCTTCCACAGCGGGAAGATCCGGCATACCGGTTCGTTGCTCTGCGCCGGCGGACACGTGACGGCGGATATCGTCCACGGCCTCCAGGTCACTCAGCACGATGCGGAGCGCTTGAAGGAGCGATTCGGCGCCGCCTTCGAGCCGCTGGTGCCGGAGAGCGATGTATTCGAGCTTCCCAGCACTCCGGGACAGGGGGCGCGTAACGCGCAGCGCCGGATACTCGCTCACATCATGCACATGCGGCTTCAGGAAATTTTGGAGTACGCGCTCGACGAGATCACACGGGCAGGCTATCATCAGCGCTTGCCGGCAGGCGTAATCGTCAGTGGTGGTGGGGCATTGGCACCGGGCATCGTCGAACTGGCTCGCGAAGTATTCGCGATGCCTGCCCGGTGCGGAGTGCCGGGCCAGCGTCTGCGGGGGCTGGCCGACAGCGTGGAATCACCTCGAATGGCGGTACCGGCAGGCCTGGTGCTCTACGGCGCCAGGCAGGTCGCTGCTAGTGGTGGGTTAGGGGCAGGCGGGCGGAAGTCACCGGCAGTGGAGAAAGTACTTGCTCCAGTGAGGCGGTGGCTTCAGGACTTCTTCTGAGTCGGGCCGAGGGGACAACCATGATCTTTGAGCTGGAAGAGGGCGCGGCACAGACCGCACGGATGAAGGTGGTGGGGGTCGGCGGCGGCGGCGGCAACGCCGTCAATCGCATGATCGAGGATCAGCTGGGCGGCGTCGAGTTCATATCGGTGAATACCGACTCGCAGGCGCTCGCGATGTCGAAGTCCGACATCAAAATCCAGATTGGCCGGAAGCTCACGCGCGGTCTCGGCGCCGGTGCGCGACCCGAGATCGGCCGCCAGGCCATCGAGGAAAACCGGGACGAGGTCCTCCATGCGGTCCAGGGGGCGGACATGGTGTTCGTCACCTGCGGCATGGGCGGCGGAACCGGAACCGGCGCCGCGCCGGTGGTCGCCCAAATGGCCCGAGAGGCCGGGGCACTCACCGTCGGCATCGTCACCAAGCCCTTCCTGTTCGAGGGTCGGCGGCGGATGAAGCAAGCTGAGGGCGGCATCAACGACATGCGGAATAATGTCGATACGATGATCGTGGTGCCCAATGAGCGCCTCCTGGCGGTCGTGGGCAAAGGCATCCCCTTCCAGGAAGCCCTCAAGAAGGCCGACGAGGTTCTGCTGCACGCTACCCAGGGAATCGCCAGCCTGATCACGTCCACCGGGATCATCAACGTCGACTTCGCCGATGTTCGGACCGTCATGCAGAACGGCGGCGCGGCCCTGATGGGTACCGGCATCGGCCGGGGCGAGAACCGGGCTCTGGAAGCGGCTCAGCAGGCCATCTCCAGTCCGTTGCTCGATAACATCTCCATCGCCGGTGCCCTGGGCGTTCTGATCAACATCATCGGCGGAGACGACCTGACGTTGGGCGAGACCACTCAGATCAATGACATCATCCATGACGCGGTCGGGGATGACGCCGAAATCATCTTTGGCGCGGGCAACGATCTCGCGATGCACGGCGAGGTTCGAGTGACTGTCATCGCGACCGGATTCGACCGGCCGGTCAGCATAGAGCAGCCGATCGGACGCGTGTCGGGAGCCGCGGGGGTGATCAACTTCCCGTCCCACCGGCAGCGGTCTTCGACGCCGGCCCAACCGGCCACCCCGGTCGTGACCCGGGTGCAGCCCCGCATCCACCAGACGCCGGCGAGCGGCACTACATCGGATGTGCCGGAAATGGAGATCCCCACGTTTATCCGACGGCAGATGGACTGATGCGGCGGCTCGGACTTCCGGCAGCCGCGGTGGTCTTCGGAGCCGCGGCCTTTTTCGGGATGAATGGCCACTGGCCCTGGCATCGCTTGAACGGTTCGCCGGCCGTACCCGTCGCCGCCGTATCACCTGCACCGGTCAGCTTCACCGAAACTCAGGATACCCTGCGCCGGGGTGAGACGCTGTCCGATCTCTTCAGCCGGCACAACGTCATCATCGACTTCCAACGCCTGGACCCCTCTCTGTTGCTGAACCCGCGCCGGGTACGCGCGGGGCTGGTCTTCCGCTTTCGCCGGCTGTTGGGCGACTCGGCTCCGACTTATATCACCGTCCGCACCTCGCCGGAGCAGCGGGTCACCTTTAGCCGCCTCGCGGAGGGGTGGAATGCCATCTCTCAGCCGATCCGCTGGCAAGCCCAGGAAACCCGGATCGAGGGGGTCATCGACAACTCGCTTTATGAGGCCCTGGACGCGGGAGTCAGCGACGAACAGCTGGACAGCGGCAACCGGCGGCGCCTGGCGTGGGATCTCGCGGATGTCTACGCCTGGCAGATCGATTTCACCCGGGATATCCAGCCGGGCGACCGGTTCCAGGTCGTGTTCGAGCGCCTGGTGTCGGAAGACGGGGAGGTGCGCGTGGGGCGGGTGCTCGCCGGCGATCTGACTATATCCGGCAAGAGCCTGACCGCGTTCCGGTTTGGCGGGGGCAGCGGCCGCACCGCACTCTACTACGACACCGGGGGCAACTCGCTCAGGCGAGCCTTCCTTCGCGCGCCAGTGGAGTTCCGGCGGATCTCCTCCAACTTCGCGGGGCGCCGATTTCACCCCGTGCTCGGGCTGACCCGCCGACATGAGGGCACCGATTACGCTGCGGCTCCCGGCACTCCCGTCATGGCGGCGGGAGATGGAGTCGTGCTTCGCGTCGGACGCGCCGGGGGATACGGCAATCTCATCGAGCTGCGCCATCTCAACGGCATTACCACCCGCTACGGCCATCTCCGCGGTTTTGCCCGCAACATCCGCAGCGGCGTCCGGGTCGAGCAGGGCCAGGTCATTGGCTACGTGGGATCGACCGGGTTGGCAACGGGTCCGCACTTACACTATGAGTTCCGGATGAACGGCGTCGCGAAGGACTCGCGTCGGGTGACCCTGGGGAGCGGGACACCAGTGCCCTCGCAGGATCGACTGGCGTTCGAGCAGGAGCGAGACCGGCTCCTTTCGCTGTTACATCGTTCCGACTCCGGCGGTCCCCCGCCTTCCGCATTGGCCCGCCAAGCAGCAGTTGAAACCCCCACCCGGTGGTTGCCGTAGCGCCGGTGTAGTG
>DASXRM010000130.1:0-8411 GCA_036506575.1 Gemmatimonadales bacterium | reverse complement strand
CTTGCAGGATCGCGCGCGCCTCATCCTCCTTTCCCCGCCGGACGGCAACATGACCCAGTCCGGCAAACGCGAGCGCGTCGTTCTCGGAGTTCGAAAGCGCCTCCTTGAACGAGGCCATCGCGTCGTCATACATCCCCTGTTGCAAGTACACCAACCCGAGGAGGCGGTGGGTTTCTTCCGCGGTCGGATTCATGGTGAGCGCGCGGCGAAGATTGTCGAGGGCGCCGTCGTACTGCCGGGCGTAATACTGCAACCATCCCATGCTACGCCGGATAGAGACCGAGGCGGGATCCAAGTCAATGGCGGCTCGACCCTGCGCCAGTGCTTCGTCGAACCGGCCCATGGCCGCCAAAAACCACGAGTACCATTGGCGCGCCACCGAATACCGGGGATTGAGCTCGATGGCCCAGCGGAACTCCCGCTCGGCGGCGGACCAATCCCAATCGTAGATGAATGTCACCCAGCCGAGAGAGGTGTGGGCTTCGGCCAGCGTCTCGTCCAACTCGATGGCCTTGCGAGCCTCCGCCTTGGCCCGCTCCATTCCCTCGAATACGGGGGCGCCTCGGTAGTCGAGATCCAGAGCATACGAGTCGGCGAGGCCGCTGTAGGCCAGCGCATAGCCGGGATCTTCCTGGATCGCCTGCTCGAAGTAGCCGATGCCCTCCTTGATGCCGGCCTGGGTGCGCCGGTTCCAGCAGAAGCGGCCCTTCAGATAGAGACTGTAGGCCCGGACGTTGGCCGTATAGCGCACCGGGGTAGGATCGCCCAAGTCCCTCAACAGGGTGGAGCGGAGGGTCCGCACAATCGTCTCCGTGATCTCATCCTGGATGGCGAACACATCAGCCATCTTCCGATCGTACCGCTCCGACCACAGGGTACGCCCGTCTGCGACGCTGCTCAGCTGCACGGTGATTCGAAGCCGGTTGCCTGCCTTTCGCACCGTCCCGTCGAGTATGGCGGAGACATTCAGGCGAGTCCCGAGCGTGGGCACATCCTCCCGCAGGTTCTTGAGTGCGAAGACTGTCGTGCGGGGGGCGACCTGTAGGCCTTCCACCTTGGATAGGGCGATGATCAGCTCATCAGTCATGCCGTCGCTGAAATACTCGTTCTCGGGATCGGCGCTCGAGTTGATGAAGGGCAGAACCGCGATGCTGCGGCCCTCCGACTCGCTCACTACCGCGGGAGGGCTGGGGACCGGTGTGATCAGGGCTTCGCAGAACTCCGCCATAGTCGCAAAGCGATCCGCCGGAGCCTTGGCCAGCGCACGCTGGACCGCCAGCTCCACGGCGAGCGGGACCGTGGGACGGAGCGACCTGACCGACGGGGGCGGCTCGATGGCGTGCCGCGCCATGGTGGCCCTGGGGCTCGAGCCGGTGAACGGCGGGCGGCCGCTCAGCATCTCGAACAAGACGCAGGCGAGGCTATAGAGATCGCTGCGGCCATCGAGGTCCCGCTCCGCGCTGGCTTGTTCCGGACTCATGTAGGCGGGCGTCCCGACCGCGAAGCCGCGGTCGGTGATGTAGACGTTGTCGCCGCCCGCCGCCGAGAGCGCGGTGGCCACACCGAAATCAGCCACCACCGGCTCCCCTTCCTGGAGCAGGATGTTTTCCGGCTTGATGTCGCGATGGATCACATGGTGTCGATGAGCGTAGCCCAACGCCGTCCCGACCGCGCGGGTGATCCGCAGTGCCGCATCGATCGGCAAAGGACCTTCTCGGCTCAGCCGGTCACGCAGAGTCTCACAGCCAGCGTACGGCATAACGAAATAGAGCAGCCCATCGCACTCACCCGAGTCGTGCACTGGAAGGATCTGGGGATGAGACAGCCGGGCGGCAATGCGGATCTCGCGGAGAAACCGCTGCGGCTCGTACGCCTGGGTGCCTCCGGGCTGCAGAACCTTGATCGCAACCTTGCGGCCGTGCTTGAGATCCTCGGCGAGGTACACAGCTGCCATCCCACCGCGACCGATCTCCTCCTCGATGCGGTATCGGTCCGCGACGGCGGCTCGCAGGCGATCAAGAACAGCAGTCATGCGATGTGGCTCCAGACTTGGCTACACTGGAAGGGAACCGCCCCCGCGGCGATTTACAAGCCAACCCGGTTGGGCCACCGGACACGCCCGCCTTCGGCGGCCGACTACGATTCGTGTGGGCGGACGCCCACCCGGCCCATGAGGGCCGGGCTCTCTGTTTGACGCGGTCCTCCGGACCGCGGGTGCTCCGATGTCCAAAGCGAGGACGTTAGGAGCGCTGTCCCGCAGGTGCTCCGAAGCCGAGCAAAGCGAAGGGAGTGGGGACCGAAGGACGTGTGTCGGTTGTCAGAAGCGGAATGCCTTTGAACAGCGGCGTACCCGCGGTCCGGAGGACCGCGCCATTGGAGAGGCCGGCCCTCCTGGGCCGGCTGGGCCATAAGCCCAAATAAAGCATGCAGGCCCGCCCGTAGGGCGGGCGTCTCGATTTGGGGGCACAATCTCGCGCCTCCGCCCTAAGACGGCGCCGGTAAAGTCACGAGAAACCGAGCGATATTGCCGAAGTAGTTCGCCGAGTCGACGTCGAAGGCATCGCCGTGCCCTCCTCGGAGCTCCACGAGGGTCTTAGGAGGCGGGGCTGCCTCGTAAAGCCGCCGGCTGTGCGCCAGCGGGATCACCTCATCGCCTGACGCGTGGAGAAAGAGCTTCGGAATCCCCACCCGCGAGATCTTCTCGATTGACCGGAATCGGCTGGCCGCAATCCAGCGGACCGGTAGATAAGGATAGAGCTCCTGCCCGCGCTCGACGACGGATGTAAGGGCACCTTCAACGATCAAGCCGGCGGCGGGGACTCGGCTGACGAGGTCGATGGCCACAGCCGATCCCAGCGAGTGGCCGAACAGGATGATCCGATCCGGCGGAACGCGCTCTTTTTCGCGGAGATATCGATAGGCCGCTTGGGCATCACGATAAAGTCCCGGTTCACTGGGAACGCCCCCGCTCTCGCCGTAGCCTCGGTAATCAAACGCCAGGAGATTGAGACCGAGCCGGCGCAGTCCCGCATAATGGACGGGGCGATCGAATTCCGAGAGATTTCCCGCGTTTCCATGACAGATGAGAAGCCAAAATCCAGTCTTCGGCTCAGCGGGAATCACCCAGCCGGCGAGCGTGACCCCATCCTCGGTAGGGATGTCGACCCGCTGAACCGGGAGATTGAGCCGGGCCGGCGGCGGAATAAGACTCCGCTGTGGCCCGGGGAAATAGACCAGGCGGGATTCGTTGAGTCGCAGCAGGACGAGAATTCCTACGTATACCACTACGGCGAGTGCCACGATGGCCCAGGTCATTCGTCGGATCGACCCGTCGGCCGATTTCAAGCGGGATAGAATCGCCCTGATCGGCGGGACATCTCGAGCAGGGTCGCGGCGGGGCGGAATCGCTCTCCGAACTGCTCTTGCAGCTGGTACAGGATCTCTACCACCCGGCCCGGCCCGAGGTCATCGATCATCCGCAGCGGGCCTCCGCGAAACGCCGGGAATCCGATTCCAAAGATCGCCCCGATGTCCGCATCCCGCGGGCTCCGCACCACACTCTCGGCCCAAGCCATGGCGGCTTCGTTCAGCATCGAGTACATCAGGCGGCGCTGGATCAACCCGGCATCCGCCTCCACGGGTCGCACCCCCAGCAGCGGATAGACGCTGCTATCCACCCCAGCCTTATGACCCTCACGATAACGATAGAACCCGCGCCCGTTCTTCCGGCCCAGCCGGGTAGCGCCCAGCATCCGGCCCAGGGCCCCGGCCGGTTTCATGCGCTCACCAAACGCCTCGTGCATCACGCTTCCAGCCTTTTCCGCGACGTCCAAACCCACCTCGTCGAGTAGCCCCACCGGTCCCACCGGGAATCCGAAGGTGGTCATCGTTTGATCGATGAGCTCGATCGGGACACCCTCTTGCAACAGGTGGCCGGCCTCATTCAAGTAGGGTGACAGGATACGGTTCACCCAGAAGCCGGGCCGGTCGGCCACGACGATGACCGTTTTCCCCATCCTGCGGCCGAAACGCACTGCCGTCACCAGGGTATCGGGAGTGGTCGCCGCCGTAGGTATGACCTCCAGGAGCGGCATTCTCTCCACTGGAGAGAAGAAGTGCATGCCCAGGATTCGCTCGGGCCTGCGCGCCTGCTCGGCGATATGGCGGATCGGGATGGTGGAGGTGTTGGTGGCAAAGATGGCCTCCGGACGCACCTCGGCCTCGACCTCGGCCAGCACCCGGCGCTTGGTGTCGAGGTCCTCGAACACCGCCTCGATCACCAGATCGGCGCGCTTGAACCCGCTGTAGTCTGCTGATCCCGACAGCAGGGCGCTCAGCCGATCGTATTGCTGGCGGGTCAGCCTTCGCTTCTCGAGCCGCTCAGCCAGCAGCCCCGTGGCGGACTTCAACCCCTTTCCGACCCGCATCAAATCCGCGTCCTTCAACCTGGTGTCGACCTCTACATTGAGCACCGCAGTCCCGGCGATCCCCGCTCCCATGAAGCCCGAGCCCACGATCCCGAGACGCCGGATCTGCCGCGGTACCGCGCTTCCTGGAGGCACTCCGTCATCCTTCTTGAGTGCCGTGGTAGCAAAGAAGATCTGAACCAGCTTGCGGGAGACGTCGCCCACCGCCAGTTCGCCGAAGGCCCGATGCTCTTCCGCGAGACCCGCGGTGATTCCCTGCTCCAGTCCCACGCGAACGGCCTCGAGCGCGGCGAGCGGAGCGGGATAATGGCCTCCGGTCCTTTTCAGGATCTGTTTCCGGGCCGCGCGATAGACCAGCCGCCGACCCGCCGGGGTCCGGTCGAGCACGAACCCCGCGACACCACCCTTCCGCGCTCGCCTGGGCAGGCCCTCACGCGCGAGCCGGTCCGCCGCTCCCACCGCCACCTGGCGAAGGATGCTGCGGGGGACGACCTCATCGACCAGACCGAGACGGAGCGCCTTCGAGGCGCGCTCGCTCTTGCCGACCAGGATCAGGTCGAGTGCCGCCCGGGCGCCGATCAGCCGGGGCAGTCGCTGACAGCCGCCGGCGCCGGGGATCAGGCCGAGCTGCACCTCAGGAAGACCGAGTTGAGTCTTGGGATGATCGCTGGCGATTCGGTAATGACACGCGAGTGCCAATTCCAGGCCACCGCCCAGGCAGGCACCGTGAATGGCGGCGATGATCGGCTTGTGAAAGGTCTCCACCCGGCTCACCGTTTCTTGCCCCTCGAAGCTCAGTCGTTCGGCCGCGTCCTGGCTGGTGAGGGCGGTGAATTCCTCGATATCCGCCCCGGCGATGAAGTTGTCGGGCTTGCCCGAGATGATGACGACGCCCCGGGTGCCGGGGTCGTCTCGCAGGCCGATCAACAAGGCCTCCAGCTCGATCCTCGCGGCCGCGCTGAGCTTGTTGACCGGTTCGCCCGGCAAGTCGAAGGTGATGACGGCGATGCCGTTTTCGAGCTGGGTAGTGAACGCGGACATGGCGGGCTGGGAGTCTAGAGTCGCGAGTCGCGAGTCGCGAGCTGGGCGAACTCTCGACTCATGACTCTGGACTCATGACTCTTGACTCGCGACTCTCGATTCAACCCTCATCTCCTCTCTAAAACCATCGCATACCCCATCCCGCCCTGGGCACAGATCGAGATCAGACCGAACTGCACGTCGCGCCGGCGCATCTCGCTGGCGAGAGTCGTGACCAGGCGGGCACCGGTGGCGGCGAAGGGGTGGCCGATGGCGATCGATCCGCCGGCGACGTTCGTCCGTTCCCAATCGACTTCACCGACCGGACCCGGCAGCCCCAGCCGATCGGCCCAGGACTGCGAGCCCCAGGCCTGGGCATTGGAGAGCACCTGGGCCGCGAAGGCTTCATGGATCTCGACCAGCCCCAGCTCATTCCAGGTGAGCTCCGCCCGCTCCAGCGCCTTTGGCACCGCGTAGACCGGGCCCATGAGGAGCTGCCAGCCGGGATCGACGGCACTCACCGCGTAGCTCCGGATATATGCCAGCGGCTCGTGACCAAGGGCCCTGGCTTTCTCCTCCGCCATGAGGAGGACCGCCGCCGCGCCATCGGTCAGCGGCGATGAGTTTCCCGCCGTCACCGTGCCATATTTGCGGTCGAATACCGGCCTGAGATTGGCGAGCGCCTCCAGCGAAGTGTCGGACCGAATGCCGCTGTCCACATGGACCACTTCGTCCATATCCCGGCCGCCGAACCAGGGGGCGATCTCGGCGGTGAGTCTTCCGTCCGCGGTCGCGGCGGCGGCCCGCTGATGGCTCATGAGGGCGATTCGATCCTGCTCCACCCGGGTGATGCCGTTCTCCTTGGCCATCTTTTCGGCCGACTGGCCCATCGTCTCCCCGGTTGACGGCTCCGCGATCGCGGGGGTGACCGGCACCAGGTCGCGGGGGCGAACTCTGCCGATGGCTGCGATTCGGCCGCCAACACTTCGCGCCTTGCTGGCATCGACGAGCATCCGGCTGAAGCGGCGGGAATGAAGAACCGGGATATCCGAGAGCGACTCGACCCCACCGGCAAGAATGACGTCGGCATGGCCCAGCCGGATCTGATCGGCGGCGTTGTTGATGGCTTGGGCTGCCGACGCGCAGGCCCGGTTGATTGTATACGCCGGGACGCTGGGCGGGAGCTGCGGCAGCAGGCTCACCTCGCGAGCCACGTTCGGGGTCAGGACCGATGGCACCACCTGGCTGAAGACGACCTCGTCGATCTCCCGCCCATCCACCTCACTGCGATAAAGCAGCTCCCGAGCGGCATGACGCGCCAGCGCGACGGCGGTAACGTCTCGAAAGACGGTGCCGCTCTTGGCGAACGGAGTGCGGACGCCGGCCACGACTGCGACCCGCCGGCCGGAGCGGAAGTCGACCATGTTGCCCCGATAAAGAGAGGGGATGATAATAAACGGGTGAGCGGTGAGAGGTGAGCAGTGAGCAGGATCGCCCGTCCAGCCGCTTACCGCTCACCGCTTACGGTGTTCATGGCGACGACGCTCGCCACCGCCCGCCACTGCTCGGCATGGACGCTCTCCAGCGCCTCGCGCCCGTGCACGATCGTGAGCGGGGCAACCAGGCGGGCCAACTCGCCAGGGCGCAGCAGATGCTTGTCGGAGGTCGGGCCCCAACCCGCCCCGCGCTGTGCCTCGAGAAATGTTTCCATCATGAGCAGGCCGCCGGGCGCGACCAGCCGGAGGATGCGCGGCATGCTGGCTCGGTCAAGATAATTGAATACCAAAACCGCATCAAAAGTCCCCAGCTCGGGCCAGTCGCCCTCGAGATCCAGCTCCCGCCAATCGATGGAGAAGCCCGCGACCGCGGCCTGCTGCCGGGCAGAGCCGAGCTTGAGCGGGTCGCGATCGATGGCGACGACTTTGGCTCCCAACTGCGCCGCCGCGACACTGTGTCTGCCCAGCCCGCAGGCCAAGTCGGCCACCCGGTCGCCGGGGCGGATCCGATGAGCATGCCAGAGAAACCAGGGGCTGGGCCGCACTCAAGGCGATCCTTGGAGCGGGCCACGGTGGAGCAGCTTGCCGCCCAACCGGCGGATCTCCTGGTGATCGGGGGCGGCATCAACGGGGTGGGTATCGCCCGGGACGCCGCGATGAGAGGCCTGCGGACCATCCTGCTGGAGCAGAATGATCTCGGGTCCGGCACCAGCTCGCGATCGAGCCGCCTCATTCACGGCGGCCTCCGCTATCTCGAGCAGGGCCAATTTGGACTGGTGCTGGAAGCCAACCGGGAGCGCCGGACCCTTCAACGGATCGCGCCTCACCTGGTCTGGCCGTTGCCGTTCGTGTTTCCGGTGCACCGGGGGGACCGGATCTCGCGCTGGCGGCTCGCGGCCGGGATGCTGCTCTACGATTTGCTGGCACTCTTCCGGAATGTGCGGCCGCACCGATTGCTGGGCAAGCGCGGCATGCTCGAGGCCGAGCCGATGCTCCGCGATCGTGGCCTCCTCGGAGGTGCGCGCTACTACGATGCGCAGTGCGACGACGCCCGGCTGGTGGTGGCGACCGCGCGCTCCGCGATACACCACGGCGCCCTGGTGGCTAACTACATGGCGGTGCGAGCCCTGGAACGCACGGCCGGCCGGGTGGTCGGCGCCCAACTGGAGGATCGAATCACCGGCGAGCGCGGAGTAATCCGCGCGAGTGTCGTGATAAATGCCACCGGACCCTGGGCCGATCGCGTCCGCCGGATGGAGGATGCCGGCGCGGCACCACTGCTGCAGCCCACCAAGGGAGTGCATGTGGTGGTTGACCGCGCCCGGCTGGATCATCGGGAGGCGATTGCTTTCACCAGTCCGATCGACGGCCGGGTGATGTTCGTTCTTCCCTGGGGGAATCTCTCCTACATCGGCACCACCGATACCGACAGCTCAGAATCGCCCGACGACCTCAGTGTGAGCGCCGA
>DASXRM010000129.1:0-10517 GCA_036506575.1 Gemmatimonadales bacterium | reverse complement strand
GGCCGCCACATTTTCCGCCACCTCCCGAGCGGCCGGGAGGTTCCCCTGCCCACGATGGACCGCACCCCTGCCTAAACGTCCGCGAAGCACTGCGACGAGATCCCCAGCCCCCAAGCCTGCATCCTCAGCGGCGCCATAGCACGCGCTGGCCACGTCCCAACGCGCGAGCAGCCGGTTGAGCCGTCCTGCAAAGAGTGCGTAGGCAGCGAAGTCTCGCGCCGGGGCGTCGGGACCTTGCGACCAGGCAGCCAGAGTAAGAATCTCGAGGCTCTCCTCTAGCCGCGCTTCGTGCTCCAGAAAATAGGCGTACGCGGTGAGGCTCTTCCAGAGGAACGCCGTCGCGGGGCCGTCGCTGGGAACGGCTGCAACGATGCCCGTAAGGTGAGCGGTCTCGGGGGCGTCTTGGGGAAGTTCGGCCACGTGGCGGCGAACCGCTTGGAGTTGCCACCGGAAGCCCTCGGCAGCTTCGGGATCACTCTCGTCGGTGAGCATCTTGTCTACCAGCCGGGCGACGACGTAGGCGCCCAGCGCCAGTCGCGCCATCCCGTCGTGCTCCTGCTCCCGCAGGAGACGAGCCCGCTCGAGGAATGGCTCATGACTGAGAATATCCGACGCCGGCCCTAGCTCACCGAATAGCCGCCGAGGCGTATACAAAGCGCGTCCTTCCTTGTCAGCTAGACCTGCGGGGGTACAGCTAGTATCGCGGGCGGAGGCGACCCACACAAGGGCTGGGGACCTGCAGGAGAATGCGCTCGCCGATTGGCGACGCGCTCCGCACAAAAACGGTGCCGCCCGCGTGGGCCTCCCCCCTATGCTGTACCCATGCGTCGGGCCTTTACCCTCCCTGAGCTGATGCTGGTTCTTGCAGTGGCCGCCATCCTCCTGGCCATGGCCGTGCCCCAGCTTTCCCGGGCAGTGGACCGGATCCAAGTAGAGGCCGCCACCGCCCACATTCTGGCGGCGCATCAGCGTGCCCGGCTCCTGGCCATGGCACGAGGCCAGGTGTTGGTACTTTCGATCGATTCAGCTTCACTCAGCATCTTGCCGTACAGTGGGTCCGCCCCATTCTGGTCCGAGCTCGGGCCCTCCGCCATGCGGGTATCTCTCGCTGGCCCGCCTCGGCGGTTCATGTTCTCACCGGAAGGCTTCACCTTGGGGCTGTCGAATGCCACCCTGCAGCTCACCCGCGGGTCGAGCAGCCGTACCATCGTGGTGTCTCGGCTAGGAAGAATTCGAGTCGTGCGCTAGAGGCCCGACGCGTTGGGGGGAGACGGCCCCTCTGAGCGGAAGGCCGGCCCGGAGGCCACTACGGATCCGGGCCACTCTTCAGCCCGGCCGCATCAATGCCCGGCGCCGAGCTGAAACACAAGGTCCGCGTGCACCTCGATCTTCTCGTACATCTTCAGCATTCCCAGCAGCTTACTGAGCCCGCCGATACGGTAATCCTTCAGGTTCAGCGGAAAGTCGGTGTGGAGCCGGGCGTTTGACCCACTGAACTGAATGGTCGCCGGCGAGTCGACATTGCGAGTGACGCCATGGATCTGGAGCGCGCCGTGCAGAATCACCGGCAGGCTGTCCGTCGATTCGCCGCTCCGGCTAACCCGGGCCAGGTCGAAGCGCAGGAAGGGATATTTGTCGCTTTCCATCGACTTGTTCAGATCCTTGTCCCGCTTCCCGTTCCCCGTCTTGAGTGTGTTCACTGGCGCCTGAACCCACCCTCGCACGCCGGTCACATCCGGCGCGCCGGTGAGGGCGCCCGAGACGGTGGTGGTCGTGCCCACGAAGTCGCCGGCGGTGGCATGCCCATCGAAGCTGAGGCTGCCCGAGGTCAGCCGCCCGTCGGGGATGACTCGACTCGCTTGGCCCACGAGAGGGTGAGCAGCCAGAGTCAAGCAGGCGAACAGGACAGCAAAGACAGATTCCCAGATCCGCACGGTTGCTCCTCTCCTCGACGAGGACTCACCGCTCCTCGAGCCCGTACTTCCTCACCTTGTTCAGCAGGGTCGATCGAGAGATTCCCAGCAGATGCGCGGCTTTCCGCTTGTTGCCGGAGGTGTGCCGAAGAGCCAAAGCCAGGTGGCGCCGCTCCGCTGCTTCGAGTGAATCCGGTTCAGCGGGGATAGTCGGTGAAAGGGCTTGGCGCAGCGCTATGAGATCGAGATCGGGCAGGCCGAGGTCGAGGAGCATCGCGTCGAACTCGGCAGCCCCGATCGCCTCCGCGGCGGCTACCGCACTCGCGGCGGGAACAGCCTGGTGATCGGCTCTACCCAGCAGGCCCACCAACTCGTCGCGGCGACGCGCGTCTCGATCCACCACCAGGACGTGCCACGGCTTCATGCTTCAAGTTACCGAGGCCATTGGCTATGGGCCATTGGCTGCGCCGAAACCCAACCGATCCGCCCTGATCCAGGCGAAGGGTCGTCGAGCTTGGAAACGGCGAATAGCCCATAGCGAATAGCCCGATGGCCAATAGCCACATAAAAACGGAACGACCGTCTAGTCGTGGCTAGACGGCCGTCCCCCGCATGGACTACCCAAGGTCGTGGCATCGCTGCCGCCGTTCTTCTCTCACCTGCCACCGGTAGGCTGATTCGCCGCTCGGGAGGGCAAGGTGAAGCCTTGGCTTCGATCCCCAGGCCGGATGGCCATCCCACCTGGTTCGTCTATGGGAGCGCTGCGAGTCAGATCGGGTCGCGGACCGACCTTTCGCACTGCACCCCGAGGCGCAAGATCGGGGCGGATGAAGCACGCGACTGGCTTCACCTGTCCGAGCCGGAGTGATCACCAGGATCTGCGAGGGCCTGAGCCCTTGGTTGCGTCGGCCCTCTCCCCCGATATTCCGCTCGAACCCGCTTGCCGGCCGCCGCTGCGACGCGGAGTCTCAGTACGTTTCCATGCAAGCGCGTGGGCAATAAAATAGGCCCCCGCGATTATCTCGCAAGTGCCTTTCTTTCTTCGGGTTACGTCGTTCTTAGGTGGAGCGGATGTGGATAGCTAACCCGTGTGACCGATGCGCTCTACCCCACTCCGTCCACAAAATGTGGAGATGTGAATCCACATCAGGCCGATCATCCATTCGACGGGCGTGGGCTCGCCCCCAGGGGAGGCACCCGGATCCCCATCGCGCCCAAAAATCCCTGGAGGGTCTGTTCGTACTTGCGGAGCGCTCCCTGAAGCCGAACGGCCCGGTCGTTGGCGTACCCTCGCACGGTTTCCGCCTGGTCCGGTCGGCTCATGGCAGCGAATTCCACCTCGCACTGGGTCAGGACTCCTTGGAGCCGATCCATGGCACCGACCAGCTCATGGCGCTGCTTGACTCGCTGCGGATCCGACAAGCTGGCGGCGAGCACCGCCTCACGAGTCGGCTGCACGGTCCGCGCCGAACGGGCGCAGGCATCGTGCATCGCGCGCGCGCGCCATAGCAGCGAGGCGCCGGAAGCCTGGCGGTAGTCCCGCTGGAGCCTCGCTGCCGCGCCGTCGATCGTGTTCAATGAATCGCGCAAGACGAGCAGCGCGTCCCGCAGAGCGGCGCGAGTCGAGTCCAGCGGCGGCGTAGGATGAACAATGGTTTGCGCGGCGAGACGGGGAGCCACTAGCACGACCATCAGCAGCAGCCAGGCCTGGCGCATCAGGACTCCATTCCCACTTCGATGTAGCGGTAGGTCGGCTCACCCTCGGGAGAGGAGAAGAGACAGCCCGCGGAACTCGCGGCAAACCATCCTGCGACCAGCGGTCGGGGCAGATCGAGCTCGTTGATGATGGGACCGAGCCAACGCCGCAAATGGCGGATCTCGGGAGCTCGGCGCCCGAGGAGCGCGAGAAGGGCACCGGCTCCGGCCGTAGCGCGAAGGAAGTGCGCCAGCCCGTGGGCGCGTTGAGTGAATTCGACCGCCTTTACCCCCGGCTCGTCAAACAGAATGGCTCCCTCGAACACGTCCATCGGCGGGGCGTCCAGCCGAGGGCCCAGATAGACGTACCGGCGCCCATCCTGTCCTTTCCGCTCGATCACCGCCGCGGCCGTTTCGCTCGTCAGCCGGGCCGCATGAAGCAGATCGTCGTCCTGAAGAATTCCCACGGCGCCGGTCCACTCCAGCGCCGCCAGCGCCGTCTCCACCGGGCAACCCAGTGCGTCGTCGAACGCGAGCAAGCGGGGAGCTTCCCCGGCCCGAAGCACGAAGTGTGACAGCCCCTCCGCACGATCGGTGAAGGTGCGGACGACGAGGGTTTGAGGTGTGGCCATAGGGAGAATATAGCGCAAGAAGGCGGTAAGGCGGTAAGGCGGATAAGACGCCGAGCGATGCGCCAGGAAATGAGCATGAAGTCGGCACCGGAGCTCATGCCCATACCTACGCACTCCTTCTCCTACCCGTACCACCTACCGCCGTACCGCCGTACCGCCCTCTACGGCACCAGCTCAGACTTGGGCTCCACCTTGACGATCCACAGGCCCGAGTTGATGTCGGGAACATAGATCAGACCGTTCCGGTAAATCGCTCCCCAAGCGTTGGGCGCGTTCGGCACCACTCCGTTTGCGTCACCGGTGACCACATGAGTCATTTCACGGCCTTGTCGCTGGAGGTCGCCCCGCAACTCTCCGGAAATGTCCAGCACCCGAAGTCCACCCTGATAGTCTCCCAGGTAAAGCGTGTCACCAGCCACCCAGACGTTATGGCTGCCCCCGTCCTTCGGCTCGTAGTAGGCCACCTCTCTCGGGTGCTCGATGTCGGATA
The DNA here is from genome assembly GCA_036506575.1 of Gemmatimonadales bacterium. Lineage (GTDB taxonomy): Bacteria > Gemmatimonadota > Gemmatimonadetes > Gemmatimonadales > GWC2-71-9 > CAVVWJ01. The sequence goes on along the minus strand of DASXRM010000129.1, from coordinate 5,787 downwards.
CGTCGACGACATGCAGCCGGCCATAGGCCCGGCCCAAGCCAATTACTCCTCCGCCTTCAGTCGGTCGCGGAGTAGCGGAGAACACCTCATCTCCAACGAAGACGTACTTCCCCGCTCGCCAAGCGGTGTGAGTGCCCCGAATGAAGCCCGGGCCGCCCACCGCTTCGACATCGCGGTACAGCGAGTTGAGATCGTACTTGTACTGAGCGACGAGCTGGGGGCTCTCCGGGCTGCCGTGTTTAATGCCGTGACCCACGTCCAGGATGACCAGGCCCTCGTTCCAGTAGCTCAGGTAGGCCAGGCCATCCTTGATGTCGATGTCGTGCAGAAAATTTCCGGCCTCGTCGGCCCGAGTCTGCCAGCGGGCTACCTGCCGTGGCTTGTAGGGATCGCGAATATCGATTACCCTGAGCGACCCAGTAGCATCGTCGGTCAGGTAGACGTATCCCCGATAGATGAACGTACTATGCACCCCTCCGGTTACGGTCTCGGTGAACTCCGCGATGGGCTTCGGATGAGCTGGGTCCTCGAACGAAAGGATTACAATCCCGTTCTTTCGAGTGGAAGCACCCTCCCGGGTAAGCACCCCGTACTTGCCGTCCTCGGTGGTCATGACGTCGTTGATCGTCCGCGCGTCGACCACGACGGAATCGGTGATGACCGGCGCTGCCGGGTTACTCACGTCAATGGCGTACACCCGGTCCGCAATCGTGCTCAGGTAGCCGTGGCGGCCATTGGGGTGGAGCCAGAACTCGGCGGCGCGGAGCTTGAGCGGCACCCGTCCCACCAGAGTGCTCGGCCGGCGTGCATCCCGGGGCCGGACCTCTACCGAGGCTTCGGCGGTCTTCCCGGCAAAGCCGGCTGTCACCCGATAGGTTCCAGGGACGTCCGCCACGAACCGGCCATCCTCGTCGATCTGCCCATTGCCAGGGCTGAGCCCCCATTCGGGTGTGACGTCTTCCACGGGACGCTCGCCGCGGGTGCGGGCCCGAAAGGCAAAGCGAACCACGTCGCCGGTGCGCACCGACGTCGATGCGGGCTCCAGCTGCAGCGAGAGCACTGGATTGGGCACCACCGTGACCGTAAACGAGCGGACCGCCCGGCCCGCCCGCGCGCTGATCCTGGCCCGTCCGGGCCGGCCGGCATTCAGGCGCCCGCCGGAGCTTACCGCCACTACGCCGGGTGCATCGGACGTCCAGAGCACCTGATCATACCGGCGATCGTTGTTGGCTGCGTAGGGAATCGCCTCGACCAGCAGCGACTGTCCGGCATACAGCTTCGATATCTCAGGATGGAAGGAGAGCTTCGCGGCCGGCTGCGGGAGGACCGTTACCCGGGCAAAGCCGGTGGCCGGTGGGCCACCGGCACGCGGGCTCACCAGTGCGCTCACCGTGAGCGTGCCGGTCGAGCCGCCGGTCACCAGACCCGTCGAATCGACTTTCCCTTCGAAGCGCCCTCCGGATTGAAACCACCGCACGATCACTTGGCTGACCGCATGGCCGGCGGAATCCTCGGCGGTGGCCTTAAGCCGCACGGTATCACCCACCTGCACCGCCACTTCCTGGGGCTCGATCGTCACGCGAGCCAGCTGAGGCGGGATGGTGGGTGCTGGGGATGGCTGTTGTTGCAATGCGGCCAGCAGCGGTAGCAGCATCGGGGCCCTCGGGTGACCGAGTGGGAAGGCGGGATAGGAATGGCTGAATGTACACCATGCGGGAGGAGCGGGGAACGGCTATTTTGGGACGGGAAAGACGGGAAAGACGGGAAAGACGGCAAGGACGGGAAGACGAGAAGAAGAGGAAGACCGGGAGGGTGAGCCTGGAGGGGAAGCGCTTAATGTTGGTACCACTTTTTGGTACCACTTTCCCGTCCTTCCCGTCCTTCCCGTCTTGGAGAGCCCATGCGCGTGGAATGGACGTCGTACAGCTCGCCTATAGGCGCGTTGACGGTCGTAGAATGCGAAGCCGGCCCCCTGGTCATCGAATTCCCCAACCGAGCAGTCACCATCAAGTGGGCGGTGCGGCTTCGTGCCGCGGTTCCCGAGCTGCACATCGCGCAAGGCAGTTGTCGACTCACCACCGCCTGGCTGGACGACTACTTCGCCGGCTCCCCCCGCCAGTTGGCCTACCCCGATTACCTGAAGCGCTGGTTCGACCTCTCCCCCGCCCAGAACACGGTCTTCAGGACGCTGCGCAAGATCCCCTTGGGGGAGACCCGATCGTATGACGACGTTGCCCGTGCAACCCGACTCCACCCCCGCCAGATCGGTTGGCTGGTGGCGGCCAACCATCTGGCCATTCTGATTCCCTGCCATCGGGTGGTGGGCAAAGATGGCAGCCTGGTTGGCTATGGCGGCGGTCTCGCGAAGAAGCGTTGGCTCTTGGACCACGAGCTGCGGACGGCAGGTGTGGTGTTGAGGTGACCCGTTGACAAAACCGTTCCCAAGCATGACCTTATGGCATGCAACGCGCGGTGCCTCCCTTCCATTTCTGAGATAGTGCTGGCCGCCGGACGCCCCGTCCGGGCGGCTTTTTTTGGGGCTTTTTAACCCGGCCATGCCGGCCGGGGGTTTTCCCCCGGAGCCTTATGGCTCCCTTTTCAAGAGGTTGCAGCAATGGCGAAGGGCACGGTAAAGTGGTTCAATGATGCAAAGGGGTTTGGCTTCATCGCGCAGGATGGTGGGAAGGATGTCTTCGTCCACCACACGGCAATCATCGCCGATGGCTTCCGCTCGCTTTCCGAAGGAGACAACGTGGAGTTCGAGGTGGTCGAAGGCCCCAAGGGGCTGCAGGCCTCGAACGTCCGTAAGGTCTGACACCCCAGCGCCCTTCCCGATCAGTCGCTAACCAGCCATAGGACCCCCGCCGCCTACCCGGCGGGGGCTCTGGCATCTCCAGTTCCTGTCGAACCAACCGATACTCCTCACCATCTCGATGAGGTCTGTGCTCCGCATGCTGACAGCGGTCCATACGATCGTGCTCGCAGGTCTCATGCTGTCGGCGGGCCGCACTGGTGCCGAACCGGCTGTGGCTGACACGTCGACCCTCCAATTTCTCGGCTTTCGCGCCGGGGCACGGCTCGACGAGCTCAGCGTGCATCTCCGCAGCCTGGGCGGAGGGCCTTTGCGCTGCAAGCGCTCGCGAATAGACCATCGGGTTTCTGAGTGCCGCGCCTCCCTGAGCGATCCCACGTTGGGTGGAAGGGTCGATCTCTGGGTTTCTGCGATCGACAGCTTCGCCGGCGTCATGACACTCTCGGGAAGGGTTGAACCGGACCAGCTCGCCCAGTGGCGCCAGGTGCTTCAGGAGCGCTATGGCCGGGTGGGTGCGCGAGTGCAAGGCAGCCAATTGATGCTGCAGTGGGTCCGGCGTGGACGAATGCTCCGCCTTACGTGGAGACTCGAGGCGGGGGGCAAGATCGCATCGGTGAGCCTAGTCGACGGGCGCGTGCTCGATGATTGGGGACGAGCCCGCAGTCGTTCGCCCGATTCGAGTCCGTCCTGAACCGGGGCTGGGTTCAGTTCAACAGCCGGACCAGATAGCTCCCGTCGGTGTCCTCGAGCGTGTAGTCCCGCACTAACCGGCCCGATTCCTTGAGCGACCGGAGCAGGCCCCGTACTCGAGTGCGTATCGGTGCGCCATGGCCCGCTCGTCCGCGGCCGGTGATGAGCCGAATGACCCCGCCGGGCCGCGCTTTGGCCTGCGCCCGCAGAAACCGCTCGGCATTGGTCATCGCCTCGAGCACTGTCTGGCCATGGAGGTCGAAGGTTGCCTCAGGGACACGGTCGGTCCAATCAGGCATGGTGGAATTTATGAGGAAACTGTTGGCCGGGTTGCTGGCTCTCACGCTCGTCGCCTGTACTTTCTCTCGGGAACCGATTCGGATCGGCTTGGCGGGATCGTTGAGTGATCCGGTCGGAGTTCCCATGAAGCGTGCAGCCGAGCTGGCGGTCGAGCAGATCAACGCCGCCGGTGGGATCCACGGCCGTCCGCTCGAGCTGATCGAGCGGGATGACTACGCTGACCCCGACTCCGCCGTGTTTGTGGCCACCGACCTCTATGAAGCCGGCGTTTCGGCCGTCATTGGCCATCTCTTCTCCGGCACCACCTTGGCCGCGGCTCCGGTCTACAATGGCGGCTCCGACCCGGTCGCCGCAATTTCGCCCTCGTCTTCCTCCCCCGACGTATCCACCGCCGGCGATTACACCTTTCGTATCTGCCCCAGTGACCTGGCGCATGGTGCCGCGCTGGCCCGCTGGGTCCATGACACCCTGGGACTCGAGCGTGGGGCTGTGCTCTACCTGAATGATCAGTATGGACGAGGCGTTCGGCAGACCTTCGTGCGCGATTTTACCCGCCGCGGCGGCCTACTGCTCGCCATTGATCCATACCTGGGCGACACCCCCGAGGTCGGACCGTACCTCGATCGCTTGGTCAAGATCGGCCGGGTTCAGTTCCTGATCGTGGCCGGGAACCGCGGCGAGGCCGAAGAGATCCTGCGCCAGGCCAGAGGGCGCGGGCTCAACATACCGGTACTCGGCGGCGACGGACTCGAGGGTATCGAGGAAGCCGGTGCCATCGCCGACGGGGTTTACCTCTCGTCCGCCTACCTGCCGACCATCGCGACCCCCGCCAATCGGGCCTTCATTCAGGCTTACCGCAAGAAGTTCCCCGGAGCGGCGCTTCCCAACCAGCCGGCCGCCGCGACCTACGACGCGGTTTACCTGCTGCGGGACGTAATCGCGAAAGCCGGTGCCAAGCGCGAGGAGGTTCGCCGCGCCCTGGCCCAGGTAGGCACGGGTGGACCCGCGTTCAAAGGTGTTACTGGCACCGTCGCGTTCGACATGCGCGGCGATGTTCCCAACCAGGCGGTCTACATCGGCGTCGTTCACGACGGTAGTGTGCGCCTGGCGGGTGGCCAGTGAATCTGCTGCGAAGCCTGCGCAGCAGGGTGATCGTCGGTATGACGCTCCTGCTCGCCCTGGTCTTTGGCATCGCCCTGTTGGGGGTGAACTCCATCCACTCGCTGGACCGCTCGGTCGACCAGGAGCTCTCGCTCCTGCTCGAAAGCACCGACCTGAGCAATGGCCTGATCGCCTCACTCAGCTCCGAGGTTCGTGCGGCGGAGCAATACCTCGTCCTCCCGTCCGAACCATCGAGGCGGCGCTTCATCGATGAAGGCGACTCGGCGTATGTCTACCAGCGCCGGTATCGCACGCTGCGCGCGCTCACCACCTCGGATCGGTACATCGTCAACAAGATAGCGGCCAACCAGGCCCAGCTCGAAGTGGCGTACGCTATGGCGCACACCTTGGCCGATCTGGGTCGGACCGATGAGGCCCGCCAGCAGGCCGAGCACGCCCGCGCGCCCGCCGACACCCTCCTGGGCGATGTTCGCGCGCTGGCTCTGGCCCAGACCAACCGGTCTATGGTGCGGGCCGGTGAGCTCCGCCGTGAGGCCGGGCAGCGCCGGTCACTGCTCTGGCTGCTCCTGTTTGTATCGCTCGCGTTGGGCGCCGGCACCTCGATCAAAACCGTCCGCTGGGTGGATCTTCCGCTGCGACGGCTGATCGGTGCGGCCGACCGGTTCGGCGCCGGGGATTTGCGGAAGGTACAGCTGGGCCAGATGCCGACCGAGCTCGATCAATTGGCCCGCGCGATGGATGGGATGGCCGCTCGACTCCGCGGTGTGGTGGTCTCGGTGGTCAGCGAAGCCAGCCAGATCGGAAACAGCGCTACCGACTTCTCGGCGATGAGTGAAGAGCTCGCCGCCAGCAGCGGTCAGATC
>DASXRM010000128.1:0-26740 GCA_036506575.1 Gemmatimonadales bacterium | reverse complement strand
CACAGGCAACCACGGTATGCGGCAGCGTACCGAAGCGAGCGAGCATCTGCTCCCGCGCCTCGCGTCCGATGACCGACTGGAAGTCGCGCACCATTCGGGGAAAGGGATCCGGCCCGACCACCGAGCCGATGATATAGTGGGTGGTGGGCACGTTGGTCACCCAGTCCCGGAGCGCCTCGTTGGTCGCGTCTTTCAGGGTGCGGGTTCCCGATTCCACGGGAATCACGGTGGCGCCGAGCAGCTGCATGCGGTAGACGTTCAACCGCTGCCGTTCCATGTCTTCGGCCCCCATGTACACCACACACTCGAGATTAAAGCGGGCACAGACCGTCGCGGTTGCAACGCCGTGCTGACCGGCGCCGGTTTCGGCGATGATCCTCCGCTTACCCATCCTGAGCGCGAGCAGAGCCTGCCCGATGGTGTTGTTGATCTTGTGCGCACCGGTATGGTTCAGGTCTTCCCGCTTGAGCACGACCCTGGCCCCAACCGCCTGGCTGAACCGGGGAGCCTCGGTGAGCGGCGAAGGCCGGCCAACGAACTCGATCAAGAGACTCTGGAGCTCCGACCAGAAGCCAGTATCGGCGCGCGCCGCGTCGTACAGGTCGGCGAGGTCGTCGAGCGCCGCGATGAGAGTCTCCGGTACATACCGGCCTCCATAGGGCCCATACCGGCCTTGCACCGCCCGCTCAGGTGATTGGGCTATGAGCAAACACCGCCTCCACGAAACGCGCGATCTTGTTGGGGTCCTTAATTCCAGGCAGGCGTTCTACGCCTGAGCTCACATCCACGATGTCGGGGCGGACCAGCGCCAGAGCCTCAGCTACCGTATCCGGGGTGAGTCCTCCGGCAAGAGCCATGGGATGGCCGGCCAACCGGCACCGAGCCTCTTTGGCCACCGCCAGGTCGAGGGGAACGCCGGCCCCGCCTCGGGCCTGTGGCAGGTTGGGCTCCACCAGCACGGCGTCGGACTCGGCAGTCGCCGGATCCAATGCATCCAGATCGGATGGCGCCGCGATTCGCACGACACGCCAGACTCGAAGTCCGGCCCCACGGAGCCGCGCCGCATCCGACCGGGAATAGGGGCCGTGCAACTGTGCCCCGTTAAGCCCCGCATGGCCACAGATCTGCAGGATTTCTTCGACCGACTGCTCCCCGAAGACGCCCAGGACAGGAACTCCGGCAGCTGCGGCAACGACCTGGCCGGCCTGGGCCGGTGCGACCGCCCTGGGCCCTCCAGCAAAAACAACGCCCAGATATGAGGCGCCGGCCGCTGCCGCCGTCTCCGCGTCTTGCGGGCTCATGAGGCCGCAGATCTTGATCTTAACGGCCATGTCTCATCACGCTCGAGAGCTCCTCCAGCAGAGTTTCGGGGGAGCGGGCGGCGGAGAGAGCCGTGCCCACCAGGACGGCATCGGCCCCTACTTCGGCAACCCGGGCCACGTCTCTTTGCCCGACGATGCCACTTTCCGCCACAGCGATGCGATCGCTCGGGATCTGGCTGACGAGCTTCCACGCGACACCGGTATCGATCTGAAAGGTGTCCAGATCCCGGCTATTCACACCGATGATGCCTGCATTGGCCTCCAGCGCGATAGCGAGCTCGGCCGGCGTGTGCACCTCGACCAAGGCATCGAGTCCCAGCTCTTTGGTGTACCGAAGCAGCGTTTCAAGCCTGGACTGGCCGAGCACCCGAACGATGAGCAGCACCGCGGAGGCGCCGGCGGCCCTGGCCTCCAGAATCTGGACCTCGTCGAGGATGAAATCCTTGCGCAGTAATGCGAGTGGGCAATGCTCGGCGGCGGCTCTCAGGTCACGCATCGACCCCCCGAAGTACGGCCCATCGGTCAACACCGAGATCGCCGCCGCGCCGTGGGCCGCGTATAGGCCCGCCCGCTCGCCGGGGTCCAGGTCGTCCCTAATCCAGCCTGCGGAAGGAGAGCGGCGCTTGACCTCCGCGATGATGGCCACGGCGGGTCTCCGCAGCGCAGCGCGAAAGGAGGGGCGCACTACCCGGCTTCCCCGGATGTCCCGCTCGAGAGCTTCTCGCCGGGTCCGGAGCGCGGGTAGACTCTCCCGGGTTGAGCTCAGGATTTCCTGGAGAGTGACAGGCATCTTGTCCTTCGGCCGGTGTTCGGGTACCTTTATTCGGGCTCTATTCGGTCGCCACGTCGACTAGGGGGACATCCGGATGCCGCTGACCAAGCGCCAGAGTGAAATTCTCAGCTATCTGCAGGGTCACATTCACGGGCAAGGCTACGCGCCAAGCTTCGAAGAGATCGCCGAGCATTTCGGCTTTCAGTCCCTGGCCACCGTTCACGAGCACCTCACCAACTTGGAGCGGAAGGGCTATATCCGCCGCTCCTACAACGAGAGCCGCTCGATCGAAGTCCTGCCTCCCCGCGGCACCTCCGCCGCCAGCGAGATCCCGCTGCTGGGCAAGGTTGCCGCCGGCACACCGATCGAGTCCCTCATGCACCAGGAAAGCATCGCGGTTCCGGAACAGATGCTGCCTCGCCGGGGTCCCAACTACGCGCTCAAGGTGCAGGGTACCTCAATGGTCGACGAGCACATCGTCGATGGCGACATCGTCGTCGTGCACGGCAAGCAGACGGCCGAAAATGGAGAAATGGTCATCGCACTCGTCAACGGCAGCGAGGCCACCGTCAAGAAGTTCTATCGGGAGCCCGGGGGGTGGATCCGGCTCCAGCCCGCCAATGCCAATATGCAGCCCATGCGTTTCCAGGAGCGCGACGTGTTGATTCAGGGCGTCGTGGTCGGGGTGATCCGCAAGTACTAAGCGTAGGCCCGCAACGCCCATTCACAGGCTGTTGTGGGCCTACCTGCTTTTGTCTCCTCCCGTTCACGCAGTTGGAATCGGGGCCGCCGCCCGTAACCGGGCCAGAGCTGCAGCCCCCGCCCCACTTTCCAGCGCACCCCGGGCTCGGTCCACCGCCACGTCGAATGACCAGCCGTTGCCCGAAACGTACAGGGCCGCCGCGGCATTCAGCAGCGCGGCGCAGCGGACCGGGTCATTCCCCTTGCCCGAGAGCAGTTGCTCGATCCGGGCCGCATTCTGGGACGGCTCACCCCCGGCCAGGCCCCTGAGATCATCGCACTCGAGTCCGTAGCGGGCAGGGTTCAGCTCCCATGAGCTCGTGCGCCCTTCCCGCACCTCCCAGACGAACGTACATCCGGCCGGGCTGATCTCGTCCATGCCGACCGCCGCGTGGAGCACCAGCGCATGTCTGGCTCCCAATGCGACCAGGGCCTGAGCCACCAACGGTGCCCGGGGCCCGTCCGCGACTCCGATCACCTGACGGGTGACGCCCGCGGGATTTACCAAGGGTCCCAGCAAATTCATGATGGTCGCTACGCCCAGCTCTTTTCGTATCGGTCCGAGGTGCCGCATAGCCGGGTGATAGGCGGGCGCGAACAGAAACACCAGTCCGATGGACCGCAGCACCTCACCCGCGCGCTCTGGCCCCATGCTGATGTCGATCCCCAGCGCCTCCAAAACGTCGGCTGATCCTGATCTGGACGTGTAGCTTCGGTTTCCGTGCTTGGCCACGGGCACACCGGCGCCGGCCACAATGAACGCGGCTGCGGTGGAAATGTTGAGTGTACCCACCTGGCCGCCACCGGTGCCGCAAGTATCCACCAGCCTGTCGGCGGCGTCAGTATCGAGCCGCAGCATCGCACAACGCAGGGCCAGTGCGGCTCCCGCCAGCTCCTCAGCCGTTTCGCCTTTCGCCCGCAAGCCCATGAGCAGCGCGGCGGCCTGGATCGGGGTTGCGGCTCCCTGCATTATCACCCCAAAGGCGGAGGCGGTCGCTTCCTGGCTGAGCGACTGGCCCTGGGCGATCTGTTGGATCGCAAAACGCAGCGGTGAGTCGTCGAGCACTGGTGGCTAGGCCAGCAAAGAGAGGTGAGGCTCAGGGGTCTGGTGGAGGTCGGAAAAGTGTACCCGGTCATGCAGGCTTTTGTCAATTGTGACAAGCAGTTGCGTAGCTTGCTCGGGGTGTCCCATCGGGCTAGATTCCGGGTCGATGAGCCGGACCTTCCTCGCCACGCTTCACTACGACGGCACCGGCTTTGTCGGGTGGCAACGCCAGCCAGTTGGCCGCTCGGTACAGATCGAAGTCGAGCGGGTACTCGAGCGTCTCTTTGGCCGCAGAACAGTGGCCCACGCAGCAGGACGAACCGATGCCGGCGTGCACGCCACCGGACAAGCCGTCAGTTTCGGTGCCCCCGCCAATTGGACCGATAGCGCGCTCCGTCGCGCCCTCAATGCGCTCCTCCCACGGGATTGCTGGGTCGAATCCGTCCAGCCAATGCTCCCCGGGTTCCATGCCCGCAAATCCGCGCTCTCGCGACGTTATCGATATGATATAGGCCTCGACGAGTCCTCGGCCTCCCCGTTTCGCCGGCCATTCGAATGGTCGCTCGGGCGGTCCCTCGATCTGAATCTGATTCGAGCTTCAGCCTACTCGCTGCGGGGGGAACACGACTTCCGCGCCTTTGCGGCCAAGGGCCATAAGTCTCATTACCGCTGCCGGCTCTCGCTGGCCCAATGGGAGCTTCGCGCAGCGGGGCGCGGAATCAGCTTCCATGTGGAAGCCGACCGGTTCCTGCACCACATGGTGCGCATGCTGGTGGGTACCATGGTCGATATCGGGCTCGGACGCCGATCGCCCGAGGATATCGACGCGCTGCTCCGTCGTGAAAACAACAATGACACCAGTCCTCCGGCCCCGCCGCAGGGCCTGTATTTCGTGGCCGCCACCTATCCACCTGAGCTCTTCGACGGAGCAGTGGGAGAACCGCGTGCGGCAGCGTATCTCGGCTAAGGTCCCACGCTTCGCGCTCGCCCTTGCCCTACTGGGCTGCCGGGATGCGCCGCAGCCCCGGCTGACAATCGCCAGTGCCGGAGCCCAGACACCCGCCCCGGTGGAGCAGATCCAGACCGCGGTCAGTGCCTCGCGTCGCACGGCGCTGGTAGCTGCGGCGGACCGGGCTTCGCCGGCTGTGGTCTCGATCAACGTGAGCTCGCGCCAGCAAGCGGCCCCCCGCTCTCCCTGGGATTTCTTCTTCGTGCCCGAGGGAGCTCGGCTGGTGCAAGGGTACGGTACCGGGTTCATCATTCGGCCGAGCGGGATTGTCGTCACCAACCAGCACGTGGTCGCTAATGCCGAACGGGTGGTAGTGACCCTGCCCGACGGCAGCGACCTGCCGGCCACCGTGCTGGGCGAGGATCCCGTGACCGACATCGCTGTGCTCCGGGTGAAACGGGAAAACCTGCCCACCGTCGCCTTGGGCCACAGTACCGACCTGATGATCGGCGAGTGGGTCGTGGCCCTGGGAAACCCGTACGCCTACCTCCTCGGTAACGCCGAGCCTACCGTCACGGTAGGTGTCGTGAGCGCCACCGGGCGGAACATTCTGCCGGGTGGAGACCAGACCGGCCTCTACCTCGACATGATCCAGACCGATGCGGCGATCAACCCGGGCAATTCGGGCGGTCCGCTCACCAACGCGCTGGGTGAAGTTGTCGGAATGAACTCATCGATCTTCACTAACACCGGCGGATCGGTCGGGCTGGGCTTTGCCATCCCCATCGAGCGCGCGGTCCGAGTCGCTGACGAAATCATCCGCAGCGGTACCGTGCGACGGGCCTGGGTGGGCCTCGAGGTAGAAGGCGCCAGCGCGATGCGTGCGTGGAAGAGTCAGGGTGGCGTCGTGCTTGCCAGCGTCGCGCCGGGCGGGCCCTCGGCGCGGGTCGGGCTCAGGCCCGGTGATGTGCTCATCCAGGCCAACGGACGCCGGCTGCGCAATTATCTGGACTGGGAAGCGGTGAAGCTCGACCTCCATGTCGGAGACGCGGTCGATGTCGTCGTCCGGAGCGGCGACAACACCGTCCGACGGCGGGTGGTGACCGGGGACCTCCCGACGGTGACCGCCGAAAAGATCACGGTGCTGCAGGACCTTCAGCTCATCAACGTGACTCCGGCGATCCAGGCGGAGCGTGGTATCCGGAGCGAACGTGGGGCACTCATCTTCCGGATCTCCCCTCAGGTCAGCCGGGCCACCGGATTGGAAACGGGAGACGTGATCCTCGCCATCAATCGCTCACCGGTTCGCAACGCTTCCGAGGTGGCCGACCTCCTGAACGTGCGTCCGGGACAGGTTATCCGCATTTATGTCGAGCGGGATGGGCAGGTCACCTTCACCGATCTGGTGTTCCGATGACCGACGATCGTTGGCGTTCGCCCCTCGGCAGCCGGTACGCCTCCCCTGCCATGCAAACGCTTTGGGGCGAGCCGCGGCGCATCGCGCTCTGGCGACGACTTTGGCTGGCTCTGGCGGAAGCGGAGCGCGAGCTCGGGCTCGACATTCCGGAGCAGGCCATTGCGCAGATGCGCGCCCACCTCGATGATGCCGATCTGGCCGCCGCCGCGCGCTACGAACGCCGCTTCCGGCATGACGTGATGGCCCACATCCATGCCTTCGCCGATCAGGCACCCGCTGCCCGTCCCTATCTGCACCTGGGCGCCACGAGCTCCTTCGTGACCGATAATGCCGATCTGGTGGTCATGCGTGAGGGGCTGCGCGTTCTGCTCGGGCGTCTCGTTGCGGTGATCGGCGCGCTCGAACGGTTCGCCAGGCGGTACGCCGATCTACCATGTCTGGCCTACACCCACTTTCAGCCGGCCCAGCTCACCACTGTAGGCAAGCGGGCCTCGCTATGGATGCAGGACTTCGCTCTGGACGTGGAAGAGGTCTCTCATCGAATTCGTACCATGCGGCTCCGCGGGTGCAAGGGGACCACCGGGACTCAAGCCTCCTTTCTCCAACTCTTCGGCGGCGATCACGAGAGAGTCCGGGAGCTCGACCGCCGGGTCGCGGCCAAGCTTGGCTTCGAGGAGACGTTCCCTGTGACGGGGCAGACCTATACCCGCAAGGCCGACAGCACAGTGCTGGACGCGCTCAGCGGCATCGCTCAGTCCGCGTCGAAGCTGGCGGGTGACCTCCGGCTTCTGCAGCACGAGGGAGAGTTGCTCGAGCCGTTCGAATCCGAGCAGGTGGGCTCGAGCGCCATGGCCTACAAACGGAATCCGATGCGAGCCGAGCGAATCAGTGGACTGGCTCGGTATGTGATCGCACTCCCCGCCAACACGGCGCAGACCGCGGCGAATCAGTGGCTCGAGCGCACGCTGGATGACAGCGCCAACCGCCGGCTGACACTGCCGGAGGGTTTTCTCACAACCGACGCCATTCTGGTGCTCGCGACCAACATTGCGGCCGGGCTGGAGGTTCGGGAAGACGTGATCCGGCGCCACGTCACCGATCAGATGCCCTTCATGGCCACCGAGCGATGGCTGCTGCTCGGCGTCTCCGCGGGAGGCGACCGTCAGTCGCTCCACGAAGTAATCCGGCGGCACAGTCAGGCAGTCGCCGAGTCGGTGAGCCGGGGCGAGCCCAACGATCTCCTGGCCCGGCTGGCGGCCGATCCGGCTTTCCGCGGGGTTCCCGTGGCCATGCTTCAAGCCGAGTTGGAGCCAACCAGCTACACCGGCCGGGCGGCTCAGCAGGTGAGTGAGTTTATCGAAGAGTACCTCCAGCCCTTGCTTACCCGGGCCCGTCCGCTGGCCGCGGAAGCCGAAGCCGCTGAGGTGGTGGTATGAGGCCTTCTGAAGCGACGCTGGTCCAGAGCCGTCTCCCCCTGCCGCTGCTGCGCCGGGGCAAGGTGCGCGAGGTGTATGAGGTCGATGCGGATCATCTGCTGCTGGTGGCCAGCGATCGAGTCAGCGCGTTCGATGTGGTGCTGCGGGAACCGGTCCCCCGCAAAGGCGCGGTCCTGACCCAGATCAGTGCCTTCTGGTTCGAGCGGCTGGCCGATGTGTTCCCCTCTCATTACATCACCGCGCGCACGACTGAAATCCTCGAGCGGGTGCCGGGACTGGAGGGAATGCAGCAGCAAATCGCGGGTCGAACCATGCTGGTCCGCAGAGCCCCACCGGTGCCCTTCGAATGCGTCGTGCGTGGCTATATCACCGGGTCGGCCTGGGCCGAGTACCGTAGCCAGGGCACTCTCGCGGGGGAACCACTGCCCCCAGGCCTGGTCGAGAGCGGGCCTCTAAATCCCCCGCTCTTCTCACCCGCTACCAAGGCCGAAGCGGGCCACGATCTCAACGTCACCTTCAGCACGATGGCAGATGCGCTCGGCTACGACTTGGCAGCGCAACTGAGAGCCGCGAGCCTCGCCATCTACCAGGCTGGACGTGATCACGCGGCCGGGCGCGGGATCATCATCGCGGATACCAAGTTCGAGTTCGGGACCGATGCCGGCGGGACGCTGCGGCTTATCGATGAGCTCCTTACCCCCGACTCTTCCCGCTTCTGGCCGGCTGACCGGTATGCGCCCGGCGGGGGACAGCCGAGCTTCGACAAGCAGCCTTTGCGCGACTACCTCGCATCACTCAAAGCCCGGGGCGAGTGGAACGGTGAGGCCCCTCCACCACGACTCCCGTCCGAAATCGTGGAGGCCACCAGCCGCCGATACTTGGAGGCCTACCGGCTGCTCACCGGCCGCGAGCTGAGCGAGGACCTGTGATTCGGACGGCACCGGAGGGACGTTGGTTCATCGTTGCTGCCTGGGGCATTGCACTGGTGCTGTGGCTCGAGGCGTTCCATTTCGGCAGTGCGGGCTGGTGGATTGCTTCCACACTCTGGACGCTTCTCGCAATCTGGGTTGTCGCGTTCTTTCGTGACCCGGAGCGGACCGGTCGACGGGGAGATCGCCTGATTCTGGCCCCCGCGGACGGTAAAGTGGTCGGGATCGTCGAAACCGACGAGCCGGCATTCTTTCAGGGACGCGCGATGCGGATCTCCATCTTCATGAACGTGTTCAACTGTCACGTGAACCGATATCCGACTGATGGTACCATCCGCTACCGGCACTACAATCCAGGCAAGTTCGGCCACGCGGGCGCGGAGAAGTCCAGCCTGGATAACGAGCAGTCGTCGATCGGGCTATTGACTGAGCGAGGCAAGGTACTCATCCGGCAGATCGCCGGCCTCATAGCACGGAGAATCGTGACCGATCACGACGTCGGGACAACGGTCGAGCAAGGGCAGCGGATGGGGATGATCCGTTTCGGATCCCGAGTGGATCTCTTTCTCCCGACGAGCACACGGATTCTGGTCAAATCGGGCGACAACACCCTGGTGGGAGTGACGGTGGTGGCCGAATGGAGCTGAGACAGCGGAGAGAGGGCCTCCGGCGCCCTTCGATAAGGCAGGTAGTCGTCGTCATGCCGAGTACGTTTACGCTCGGCAACCTGTTCTTTGGATTCTGGTCGATCGTGTCGGCCTTCAACGGCAACTTTCGATGGGCCGGCTGGTTTATCGTCTTTGCCGGAATCCTCGACATGTTGGATGGCCGGGTGGCACGTCTGTCCGGCACCGGCACCCGCTTCGGTGCCGAGCTCGACTCGTTGGTGGACGTGATTTCGTTCGGGGTGGCTCCCGCGCTGTTGATGTATTTTCTCGACTTTTCGAACTCCGGCCGGTTCGCCTGGATCCTGTGCTACATCTACGTAGTCGCTGTGGCGTTACGGCTGGCGCGCTTCAACGTGCTCTCCGCCGGAAAGCCCTCGACGGGGTGGTTCACCGGGATGCCCTCCCCAGCGGCGGGAATGACGCTCGCGGTGTATTACCCATTCAGCCAGACCAATTGGTATCGTGCATCGCTGGCCTATCTGGATCTGCAGCACGAAGGCCTGGTGGTCCTCATGCTTATCCTCGCGGTGCTCATGGTGAGCAACGTGAAGTACCCCAAGTTCCCCCCCATCGGGGTTCGGAGCGCCAGGGGCATCCTCGGCCTGGTGGTGCATCTTCTGATCCTGCTCGGCGGGATCCTGGTCCCTGAGTATTTTTTATTCCCACTAGGCCTGTTTTACATGGGGTTTGGTCTGGCCCGTGCAACGGTGCTCGGTCTCATGGAGCGCCCGGAGCCGGTAGCGGTAATGGACGAGCGGCTGGCCGATGCGCACGATCCAACGCTGCCACCTCCCCTCTCTCATGAACGCCGGGGCCGGTGGGGCGACCGCCGCCAGGAGCCGGAAGCATGACATTCAGAGTGCACGTGCGAGTGATGCCGCGAAGCGGGCTGCTGGATCCGCAAGGCCAAGCGGTGGAGCACGCCCTGACGGCCTTGGGGTTCGAGGAGGCCGGGTCGGTTCGGGTCGGCCGTGCTATCGAGCTCGACGTCGATGCGGGCTCGCGGGATGAAGCCGAGGCCCGGGCCCGGCTGATGTGCGACAAGCTCCTGGCCAATCCGGTGACCGAGGACTACCTGCTCGACGTGGAGGAGGACTGATGCCTCGCATAGCAGTGGTGCGATTTCCCGGCAGCAACTGCGATTTCGACACTCTGCGCGCGGCCGAGCGACACGGGGCCGATGCTTACTTCGTCTGGCACCGGGATGCCGATCTCCGGGGTGCCGATATCGTGATACTGCCGGGCGGGTTCAGCTACGGGGACTACCTCCGCTCCGGCGCCATCGCGCGGTTCAGCCCGATCATGCAGGCGGTACAGCGCCATGCTGCCGTAGGGGGACCGGTGCTGGGGATCTGCAACGGCTTTCAGATTCTTTGCGAGGCCCACCTCCTGCCGGGCGCGTTACTCCGGAACGCAGGACTCACGTTTGTATCGAAGCCGGTGGACGTCATCGTGGAGCAGACCGACACCGCGTTCACCTGCGACTATGAGCCCGGCTCCCGGCTCCGGCTTCCCGTGGCCCACGGTGAGGGCCGGTTCGTGGCCTCGGTGGACACTCTCCGCATGCTGGAAGCGGAAGGCCGGGTGGTGCTGCGCTATGTCGCCGCCACCGAACGCTCGCCGTTTCAGCCAAATCCCAACGGGTCGGTCAACCACATTGCGGGGGTCTGCAATGCCGCAGGCAATATCGTCGGTATCATGCCTCATCCGGAGCGCGCGGCGGACCGCCTCCTTGGACTGACCGGGGGCGCTGGATTCTTCACCTCCCCCGTGTCATCACACCAGGACAGCTCTAATCCAAGGGTCCCCAGCCAATGAAGTCTGACAAGCCCAGCCGGAACGAGGAGGAATACTTCGCCCGCGAGGATGCGGAGCTGATGCGGAAGCAGCGGGAGCGGGCCCACGCGGCCGCGATTGAAGCTGAGCGAAAGACACACTACATGAAGTGCCCCAAGGACGGGTACGATCTCACCAGCAGCGAGTATCACGGCGTCCAGATCGAGACCTGCCCCCACTGTGGCGGGATGTGGCTTGACGCCGGCGAGATCGAGGCGGTCGCGCACGAGGACCACCCCAGCGTTCTCACCCGCGTGCTCTCGGATGCCCTGTCGACCTTTCGCCGCTCGCCCCGCGCGCGTCGCGCCGACAGTCCGATTCACGACCCGAGTAACCCTCTCAGCTGAGGACACGCCAGTGATGGTTTCCGGTGTCGCCGGCGCAGTCACCGAAACGATTACCGTACCCGGAGAGCGGCCGGTGACCCCTGAGGTCGTGCGGGAGCACAACCTCAACGAGCTCGAGTACAGCCGAATCCTGGAAATCCTCGGTAGGACGCCGACGCTCACCGAGCTTGGGGTGTTCTCCGCGTTGTGGTCGGAACACTGCTCGTACAAACACTCGAGACCGGTACTGAAGGCCTTCCCCACCGCCGGTCCTCAGGTGATCCAGGGTCCCGGTGAGAACGCGGGGGTGCTGCGGCTACCCGAGGGCTGGGCGGTGGCCTTCAAGATCGAATCTCACAATCACCCCTCGGCAGTCGAGCCCTACCAGGGGGCCGCAACGGGGGTTGGTGGCATCCTCCGCGATGTCTTCACCATGGGAGCCCGGCCGGTGGCGCTGCTCAATAGCCTGCGCTTCGGTCCGCTGGATCATGCGGCCCGCAACCGTTACCTGTTCGCCGGCGTGGTGCGGGGTATCGGCGACTATGGCAACTGCGTCGGGGTCCCCACCCTGGGCGGCGAGGTGAATTTCGCACCCGGGTACACCGGAAACCCGCTGGTAAACGCCATGTGCGTCGGACTACTCCGCGAGCGGCATCTCATCCGAGCCGCCGCCCAGGGGGTCGGGAACGTGCTGCTTTGCGTGGGCGCCCGCACCGGCCGCGATGGGATCCACGGGGCCAGCTTTGCTTCTGAAGAGCTGTCCGAGAAGAGCGAGAGCCGGAGACCGCAGGTCCAGGTGGGCGATCCTTTCACCGAGAAGCTGCTGCTGGAAGCCAGCCTCGAGCTGATCACGTCCCGACTCATCGTCGCGATCCAGGACATGGGCGCTGCCGGGCTGACCAGCTCGTCGGCCGAAATGGCCGCGCGGGGCGGAGTGGGGGTGGAGATCGACACCGGACTGGTCCCGACCCGGGAAGAAGGGATGACCCCGTACGAGATACTTCTCTCCGAGTCGCAGGAGCGGATGCTGGTTGTGGCGGAGCCGGTCCGGGTACCCGAGATCCAGGCGGTCTGTGCCAAATGGGAGCTCACCGCGACGCCGATCGGGCAGGTGACCGACGATGGGATCTTCCGGGTGCGGCACCACGGCCAGACGGTGGTGGCCATACCAGGCGGGCGGCTGGTCGAGGACTGCCCGACCTACTACCCCGACGCGGAAGAGGACAAGGCGGCTCGGCTCCGCCGCTCGCTCATCGAGCCCGGCGACCCAGTGGTCGATCTGGAAGGGGCGCTCGAGCTCCTGCTCGACAACCCGAATATCGCCAGCAAGCGGTGGGTGTACGAGCAGTACGACTCCACGGTTCAGGCCTCGACGGTCCTGCCGCCGGGATCCGACGCCGGGGTCATCCGGGTTCCCGGAGCCGGGTTCGGGCTAGCGATGTCCGTCGATTGCAACGCCCGGCTGGTGGCGCTCGATCCGTATGAGGGTGGCAAGGCAGCGGTGGCCGAAGCCGCCCGCAACGTCGCCGCTACCGGCGCCATGCCGCTTGGCATCACCAACTGTCTCAATTTCGGCAACCCGGAGAAGCCGGAGGTGTTCTTCCAGTTCCGGGAGGCATGCCGTGGGATCGCGGACGCGTGTCGAGCCTTCGCTACTCCGGTCACCGGAGGCAACGTCTCGTTCTACAACGAAAGCCCCGGTGGTGCGATCGATCCCACACCGACGATCGGGATGGTCGGGCTGCTGCGGAATGTCGAGGACCGCGTCGGGAGCTACTTCGACTCGCCCCAAGACGAGGTGTTCATCCTCGGCCAGACCAGCGGTATCCTGGGTGGCTCGAGCTACTGGGCGGAGGTTTGCGACTTCGTGGGGGGAGATCCCCCCGCGGTCGATCTCGAGGCCGAGTTCCGGCTGCAGCGGTTCCTGGTGGCCGCGGCGGAACGGCGGCTGCTGCGCTCGGCCCACGACTGCTCCGAGGGTGGGCTGGCGGTCACCTTGGCAGAAGCAGTCATCGGCGGACCGTATGTCCCGGGAAGCCTCGGTGCCACCCTCGATTTGACCGGCTACGCGCCGGATGTCCCCTTGGACGGTCTGCTGTTCGGCGAAGACGGCGCGCGCGCGGTGGTGTCCTGTTCCCAGGCCTCGGCACGACCGCTGATCGCCTTGGCCGACGAGCATGGCGTTCCGGTGTTCCGTGCCGGCCTGGTCGAGAGTGCCGGGACACTGGAACTACAGGTGGGGACTCATCTGTTCTCGTGGAGCACGGAAGCGTTGCGGCGAATCTACTTTGATGCGATTCCCCGTCGGATGCAGCACCCCGACGTCGATCGCGCGACGGGAGAATAGCATAGCATGTGTGGTATCATCGGCGTCTCAGGTCTCCCTGACGCGGCCCGGCTGACCTATCTCGGACTCTACGCCCTCCAGCATCGGGGGCAGGAGAGCGCCGGGATCGTGGCCATCGATCGGGAGGGCGTCGCCCGGTCGCATCGCGGCATGGGTCTGGTCTCCGAGAACTTCGATGACGACAGCCTTGCCGGGCTGCCCGGAGACATCGCGGTGGGTCATACCCGCTATTCCACCACAGGCAGCACGGTCCTCGCCAATGCGCAGCCCTGCAACGCGAATACCCGCTGCGGCCCGCTGGCGATCGCCCATAACGGGAATCTCATCAACGCGAATGTCATCAAGCGCGAGCTGGTAGAGCGCGGCGCGATCTTCAGCACCTCGAGCGACACGGAGGTGTTGGTTCATCTCATCGCGCGCTCCGAGGCCGCTACGGTCGATGGCCAGATCCGGGATGCGCTGGAGCAGGTCGATGGCGCCTACAGTCTGGTGATTACGGTGGGCCGCACGATGTACGCCGTAGTCGACAGCCGGGGCTTTCGGCCACTGGTCATCGGCCGCATGGGGAGCGGGATCGTGGTGGCCTCGGAGACCTGCGCGCTCGATCTGATCGGTGCCTCGTTCCATTGCGAGCTCCGGCCGGGCGATTTCGTTCGAATCGAGAGCGGTCACGTCACCCACCTGCCCCGGCTGGCGCCCAGACCGGTGAGCCGATGCGTCTTCGAGCTGGTCTACTTTGCCCGGCCCGACAGCACGGTGTTCGGCGAGTCGGTGGACCGGGTTCGCCGCGAGCTCGGCCGGCAACTCGGGCGAGAACAGCCCGCCCCCGGAGCCGAGGTGGTCTTCAGCGTCCCGGACAGCTCCAACGCCATGGCACTGGGCTTCTCCGAGGTATCAGGGATCAAGTTGGAGCACGGCCTGATTCGGAACCACTACGTGGGTCGAACCTTCATCAACCCGACCCAGGCGCTTCGGGTGGCCAAGGTCAAGATCAAGTTCAACCCGGTTCGCGAGGTGATCCACGGGAAGTCGGTCGTGGTGGTGGACGACAGCCTGGTGCGAGGAAACACCAGCAAGGAGCTGGTTCAGATGATCCGGGCCGCGGGGGCTCGCGAGGTGCACCTCCGCCTGGGATCGCCGCCGATAACCGGTCCTTGTCATTACGGCATTGACACCCCGAATCGCAACGAGTTGATCGCGGCAACGCATTCGGTGGAGGAGATCCGCCAGTTCCTCGGGGTCGATTCCCTCGGATATCTGTCGCTCAACGGAATGCTTCAGGCAGCGGGAAGTGAAACCGGCTTCTGTCATGCCTGCTTCTCGGGCCAGTACCCCACGCCTACTCCCGACGACCCGGTGCGTCTTCGACACGCCACGCCGCTGATCGCGACACCGGCATGAGCGGGCCATACACTCAGCCGCTGGTCTATTCCTTCGGCCAGGGCCGGGCCGACGGCACGGCGGCGATGAAGGAGATCCTCGGCGGGAAGGGTGCGGGTCTCGCCGAGATGACCACCCTGGGGATCCCGGTCCCACCGGGCTTCACCATCGCCAGCAATCTCTGCATCCACTACCTCGAAAACCATCAATTCCCCAAGCGGCTTCAAGCCCAGGTGGAGAACGCGCTCCAGCGGCTAGAGGCGGCAACCGGCAAGCACCTGGGCGATGGCGACAATCCGCTGCTGGTGTCGGTGCGCTCGGGGGCCGCGGTGTCGATGCCTGGGATGATGGAAACCATTCTCAACCTGGGCTTGAATGACGTCACGGTGGAAGGGTTGACCAGGCAGAGCGGGAACCCCCGATTTGCCTGGGACTCTTACCGCCGCTTCGTACAGATGTACGGCAGCGTGGTATTCGAGCTCTCCAAGAAGCCGTTCGAGCAGATCCTTGACGAGCACAAGCAGCGTTGCCGAATCGAGCGAGACATCGATCTACCGGTAGAAGAGATGCAGGCGATCGTCCGTCGCTTCAAGCAGCACGTTCGCGCGGAGTCCGGCCGCGAGTTTCCCGCCGAGCCGCTGGACCAGCTTTGGGGCGCCATTGCGGCGGTCTTCGAGAGCTGGAATACGCGCCGTGCCATCGACTACCGGAAGCTGCACGACATTCCCGATTCCATGGGCACCGCGGTCAACGTGGTCGCCATGGTCTTCGGTAACCTGGGCGAGGACTCCGGGACCGGCGTCGCGTTCAGCCGGGACCCTTCCACCGGAGAGCAGAGCCTTTACGGCGAGTACCTCCTCAATGCCCAGGGCGAGGACGTGGTCTCCGGTAGCCGCACGCCCCTCCCCATCAGCAAGCTGAAGGATCAGCTCCCCCATGCCTATCAGGAGCTGGAGCGGGTGGGCCGCACCTTGGAACGGCACTTCCGCGACGTCCAGGACATGGAGTTCACCATCGAGCGGGGCAACCTCTACATGCTGCAGACCCGGCGCGCCCAACGCTCGGGGCATGCGGCGGTGCGTATTGCTTGTGATATGGTGGACGAAGGGCTGATCTCCGAGCAGGAGGCCGTGGCGCGGATCCCGCCGAATGACTTGAACCAGCTCCTCCATCCCACCATCGATCCTCAGAGCAGGCTCGATCTGCTCACCACCGGCCTCCCCGCTTCCCCCGGTGCCGCGTGCGGCACCGTGGTGTTCGACGCCGATGAAGCCGTCCGCTTGAGCCGGGCCGGTCAGTCCGTGATTCTGGTCCGCCGGGAGACCTCACCCGAGGACTTCCACGGCATGGTAACCGCCAAGGCAATTCTCACCGCGCGCGGGGGCATGACCTCCCATGCGGCCGTAGTCGCGCGCGGCATGGGCAAGCCGTGTGTGGCCGGAGCCCAGGCTCTCCAGGTAGATGAGAAGGCCAGCCGCCTCTCGGTCAACGGGCGCAGCCTGGGGGAAGGGGACTGGATCACCGTCGATGGCAGCACCGGGAAGGTGTTTGCCGGCCAGGCGGCGCTGATTGCGCCCGAGCTTAGCGGCAACTTCAATCGGGTGATGAGATGGGCCGACCGGATCATGCAGCTGCGGGTGCGGGTGAACGCCGACACTCCCGCCGATGCTCACCGGGGCCGGGACTTCGGGGCCGAGGGGATCGGACTCTGCCGGACCGAGCACATGTTCTTCGATGGGGATCGGCTGGTGGTCATGCGCGAGATGATCGTCGCCCAGGACGCCGCGGGCCGGAAACGAGCCTTGACCAAACTGCTCCCCATGCAGCGCGGTGACTTCGAGGCGATCTTCCGCGCAATGGAGGGCTACCCGGTCACCATCCGGTTGCTCGATCCCCCGCTGCACGAGTTCCTTCCCAAAGAGCCCGCAGAGATCGAGATTCTCGCCCGCGAGCTCAAGATGGAGCCCGCCGACCTTCAGGCGATCGTGGAGCGGCTGCACGAGGTGAACCCCATGTTGGGCCTCCGCGGCTGCCGGCTCGGCATCCTCTACCCCGAGATCACTGCTATGCAGGTGCGCGCCATCTTCGAGGCCGCCTGTACCGTCGCCGCTCGCAAGGGGCGGGTCATGCCGGAGGTCATGATCCCGCTCACCGCCACCGTGGTGGAATTCCGGAAGCAGGCGCTCATTGTCCGGCAGGTGGCGGAGGAAGTCTTCCGGGAGCGCCAGATCACCGTCCCATACCTCCTCGGCACCATGATCGAGCTTCCCCGTGCGGCGTTGACGGCTGATGAGCTCGCCCGCGAGGCGCAATTCTTCTCCTTCGGAACCAACGATCTCACCCAGACCACCTGGGGCCTCTCCCGCGACGACGCCGGGCGCTTTCTACCTTATTACCTCGAGCATGGTGTGATCGAGGACGATCCGTTTCAGATCCTGGACCAGGCCGGAGTGGGTAAGCTGATCGCCATGGCCTGCGAGCTCGGCCGGCGCACCCGGCCCGATCTCAAGCTCGGCCTCTGTGGGGAGCACGGGGGCGACGCGTCGTCGGTGGCCTTCTGCGACCGGCTGGGAATGAACTATGTCTCCTGCTCACCATTCCGGGTGCCGATCGCTCGCTTGGCCGCGGCCCAGGCCGCGCTGGCCACCAGAGGGACGATGGATCGAACCCGGGCCACCGTCTAGACCATGACAGAGCCCCTGGTGGGAATCGTGATGGGGAGCGACTCCGACTGGGAAGTGATGCAGCATTCCGCGCGGCGGCTGCTCGAGTTCAATGTGAAGCATGAGGCCCGCGTGGTCTCGGCCCATCGCACTCCCGATCTGCTCTACCGCTACGCCGAGGATGCGGCGGGCCGGGGGCTTCGGTGCATCATCGCGGGCGCGGGCGGCGCAGCTCACCTGCCCGGCATGCTTGCCTCCAAGACCACGCTTCCGGTATTGGGCGTCCCGGTGCCGACCAGGCACCTGCAGGGGCTCGACTCCCTCCTTTCGATCGTTCAGATGCCCGCTGGAATACCGGTCGCTACCTTCGCCATCGGCAGCGCCGGCGCCGGCAACGCAGCTCTCTTCGCCATCGCCATACTGGCGCTTCACGATTCCGAGCTGGCCGATCGACTGGAGGAGTTTCGCCGGACCCAGGAACGACGCGCGCTCGACCTGAGATTACCGGAGCTCTCGTGATTCTTCCCGGCGCCACCGTCGGCGTCCTGGGCGGCGGGCAGCTGGGCAGAATGTTCACCTTGCAGGCGCGCACGATGGGCTACCGGGTCGTGGTCCTCGATCCGGATCCTCACAGTCCCGCGGGAGCCGTAGCCGACCGACAGATCCGCGCCGCTTACGACGATGACCGAGCTCTGGCCGAGCTCTCGCGGAGCTGCGCCGCAATTACGACCGAATTCGAGAACGTTCCCGCCGCCGCACTCGCGCGTCTTTCGCAGACATCAGTCGTCCGCCCCCCGATCGATGCCGTTGCCACGGCCCAAGACCGCATCGCCGAAAAGACCTTTTTCCAGAGTCGTGGGTTCGCCACCGCGGCTTTCCGGACGGTGCAGAACCGGCAGGAACTGATCGCAGCAGTGGCAGCGATTCCGCTCCCCGCCCTTCTCAAGACGAGCCGGCTGGGGTACGATGGCAAGGGACAGGCAAGCGTGGACACTGAGGCCGACGCGCTCCGCGCATTCGAGCGCTTCGGAGAGGTTCCCTGCGTCCTGGAGGAAAGGCTGGCGCTCGAATGCGAGCTGTCGGTGATCCTGGCGAGAGGTGCCGACGGAGATATCGCGACGTTCCCCCCAGCCGAGAACCGGCACCGTGACGGGATCCTCGAAACCTCCGTCGTACCAGCTCGTATCTCCGAAAGGCTGGCCTATCAGGCGCAAGAGCTCGCCACCGCAATTGCCGTGGCTATGTCTTATATCGGTGTCCTTGGGGTCGAGTTGTTCGTCGCCGGAGGTGGGCAGCTGTTGGTGAACGAAATGGCACCACGCCCCCACAACAGCGGACACTACACTCTAGATGCCTGTTCCGCCGATCAGTTCGAGCAGCAGCTGAGGACACTGTGCGAACTCCCGCTGGCGCGACCCTGGCTGATGTCACCTGTAGCCATGATCAACCTGTTGGGTGACCTCTGGAATAGGGGGGAACCGAAATGGGAGGAAGCGCTGCGCCGGCCCGGTGTGCGGCTGCATCTCTACGGCAAATCGGAAGCGCGTCCGGGCCGTAAGATGGGCCACCTGAACTGCCTTGCTCCCGATGCCGATCGCGCGTTGGCTCTTGCGCTGGAGACTCGAGACGCGCTCCGCGCCGCGGCACGATAATACCCACGAGGAGAGCTGCCATGTACTTCCTGCCATTACTTGCCTTCGCGGGCATTGCAACCGGTGCCGGAACCAGACCCCGGCTCGATGCCGTTCATCCCGATACGACATGTCCTCATAGGAACGTTCCGATCGAGAGCCGGAAGAGCCCACTCGACTCGCTGACCTTCATACTTGGTGACCAGCCGGTGAAGGTTTGCTATGGGAGGCCGTCGTCGCGGGGCCGGGTGATGCTCGGCGGTGCGAGTATTCCCTACGGAAAGCTGTGGCGGACCGGCGCCAACGAGCCCACCATTTTCTTTGCCCCAGTTCCGTTGACCGTAGCCGGGCTTCGGGTGCAACCGGGGGTATACTCTCTCTACACTGTACCTGGACCCAGCGAGTGGGAGATCATCGTGAACCGCTCGACTGCGCAATGGGGCAAGGAAGATCAGTACACTGACAAGATCAAAGCTCAGGAGCTCGGCCGGGCCAGGGTAAAGAGCGAAACCGTGAACCAACCACTCGAGACGTTCACTATCAGGGCCGAGCCCGCGGGAGATAAGGCGGCGAGGTTGGTGCTGGAGTGGGAGAAGGCCAGGGTCCGGATTCCGATTCAGGCGAGCAAATAGATTGCCGAAGCGAAGGATCCGTCGGCGGGCTCACGATCCCAGCTCGCTCACTCCCTCAACCAGCCGCTCGACCTCCTCCTCGGTGGTGTAGCAGGCGCAGCCGGCCCGCACCAGGCCGTCGCTCAGCCCGAGCCGCTCCACCACCGTGGTCGCGTAAAAGTCCCCGCTGGACACGAAGACCCCGCAGCCCGCCAGGTGTCGGGCCACCGCATCGGCAGCATGGCCGGCCACGGTAAACGCCACAGTGGGTGTCCGGGGCGAGTTCGGAGCGGGTCCATAGAGTGTTACCCCGCGTATGCCCTCGAGTCCGGTCCATAGCCGTTGCAGCAGTGCCTGTCCTCGAGCATGCAACCCGGCAAAAGTCGTAGCCAGACGGGACCGCCGAGTCTCTCCCGAGCCGAGCGAAGCCAGGTAGTCAACCGCCGCCGCCGCTCCGACTATCCCCTCATGATTCAACGTTCCGGTTTCCAGACGCTCAGGCGCCGTGTCGGGCGCCGGGGCGAGCTTCGGGGCGTCCAAACCGCGAAGAACCTTCTCTTTCACAAACAGGATCCCGATGTGGGGGCCATAGAATTTGTACGCGGAGCAGGCCAGGAAATCGCAGTCGAGCCGCTTCACGTCGATCGGCTCGTGGGGGGCAAGGTGAACCGCGTCCACAAAGGTGAGAGCGCCGGCGGCACGGGCCAGTGCGGTCGCCCGCCCGACGTCGGTGATGGTGCCGAGAGCGTTAGAGGCGGCTCCGATCGCAAGAAGACGAGGCCTGGTTGCGAGCGCCCCTTCGAGGCATGCCCAATCCAACTGCCCGGAGCTGGGGATCATCGCCACGGAGACGATGCTGATCCCCCGCTCTCGCTCCAGAGCGCGCCAGGGTGCGACGTTGGCGTGGTGGTCGAGCTCGGTGACGACCACGGTGTCGCCTGGTCCCCAGCGTCTCCCCAGGGCTCGCGCGAGGTGAAACGTGAGCGTCGTCATGTTGGACCCGAAGACGATCTCGGCAGGCGAGGCACCCAGGAAATCGGCAAACGCCTCACGTGAGGCAGTAATGAGAGCGTCCGTCTCCGCGCTGGTCGGGTATTGCCAATGAGTGTTGGCGTTGTGATTGAAGAGATAGTCCGCCATCGCCTCGACTACCGGCTGCGGAACCTGGGTGCCACCCGGACCGTCGAAGTACGCCACCGGCCTGTCCAGGTGCCGGCGCTCGAGGGCCGGAAATGCCGCGCGGAGCTCGGTGGGCGAGGCAAAGGACATCCGGTGAGCTGAGGCCACGCTCATGGGTGGTACCTCGGCCAGAAAGAGTTAAAGAGGTAAGGTGAGATATGATAACTACCGCTGCCGTAGGTTTTTTGCCATAACGCCAATCGGCTGAGTCGAGGGTTACGGTGTTGCGGCATGCCGGTGCGTACAAAAAGCTGAGGGACTCCCGACGAATCGGAGAGTCCCTCACCAGTGATGGAGGCGCAGGGAATCGAACCCTGGTCCGAGTAAGCTTCCAGAACCGCGTCTACGTGCGTAGGCTCGACTTCTTGCCGTCGCTCTGGAGCGCTGTCGAGCCGACCTCTCCAGAGCCTATCTCCGTAGATCTCACCGGACGTGTCGGAGCGACGCGGCCGGCCAGCCCGGATTTTCGATTCGGCGCGCGGCGCCCCAGGCGGGCTCCAGCGGCCGAAGGAGCATAAGCGAGCTTAGCTCAGCTTACGCAGCCAGTGCCAGTTCAGTATTGGCAGTTGAATCATTCCAGACGGTTTAACCAGGAACCTGGACCTGGGCACGCTGCAATTCCTTCATCAAACCCGTCGAAGCCAGTCGCCCCCGGGTGGTGGAAGTATAGGCGGTACGGCGGTACGGCGGTAGGGCGGTAACCCTAGGCATTCCTGCGCTAGTCTAAGCCGGGAAACAACTTGTGCGGCGTCACCGCCTCCCTCACCGCCCCGCCTTCTCCACCCGATCCCGGCCACTCCGCTTGGCTACGTAGAGTGCCGAATCCGCTTGGGCCGGGAGATTGTCCAGACTGCTGCTGGTCTCCGGGCACGCCGCGACGCCGAACGAGGCGGTCAGCGGCCAGCTGCGCCCTCGCCAATCCCAGGTGGTGGTCCCGAGCTTGACTCGGATCCGCTCCGCGATCCGCGCGCCCAGGTCGAGGCCGGTTTCCGGGAGCCACACGGCGAACTCCTCTCCTCCGATCCGACCGGCGACATCACCGGTGCGAATCTGCTCCCGGATGATGCGGGCGAAGTGCACCAGTGCGGCATCCCCGGCGGGGTGGCCGAGTGTGTCGTTGAGGCTCTTGAATTGGTCGATGTCGGCGTATATCAGCACTCCCGCCTTCGCCGTGATCAGCGTGAACACCTTGTCGAAACCGCGCCGGTTCGGCAGCCCGGTAAGGGGGTCGATGGTGGCGGCGTGGGTGCGCTGGTCGGCCTCGAGCGCCTTTGCGATGCGCGGCCCGGCACTCGCTATCGCCTCCATGAGCTCAGCCCGAACCGCCCCGGCGGGCTCCCTTCCCCCGGGGAGCCAGATCGCGACCGCGCCGACCGGCCGATCTCCGGTCTTCAACGGTTCCAGGAGCACAGGGGTTTGGCGACTGCGCCGGTCGGCGACGGCTCCCCCCAGGGCGCTGCCGACCGAAACCCCTGGGTCGAGGCTACCCTGAGCCACCCGGGCGAGCTCGCTTTCCGGGAGGAGAAAGGTGTCCTGCAAACGGCGGTCGCCGCGTCCCGAGACTCCAATCACCCGCACGCCACCGGGCTCCACCGCGGCGACCACGATCTGAGCATCCAGTGCTCGCTCGAGTTGATAGGCCAGCCTGAGACCGACACTTCCCACCGACTCGAGCGAGGCCTCCTGAGATTGCGCCTGGGTGAGCGCAACGATATGCGGCCGGCGTCGCACGCCGTCGAGCAGCCGACGCAGGTCGTTTTCCACGCCGTCCAGTCCCATCGCCTCGAATTTCTCCGGCAGAAGCAGTCCTACCGCGGCACCGGCCTGGGCATGGAACACCAGCATGCCACCTTCCATTCGCTCCGCCCCGCTCTGCTCCTGGTCGCGTGCGCGCTCGAGTCGCCGGTCCACGGCAACGATCTGCGCCACGGATAGACGCTCCGGCTCCAGGATCCGCTCGGCACGAGGGCCTTCTTCGTTCGGATCCAGCTCGGTGATCCATACCCCGATGGCGCGGTGAGCGCGGCGGAGCCATTCCAGCGCCGGGTCAGGCAGCAGATGAGGCGCCACTCCGGCTCTCAGCCGGTCCCGCCGCCGGCCGCGACCTAACACCCAGCCAATCACCCCAGCGCCGATGACCAGTAGAGCCAACATCAGCGGCTCTATCATCCCCGGAGCCATCCCCGCTTTCTGAACCATAGATAGATGACCAGAGTGACCACTCCCATGACCGCCATGATGGCGGGGTAACCCCAATGTTGCCGCAGTTCGGGCATGAACTCGAAGTTCATGCCGTAGATCCCGACGATGAATGTGAGCGGCAAAAAGAACACCGAGAAGACCGTGAGCACCCGCACCACCTCATTGGTGCGATGCGAGGCCATGGCGAGTTGGATGCTCAGCAGGTTGTTCACGTCCTCGACCAACTCGTCGGCATAAAAGTGCATGCTCTCGACGTTTTCGCGCAGATCCTGGTACAGAGGTGCCGTGGGCTCGGAGCCCGGCACCAGCTTCTTTACCGCGTCTAGAGTGTGCGAGAGCATCCGCCGCAGGAGCGTCACCCGCCGCTTTACCAGATAGATCCGCCGCAGCAACCCGGTGAGCTCGTGCTCACCGAAGACGGTGGCCTCGAAGGTGTCGATCGCAGCCTCGGCCTCCTCCAGCGGCTTCTGGTAGGTGAGGACTGCACCGTTGATCAGATCGATCAGCAACCGTGGCATGAACCCTTTTCGCCGCTCTGCGGTGCCCTCCGGTGGCGAAGCAGCGCGGTATTGGTCGATCAGCTCGGCGAGAAACGGCTGTTCGGTGCGATGGATGGTGATCAGGAAGTCGGTGCCATAGAACATGGCGACCTTGCGAGTCATTTCGTGCACGGTCGAACAGTCGCTCGCTGCGGCAGTGTCGATCGCGCGAACGATGATGAACGTGGTGGACCCGATCCGCTCGTACTTGGGCAGGTGCTCCGGCTCGAGTGAATCCTCGACCGACATGGGGTGGAGGTTGTAGCGCCGGGCAACGCCGGGCAGCTCGTCAGGGGTGGGATCCACGACATCGACCCATGCGAACGGCGGGTCCTCGCTGCTGAGCACAGTACGGACGGTCATGGGCGGCAGATCCGGCTCGCCGCCGCCGCGGCGCCGAACCCATTATCGATGTTGACCACCGTGACCCCGGCGGCGCAGGAGTTCAGCATGCCCAGCAGCGCGGCCAGGCCACCGAACGACGCACCATACCCCACACTGGTTGGTACAGCGATCACCGGCACGGGGACCATGCCCCCCACCACACTGGGTAACGCGCCCTCCATCCCCGCAACCACGATTATGACCTTAGCCCGGCGCAGCTGCTCGCTCGCCGCGAGCAGCCGATGAATCCCCGCCACGCCAACGTCCACCAGGCGCTCAACCGGGTGACCGAACACCTCCGCGACGACCGCAGCCTCTTCGGCCACCGGCAGGTCGCTGGTACCCGCCGATACGACGAGAATGGTACCGCCGGAGCGCTTCGGCTGCTCCGCCGAGGGCAGGTGAACCGTGCGGGCGAGCTGGTTCCACGCCACTCGGGGGAAGCGGGCCCGCAACCGGGAGGCGACAGCCTCGCCGGCGCGGGTCCCGAGGAATGAGCCGGAGGCCGCCGCCAGCCGCTCACAGATGGCGAGCACCTGCTCGGGCGTTTTGCCCTCGCAAAAGACGACTTCAGGGTGATCTTGACGGAGAGCGCGGTGGTGGTCGATCCGGGCGAAGGGAAGATCTTCGAAGGGGAGGTGCCGCAGCCGTTCCAGGGCCGCCTGCGGAGCGATGCGGCCCGCGGCAACCTCGGCAAGTAGTGCCTCGAGTTGCTCGGCGGTCACGCCACCTGGGCAACCGGCTCGAGATATTCGAGGAAGATCGCCTCGGCTTCCCCGATCGACTCGATCTGGAAGAGGCGCTGGCGGAGCGCGCTCGACCCGTGCAGGCCCCGCGTATACCAGCCGAGGTGCTTACGGAATTCCATGACGGTCCGGCGGCTGTCTCCCTGCAGCCGGATGGCGAGGCGGGCATGCTGCAGCGCCACCTGGAAACGCTCCGCGGCTGAGGGGGCCGGGGGCGCCGGCTGGCCGGCCAGCAGTGCCTGGCTATCCCGGAAGAGCCAAGGGTTGCCGAAGGCTCCCCGCCCGATCATGCCGCCGGCACAGCGGGTGTGCTCGCGCATCCGAACGATGTCGGCGGCGGTCTCCAGATCACCGTTGCCGATGACCGGGATATCGAGCGCCTCCACTACCCGCGCGATCTCATCCCAGTCGGCTTTACCGGAAAACATCTGGGTGCGGGACCGGGCGTGCAGGGTAAAGGCGCGCGCGCCGGCATCCTGCATGCGCAGCGCAATGGCGACCGGATCGCGCATCTGATCGTTCCAGCCACTTCGCGTCTTGACCGTCACCGGGAGATGGGTTGCACCGATGACGGCCCGGATGATTCGCTCGACCAGATCCATGTCCCGGAGGCAGCCCGATCCGCCGTTCCGCTGAACAACTTTCTTTACGGGACAGCCGAAGTTGATGTCGATGAACTCGGGCTCGTAATGCTCGGTAATGAGAGCCGCTGCCTCCGCCATCGCGTTCGGGTCAGCACCATAGATCTGAATACCGATGGGGCGCTCGATCGCCTCGAACTCCGCACCCTCGAGAGTAGTGCGGATCCGCCGGCGAATCGCCTCCGAGGACAGGAATTCCGACAATACGAGATCGGCGCCCATTCGCCGGCAGATCTGGCGAAACGGCGCCTCGGACACCCCCGCCATGGGGGCGAGGATGAGCGGGAATGACTGTGCGGAGGGATAGGGCAACTTCATGGGAAGAAAATACTTGGCCGCCCAGCGGGGGGCAATGGAAGCGAACGCCTAGGCGCAGCTTTGACACCTCCGAGAGCGGGAATTAGCTTGCCCGGGCCATGCACCTCAAGGACTTCTTCAGCCCCGACGCGATAACGCTCGGCCTGCGCGGCGGCTCCAAGGACGAGGTGCTGGCCGAGCTGGTGGGGCTGCTCCGCATGGATGAACGGTCCTCCGGCACGCTGCTTCGGATCCTCCAGCGCCGCGAAAACCTCGGCTCCACCGGGATCGGCCGGGCGATAGCCATTCCCCACTGCCGCTCACTGGTCGTGAGTCGCCTGCGGCTCGCCTTCGGTCACCGCGAGGAGGCAATCGACTATCAGGCCATCGACGGAAAGCCGGTCTCCAACTTCTTCCTGATTGTGGCTCCGCCGCTGGAGATCTCCAACCAATACCTTCCAGTTCTCGGCAGAATTGCGCAGTTTGCGAAGGAGCCGGACGTTCCAGATCGGCTCCGCATACTGCGCTCGACCGACGATTTCTTCCGTTTGCTCGAGGAGAAGGGAGTGTAGGAAGTGAGAGGTGAGACGTCAGAAGTAAGCGGGGGCGATGGATGGAAACCGTTGCACTCTTACCGCCTGTCATTCTCAGCGTAGCGAAGAGCCGGTCCCGAGCGGTG
>DASXRM010000127.1:0-21986 GCA_036506575.1 Gemmatimonadales bacterium | reverse complement strand
GAATCCGGTATGCCGGTACTGGGCGACGCCCGGGAGCGTTTTTCGGTCAAGTTCTATCTGATCGCCATGCTCTTCATCGTATTCGACATCGAGACCGTCTTCATGATTCCTTGGGCGGTGGCCTTCCGCCAGCTCAGCTCGATCGCCGGACTCCTGATCATCGAGATGTTCGTCTTTATCCTCATCCTTGCGGTGGGGTACGTCTATCTCTGGAAGCGTGGAGCCTTGCAATGGGATTGAGCAATCCCGCTACCCAGAACCGGGCCGACGAGACCACCACGATCTCCGCGGTTTCGCCGAACTACATCACTACCCGGCTCGATTTCCTGACCAACTGGGCGCGCGCCAATTCGCTTTGGCCCATGCCGTTCGGCACCGCCTGCTGCGCCATCGAGTACATGGCGACCGCCGCCAGCAGGTACGACCTAGCGCGGTTCGGGATGGAGCGACAGAGCTTCTCCCCGCGGCAGGCTGACGTGCTGATCTGTGCCGGCCGGCTCCCGTTCAAGCTCGCCCCGGTCATCCGCCGGATCTGGGATCAGATGCCCCAGCCCAAGTGGTCGATCTCGATGGGTGCTTGCGCCTCGACCGGCGGCATCTTCGACAACTACTCGATGGTGCAGGGGATCGATACCATCATTCCGGTGGACGTCTATGTTCCCGGCTGTCCCCCCCGACCGGAAGGACTCCTGTACGGTATCCTTCTGCTGCAGAAGAAGATCAAGGGAGAGACCATCGCCGACGACATGCTTCGGGTGGAGAAGCTGGTCGGGCACTCGGGACTCTTCCTCCCACCGGAGCGGGTCGACGAGCTCAGCGAGCCGTTCGGGAATTCGGTGCAACAGACTCGTTCCGCATGATCCACCTTCTCATCCCGAACGTAGTGAGGGACCTACCGCGCCGGTCTCCCAGGCTCGCCTGGGAAGGTCCCTCGGTACACCTCGCTGTGCGAGGTGATCCTCGGGATGGGATGCAACAATGATGAACGTATCTCCATCCATCGCCGCCCTCCGCTCCGAGTTCGCTTCCGCGATCGAGCGTCACTTCGTCTCCAGCGGCCAGACCGTGGTCTATGTGACCCGGGACCGGTCCCATGATGTTCTCGCCTGGCTCAAGGACACCCCGGGGGAGGAGTACAACTACCTCACCGACGTCACCGCGGTCGACTACCGCGACCCCGAACGTCCTCTCGAGGTCGTCTACCAGCTGCGGTCGCTCGGCCGAAAGGCCGACCTCCGGATCAAGGTTGCGCTCGACAAGCGCACGCCGCTCGAGGTCCGTTCAGTCTGCGACCTCTGGCGCGGGGCGGATTGGCTGGAACGCGAGGTGTACGACATGTTCGGCGTGACTTTCGTGGGCCATCCGGATCTTCGACGCATCCTGATGTGGGAGACCTATGCCGAGGGGTACCCGCTCCGGAAGGACTTTCCACTCCGGGGCCACTTCAGCCGGGCCGAGCAGACTCGGCAGGCGCTCGCCGCCAATCCGGAAGCCCATTACTCGCTGGAAGAGCTGTCGATCGCAGACGCTTATGGTGAGTTGCCCAAAGAGATGCAGGACCGGCTGGCTAAGGGTGAACGGGGATTCCTGAAATGACGTTGCGCACCGTGGAAATGGGGCTTGCAACACCCGGGATTGACGCCGTCGGCCATCCGACCCGCGTCCCGCTGGGGGTGACCAATGGCGACGGCGAGTACCGCGAGGATCTCGGCGCCGAGCACATGCTGGTCAACATCGGCCCTCAGCATCCCGCCACCCATGGCGTGCTCCGGCTGGTGCTGGAGCTCGAGGGCGAGACCGTCAAGCGTTGTATCCCGCACATCGGCTATCTCCACTCCGGTTTCGAGAAGCTGGGCGAGTATCGGCAGTACAACCAGATCATCCCGCTGACCGACCGCACCGACTACCTGTCGCCAATGGCGAACAATGTCGCGTTTGCCCTGGCGGTCGAGCAGCTGATGGGACTGGAGCTGACCGAGCGATGTAAGGTGCTCCGGGTCATCGCCTGCGAGATGAGCCGCATCATCTCCCACCTGGTCTGGCTTGGCACGACTGGCATCGACTTGGGCGCCTACACCCCGTTCCTGTGGTCGTTCCAGGAGCGGGAGCGGATCTACAATCTGCAGGAGGCGTGGACCGGCGCTCGGCTGACGACCAGTCTCACTCGTGTCGGTGGGCTCATGGCCGACATCCCGGACGGCTGGGAGGCTGGTCTTCGGGAATTCACCAGCACCTTTCCCCAGACGCTGACCGAAGTCGATACCATGTTCACCCGGAATGCCATCTGGATCGGGCGGACCCAGGGGGTGGGCGCGCTTACGGCGGAGGAGGCGATCAACCTGTCGCTCTCCGGTCCAATGCTTCGGGCCAGCGGGGTGGACTACGACGTGCGGAAGGACCGGCCCTACCTCGATTACGAGACGTACGATTTCGACGTGCCGGTCGGCGAGCACGGCGACATCTACGATCGCTATCGGATGCGGATGGAGGAGATGTGGCAGTCCAACCGGATCCTGGAGCAGGCGCTCGACCGGCTGGCCCGCCTCAAAGGCGCGCCAATCAACATTTCGGACCCCCGCGTGGTGCTCCCGCCCAAGTCGCGCGCCATGAGCGACATGGAAGCGATGATCTTTCACTTCAAGCAGGTGATGGAAGGCGTGAAACCTCCCCCAGGGGAGACGTACGTGGGTGTGGAGAATCCCAAGGGCGAGCTGGGGACCTACTTGGTCTCCGACGGCACGAGCAAGCCGGTGCGATGGCGGATCCGGCCGCCGTCGTTCATCAACCTCTCCAGCCTCCCTGTTATGTGCGAGGGGGCGCTGCTGTCCGATGTGATCGCCATCAATGCCAGCGTGGACATCGTCATGGGAGAAGTCGACCGATGAGCGGGGCGGGACAGGGCGGCGGGGCAGCAGGGCAGCGGGGCGGTGCTGTCGCCCCAGGCGAGAGAACGCAACGTGACGTTTCCGAGCACGATTCTGGTCACAGTGGCCATGGCACCGAGACGGCGCCCTACGAGCGTGTGTTCAAGGGGGAGCGGCTGACCCAGCTGGAGCAACTCTTCAGTCTGTACCCGACCAAGCAGGCGTGTCTTCTCCCCGCTCTGTGGATGGTGCAGGAAGCGCGGGGCTGGATCTCGGAGCCCGCCATCGGTGAGGTGGCCGAGGTACTGGGGCTCACGCCGGCCTACGTAAAGGGTGTGGTGACCTTCTATACCATGTATCACACCCACCCGGTAGGCCGCCACTTCATCCAGGTCTGCACTACCTCTCCTTGCAACATCTGCGGAGCCGAGGATGTGATGAAGGCCTTGCTGGAGCTGACCGGGTGTCGCGAGCTGGGCGCCACGAGCCCGGACGGACGATTCACCGTGATCGAGGTGGAGTGCCTCGGCGCGTGCGGCTTCACCACCCCAATTCTGATCGGCGACGATTTTATCGAGAGTGTGACCCCCGAGAAGGTCGCGGGCATCCTCCAGAGGTACCAGTAATGGGCTACCCACATCCGTCTCACCCCAAGGAAAATCCGGTTCTCTCCAAGCATTTCGGCGATCCCGAGGCGCGCAGCTTCGACGGATGGGTCAAGCGCGGTGGGTATGAAGCGCTCAGGAAGGTTCTCCGCATGGCTCCCGAGGCCGTGATCGAGGAGATCAAGACTTCCGGGCTGCGCGGCCGGGGAGGCGCCGGGTTTCCTACCGGACTCAAGTGGTCCCTCATGCCCAAGGCCGACGGCCGCCCTCATTACCTGGTGTGCAACGCCGACGAATCGGAGCCCGGAACCTTCAAGGACCGTGAGATCATGCGGTGGACTCCGCATCAGCTCATCGAGGGGTGCGCCATCGCCGCGTATGCCATCGGTGCCGAGCGCTGCTACATCTACATTCGTGGCGAGTTCACTGATGTCTTCCAGATCGTGCAGCAGGCGGTGGAGGAGGCCACGACCAGGGGCGCGCTGGGATCCAACGTCTTCGGCAGCGGTAAGCGGATCGAGATGATTCTGCACCGGGGGGCGGGAGCCTACATCTGCGGCGAAGAGACCGCGATGCTGAACTCGATCGAGGGCAAGCGGGGAAACCCCCGGATCAAGCCTCCCTACCCGGCCCAGGCCGGCGTCTTCGGCATGCCGACCACCATCAATAACGTCGAGACGCTCGCCGCGGTGCCGCACATCGTCATGCGCGGTGGGGAGTGGTACAAGGGGCTTTCACTCAGCAACCCGAAGAGCACCGGCACGAAGCTCATCTCCGTCTGTGGTCACATCCAGCGGCCGGGAAACTACGAGGTGACCATGGGCACGCCCATGAAGGAGCTGCTGTACGACATGTGTGGCGGGATGCGGCCCGGGCGGACCCTCAAGGCGGTGATCCCGGGAGGCTCGTCGGTGCCGATCATGAGCGCGGCGGAGGCCGAAGACTGTCTCCTCGACTACGAAGGTGTCGTCGCGAAGGGCTCGATGCTCGGCTCCGCCGGCATGATTGTCATGGACGATACCACTGACATGGTGTATCAGATCTGGCGGTTGGCCCGCTTTTACGCTCACGAGTCGTGTGCCCAGTGTACCCAGTGCCGCGAAGGCACCGCGTGGTCGGTCAGGATCCTGGAGCGGATTCTGGCGGGCAAAGGCAAGCAAGAGCACTTCCAGCTCTTGCTCGATCTGTCGGACAACATGACAGGCAAGACCATCTGCGTGCTGAGCGATTCCTGCGCCGCCCCGATCGTGAGCGGAATCCAAAAGTTCCGCCACGAGTTCGAGGCCTACATCCAGGGCGCCCGCGAGCCGGCGATGGCAGCTGTCTGAGACAAAAAGCAAAAGCAAACACGAAAACACGAAAACACGAAATGAGGAAAACACCAACTAGGAAGCCTTCATAAAAGAGAACCACCAAAATCGTGTTTTTCGTGCTTTCGTCCTTTCGTGTTTTCGTGTTATGCAGACTAAGCGTCTAAGGGAACTAATGTCTGACGAATTGGTGAGCGTAACAATCGACGGCATGCCGGTGAGCGTCCCGAAGGGGACGACCATCATCGAAGCCGCGAAGATGGCCGGGATCCTGGTGCCGCACTACTGCTATCACCCGTCGCTGCCATCGCCGGCCCTCTGCCGGATGTGCCTGGTCGAGGTGGAGAAGGCGCCCAAGCTGATGCCGGCGTGCGTCACCGCGGTGGCCGAGGGTCAGGTGGTGCACGTCGGGAGCGAGAAGGCCAAGAAGGCTCGGGAGGGGGTGCTGGAGCTGCTGCTCATCAATCATCCCCTCGACTGCCCTATCTGCGACCAGGCCGGCGAGTGCGAGCTCCAGAACTACGTGTTTCAGGAAGGCCGCGCCGGTACCCGTTACGCCGAGTATGCCAAACGATACAGCCCGGTAGAGGACTTCGGCCCGGACGTACTCTACGTGCCGAACCGCTGCATTCTCTGTACCCGGTGCGTCCGCTTCATGGAGGATGTGGCGGAGGAGCCGGTGCTCAACGTGTCCGAGCGAGGCGACCGGGCCTACATCGGCATCTCGCTCGACCAGCGGCTGGACCACGCCTGGGCCGGTAACGTGGTGGATCTGTGCCCGGTGGGATCGCTCATCTCCAAGGACTTTCTTCACAAGGCGCGCGCCTGGGATCTCGATAAGACGGCGAGTGTCTGCCCCGGATGTACCCAGGGCTGCAACATCACCATCGATACTCGTGACGACGTCGTCGTCCGGCTCCGTCCCCGGCCTAACCTCGAGGTGAATCGCCACTTCATCTGCGACTACGGCCGGATGAACTATCGCTGGCTGAACCGCGGTGACCGGGTCGAGGCACCCCTGGTGAAAGAGGGGGCCCGCCACGCTGCGACCGATTGGGACACGGCGCTGGACCGGCTCGGTCAACTGGTGCGGGGGATGTCCGGCTCGGCGTTGATTCTGGCGTCGGGCCGGATGTCCACCGAATCGCTCGGCCTGGTCCGGCTGATGCTCGGCAGCCTGAATGTGACGGCCGCGGTCCAGGTCCCCATCGGCGAGGAAGCTCCGCTGGCCGGCGTGCCCAACCTGGCTCTCCGCCGGGAGCGCGCTCCCAATCTGGTTGGTGCCGAGCTCCTGGGATACCGCCCCGATTGGGAGGGAGCGATGCGCGAGTTGCCCGA
The DNA here is from genome assembly GCA_036506575.1 of Gemmatimonadales bacterium. GTDB lineage: Bacteria > Gemmatimonadota > Gemmatimonadetes > Gemmatimonadales > GWC2-71-9 > CAVVWJ01. Next base: position 15,869 of record DASXRM010000127.1, on the reverse strand, counting down.
CGCGGGGCTAGTGGTCGTCCTAGATGCCGATCTCTCGGAAGCGGATCAAGCCGTGATTGCCGCCGCTTCTGGCAACCTGGTTGTCCTGGGAACCGTTCTCGTCGAGGGGCTCCGGACTGCGGAGCTCGTGCTTCCCACCACCAACATGGCGGAAGAGAACGGCACCTACGTCAATCGCGATCGCCGGATCCAGCGCTTCGGCCAGGCCAAGTCGCAGCCCGGCATGGCGCGTCCGGCCTGGTGGGTCGCGGGTGAGGTTCTGGCCGGCCCGGGCCCGAGCCGGTCTGCTCCGGCAACCGCGGCGGAGGCATTCGTGCTGCTGGCGGAGCGCTGGCCGGCGTTCGCCGGGCTGAGCCACGCCGATCTCGGCTATACCGGGAGGGTGCTCGGCGACTCGACCGACGCCGTGGTGGGAAGTCCGCGCGCGGACTTGGGGGGCATATGACGCCGGAGGCGAAAGGGTTTGTGCTCCTCAGCGTCATCAAGATCCTGGTGGTGTTCACTATCACCATGGTGGGCGTGGCACTCCTGACCCTGATGGAGCGGAAGGTCAGCGCCTGGATGCAGAACCGTCGCGGTCCCAACCGGGTCGGTCCGGCCGGCCTGCTGCAGCCCGCGGCCGATGGACTCAAGAACATTCTGAAGGAAGAGACCTTTCCGGCGCTGGCCAACCAGTGGCTCTTCCTCCTGGCCCCGGCGCTCTCGTTCATCCCGGCGCTGCTGCTGTTCGCGGTGATCCCGTTCGGCGCTCCGCTTCCGCTCGACTTCGACTTTACCCTCGGCCCGCTCGGTCGGTTCGTGCACCACGGGCCGATGCCGATGGTCGTGGCCGATCTGCCGATCGGGTTCCTGTTCGTGCTGGCGATCAGCTCGATGGGCGTCTATGGGATCGCGCTAGCGGGCTGGTCCTCCAACAGCAAATACGCCCTCCTGGGTGGGCTCCGGGCCAGCGCCCAGATGGTGTCCTATGAAGTGCCCATGGGGCTGAGCCTGATTCCGGTGCTGCTTCTGTCCGGAAACGTGAGCCTGACCGCCATCGTGCACGAGCAGCAGCTGGGGCTCTGGTATGTGCTCCCTCTCTTTCTGTCGTTTTTCATCTTCCTGGTCTCGGGCTTTGCCGAGACCAACCGGTTGCCGTTCGATCTTCCCGAAGCCGAGTCCGAGCTGATCGCCGGATATCATACCGAATACAGCGCGATGAAATTCTCGTTCTTCTTCATCGCCGAGTATGCCAACGTGGTCACGGTCTGTGCCATGGTCACGACGCTGTTCTTCGGCGGGTGGGACATTCCGTTCACCCACTGGGATGAGGCTGGGGGAGTGCTCCAGACTATCGCGACTGCCGGCTTCTTCTACGTCAAGGTGATGTTCTGGATCTTCTTCGTGATGTGGATCCGCTGGACCCTGCCGCGATTTCGCTATGACCAGCTCATGGCGCTCGGCTGGAAGGTCCTGCTGCCGTTGGCTCTCGCCTACATCATGCTGATCTGCGTGGCCATCTACGCCATCGAGCGGTTCACTGGTTTTACCGACCCGGTTTCGAAGTCGCTCGGCCTCTTCGGGCTGAACGTGGTGGTGGCGGTCCTGGTCTTTGGTCTGCTGGATCGCGGTGTCTTCGTGCGGGGCTCCGCGCGGCAGCGGCGCGCCCTCGATGCTCGGGCCCGCCGTGCCCCGGTGGTGACCTGATGGCTATCGGCGTCAAGGTTCTGCAACGCCCCGCGCGCGAGGTCAGCTACGTGCGGGCCACCCTTAAGGGGATGGCGCTCACCTTCAAGCACATGTTCGAGAAGAGGGTGACGATGCAGTATCCGGAGGAAAAGAGCACCGATACCGAGCACGGCGGCGGCCGCTGGAGCATCTCACCCCGCTGGCGAGGCACCCACCGGATGCTCACCGACGAGCAGGGGCGGACCAAGTGCGTCGCCTGCGGGCTCTGTCCCCAGATCTGTCCGGCCAACTGCATCAAGCTGGTGCCCGGCGAAGACGAGCAGGGCAACCGTTACCCACTCATCTACGAGATCGACGAGTTCCGCTGCGTGTTCTGCGGCTATTGTCAGGAGGTCTGCCCCGAGGAAGCGATCCATGTCGGGGTGCACTACGAGAACTCGGAGTACACCCGGGGGCGGTTCGTCTACGACCTGGAGCGGCTCTCGTCGCAGACGCATGCCGTCTCCACGCTTTGGGATCCTACGGATCCCAAGGGTGAGTAGATGACCGAAGTGGTCTTCTATATCTTCGCCGCGGTGGCGGTCCTATCGGCCTCGCTCTGTATCCTGCAGAAGAACCCGGTATCGGCGGCGCTCTGGCTGGTCTCCACCATGTTCTCGCTGGCCGCGATCTACGTTCTGTTGAATGCCCAGTTCATCGCGGCCATCCAGGTGCTGGTGTATGCCGGGGCGGTGATGGTGCTCTTCCTCTTTGTCATCATGCTGCTGAACCTGGGCCACGCCCAATCCGACATCAGGGGCCCTTCCACCGTGGCAGCCACGTTGGTCATCGTCGGACTCCTGGCGGTGGAGTTGATCGCGCTGCTCCAGTACACCCCCCGTCAGCTTGCCTCCGAGTTCTCCCAGTGGCCCACCTTCACCGACCCGGCAACCGTGTTCGTGGCGGGCCAGATCACCCAACAGGAGAACGTGACCCGAGGCGTAGTCGGCGCGGTGGCGGGGCCGCTCTTTCAGACTTACCTGATCCCCTTCGAGATCACCTCGATCCTCCTGCTGGTGGCTATCATCGGCGCGGTCGTTCTGGCCAAGCGGAAGGTGTGATGCTGCTCGGTCCGGCACTCGGCCTGTCGGCCATCCTCTTCAGCCTGGGGGTCGCGGGTGTCCTCCTGCGGCGCAATGCCATCGTCCTGTTCATGTGCATCGAACTCATGCTCAATGCCGTCAATCTGACCTTTGTCGCCCTGGCCCAACTTCATGGAGCAAGTGGCTACGTCATGGTGTTCTTCGTCATGACCGTCGCGGCTGCCGAGGCTGCGGTGGGGCTGGCCATCATCATCGGCATCTTTCGGCACAAGCAGACGGTCGATTTGCGAACCATCAACTTGCTGCGCGGGTAATGGCGATGGCCTCGCTCGTGTGGCTCGCGGTCGCACTCCCGCTGCTCGGGTTCCTGGTGAACGGTGCCCTCGCGCTGCGGCGTCCAGCCGCCAAGGACCTCGTGTCGGGCGTCGGCGTCGGCGTCCTCGCCGGCGCCTTCATCGTCTCGGCCGGCGTGTTCCTCGAGCTGTGGCGCCACCCGCCTCACGCGCCGATCATCGTCAGCCTGTGGCGCTGGCTGCCCGTCGGTCCGCTGCAGATCGACATGGCGTTCCAGGTGGACCAGCTCTCCGCGGTCATGCTGCTCATCGTGACCGGCGTCGGCAGCCTGATCCATCTGTTCAGCGTCGGCTACATGAAGGACGACCCAGGCTACGCCCGGTACTTCTCCTACCTGAACCTCTTTGTCGTCTTCATGCTGGTGCTGGTGCTGGGAGCCAGCTTTCCGGTCATGTTCATCGGCTGGGAAGGTGTTGGTCTCTGTTCCTATCTGCTCATCGGCTTCTGGTTCAACGACAAGGTCAACGCCGACGCCGGCAAGAAGGCGTTCATTGTCAACCGGATCGGCGACTTCGGGTTCCTGGTGGCCATGTTCCTGATCTGGAACACGCTGGGAACGTTGACCTTCACCGGTATGGTGGAGAAGGCGCCCGCCGTGCTGTCCGCCGGCGGTGGCCTGGTTACCGCGATCACGCTGTTTCTCTTTCTTGGCTGCACCGGTAAGTCGGCTCAGATCCCGCTCTATACCTGGTTGCCGGATGCGATGGCCGGTCCCACCCCGGTTTCGGCCCTGATCCACGCCGCGACCATGGTGACGGCCGGTGTCTACCTGGTGGTACGCACCAACGTGCTGTTCGCTCTGGCCCCGCTTTCCAGTACTGTCGTGGCCGGCATCGGGGCGCTCACCGCCTTGTTTGCCGCGACGATCGGTTTGCGGCAGTACGACATCAAGAGGGTACTGGCCTATTCCACCGTCTCTCAGCTCGGCTACATGTTCCTCGGTGTGGGGACGGGAGCCTATGCCTCGGGCCTCTTTCACCTGGCGACCCACGCCTTCTTCAAGGCGCTCCTGTTCCTGGGTGCCGGCAGCGTGATCTACGCCATGCATCACGCCTATCACGCGACCCATTCGCATGCCGACGCCCAGGACATGCGAAACATGGGTGGGCTCAAGCAGTACATGCCGCTCACCTTCTGGCTGATGTTGATTGCGACCCTCGCCATCTCCGGAATTCCGCCATTTTCCGGCTTCTTCTCCAAGGACGAGATCCTCGCCGCGGCATTCGCCCGCGGGGCAGCCATCCCGATCTACTACCTGTTCTACGGCATGGGAGTAGCGGCCGCATTGCTCACCGCATTTTACATGGCGCGGCTCATGGCCATGACCTTTCTGGGTACCAACCGTACCGGTGAGCGGGAGCGGGCCCACCTTCACGACGCCCCCTGGGTGATGACGGGGCCGCTGATCGTGCTCGGCGTGCTCAGCGCGATTGGGGGGCTGCTCAACCTGCCGCCTTTCATCGGCGGGGGAGCGGCCCTGGAGCGTTGGCTCGAGCCGGTGACCGCGCCGGCGGCAGCCTTCTTCCGTCTGGAGATGCCTCACGGGCAAACCGAGTTGTATCTCGTGGGCGCTGCCGTGCTGGTCGGGGTCGTCGGCCTGGTGGCGGGGTGGAAGGCTACGCTCCGGCGGCCGACCCAACCGGCCGCCGAGGCGCCGGCCGATACCGGTTTCGCTCGCGTGCTGTATCGCAAATACTACGTGGACGAGATCTATGATGCGCTGATTGTCCGTCCGGTGGTCTGGCTCTCCCGATTCGTACTCTGGAGAGCTGTCGATCAGGGTGTGGTGGACGGCGCCGCCGTCAATGGAACGGCCAAGCTCTCGCAAGGACTCGGCTGGCTGGGGAGCCGGTTGCAAACCGGGCAGGTGGGAGTCTACGTCGTGCTCTTTCTGGTAGGTGCCCTGTGGATCTTGCACGCCGTGGTCAGGTGATCGAGTCATGAGCCGGCTCCTCCAGTCGATCTACTTCGACCAGTGGATTCTCCACGCCCTTGTGCTCCTGCCTCTGGCAGGCACGGTCCCCATCCTGGTGGGCGACGAGCGCAGCGCCAAGCGGATGGCCCTGGCCATCACCACCCTCGAATTCCTTCTCTCCGCAGGGCTCTGGTGGGCGTTCGACCCCAGCCAGGGCGGCATGCAGCTGGTCTCCAGCGCTTCATGGATCCCGCGGTGGGGGATCAGCTATCGGGTGGGCATCGATGGCATCTCGCTCTTTATGGTGCTGCTGACCACGCTGATGATGCCGCTCAGCGTGCTGGCGAGCTGGGCTTCTATCACTCGGCGGGAGCGGGCCTTCTACGCGTTGATGCTCACCCTGCTCACCGGTTTGGTGGGCGTCTTCATCGCCCTCGATTTATTCGTGTTCTATGTCTTCTTCGAGGTAATGCTCATCCCGATGTACTTCATTATCGGGATCTGGGGTGGGGCCAACCGCCTCTATGCTGCCATCAAGTTCTTCATTTATACCATGGCCGGTTCGCTCCTGATGCTGGTCGCGATCGTCGTCATGGTGTGGAAGATCGCCGCAGTCACGGGCACCCTCTCGTTCGGCTACGAGCACCTGCTGAAGAACGCCGGATCGCTCGGATCGGCAGCGCCCTGGCTCTTCGCCGCGTTTGCGCTGGCGTTCGCCATCAAGGTACCAATCTTCCCCCTGCATACCTGGCTGCCGGATGCGCATGTGGAGGCGCCAACGGCCGGCAGCGTCCTGCTGGCGGCGGTGATGCTCAAGATCGGCACCTATGGATTCCTCCGATTTGCGGTCCCGTTCTTTCCGGAGGTGGCCTTGTCACCCGACGTGAGCCGCCTGTTCGTAGTGCTTGCCGTGATTGGCGTGGTTTACGGCGCGTTGGTGGCCATGGTGCAACCCGACGTCAAAAAGCTGGTGGCGTACTCCTCGGTGAGCCACCTCGGCTTCGTCATGCTGGGCATCTGGGGTGTCACCGTAATCAGTGTTCAAGGCGCTCTGATGGTTATGATCAGCCACGGAATCTCGACCGGAGCACTCTTTCTCTTGGTCGGCATGATCTATGAGCGGCGGCACACCCGTATGATCGACGAGTACGGCGGCATCGCTCGGGTGGTTCCCCTGTTTAGCCTGGTGCTGACGGTTGTAGCCCTCTCGTCCATCGGGCTGCCGGGACTTAACGGGTTCGTCGGCGAGTTTCTGGTTCTCCTGGGAAGCTTCCGGGCGTATCCCTGGGCCACGGGCATCGCGACGACCGGGGTGATTCTTGCCGCCGCCTATCTGCTGTGGGCCCTGCAGCGTATGATCTTCAACCAGTTGGATAATCCCGAGAACGAGCGGCTGACCGACCTGACCCGTAGAGAGCTCGCGGTGATGCTGCCCCTCATCGCCGGTATCGTATGGCTGGGGCTCTTCCCCGGCCCGGTACTGCGCCGGATGGAGCCTGCGACCCAACGGTTTGTGGAGGCGGTTCAGCCGAGCGTAGCCGCTACGACCGATCGGCTGGGCGCAGTCGTGGCGGGCAGGGAGGCCAGCCGGTGATCCAACTCGACCTGAGTACGCCACAAGGAGTGACTCTTGGGCTCCTTCCCGAGATCCTGTTGTCGGGATGGTCGCTTGTAGTCCTGCTGGTGGTGAGTTGGCGCCATGGAACTGCCGAAGATAGCCGCCTGGCGGGTTGGCTGAGTTTCGCCGGCATCGCCGTCAGCGCTGCGGGACTGGCTTGGCTCTGGGGCAACGACGTGACCCCACTCGGCCTGGCCCAGATGGTGGCGTTGGATCCGTTCCGCTATGCGGCCTCGGCGATCGTGCTGCTGTCCGCCGGCGGATCCATCCTCCTCTCGCTCGGCTATCTGGAGCGCGAGCTGTTGCTCGCGCCCGAGTACTACCCGCTCGTCTTACTGGCGACCGCCGGCATGCTGTTCCTCGCCGGCGCCGAGGACCTCATCGTGTTGTTCCTCGGCCTCGAGGTCATGTCCGTGGCGGTCTACGTGCTGGCCGGATACAATCGCGGCAACGCCTCATCCTCCGAGGCGGCGCTGAAATACTTCCTGATCGGCGCCTTCGCTTCCGGGTTCTTGCTGTACGGGATCGCGTTGGTGTACGGAGCCACCGGCACAACCAACCTGTCGCTCATCGGCGCCCAGCTGGCGGGCGGTGAGCTTTCGATCATGGCGGCGCTCGGGCTGGGGCTGTTATTGATCGGCTTTGGATTCAAAGTAGCCGCGGTGCCGTTCCACATGTGGGCGCCGGATGTCTACGACGGCGCGCCCACTCCGGTCACTGCCTTCATGGCCACCGGAGTGAAGGCCGCCGCGTTCGCGGCGCTGGTTCGGGTGATCATGGAAGGATTTCCCTCGGCCCACGGCCTCTGGCAGCCGGTGATTGCGGGGCTGGCAATCGCGTCGATGGTCATCGGCAATCTGGTCGCTTTGGCCCAACGAACCCTCAAGCGCATGCTGGCCTACAGCTCGATTGCGCACGCCGGGTATCTGCTGGTCGCGGTCTGGCCGGGCACCCGCTTGGGGTCGGGCGCGGTACTGCTGTACCTCGCCGCCTACGGACTCACCACCCTGGCCAGCTTCGGCTTTCTCGCGGCGTTGGGGCGGGGTGGGGAGCGCAATGTGACCTACGATGACATCGCCGGCCTGGCCGCCAACCGCCCCTGGGTCGCGCTGGGCCTGAGCATCTGCATGCTGTCGCTCCTGGGGTTCCCCGGCACCTTTGGGTTCATCGGCAAGTGGTACATCCTGTCGGCGGTCGTTGCCGAGGGCCAGGTCATTCTCCCCGTGGTGCTGGTGCTCACCAGTGTGATCTCCGCGGGATACTATCTGCCGGTGATTATGTCGGTGTACATGAAAGCCGCGCCTGACGACGAGGCCTATCGCGGCGTGCGTCTGTCTCCAGCCGCCGCGGGGGCTATCGCGGTTTCGGTGGCCGCTGTCGTGGTGTTCGGCTTCTGGCCGGGTGGCGCACTGGAGACCGCTACCCGAAGCGCCGGGACGCTGACGCAGACCGGCGTGCCGGTCGCGAGGCAATAGAGGTCACCATGAACGTTCCCAAGTCCGTCTTCCGGCAATACGACGTCCGCGGCCTGGTCGACCGCGAGCTGACCCCGGAGTTCGCCCGTGCACTCGGCCGCGCCTTCGGCAGCGTTGCCGCCGACCGGCTGGGGCATCCACCGGTCATCGCCGTGGGGCGGGACAACCGCCCCTCGGGGCCTCGATTGTCGGAAGGGGTCCGTCGCGGGATCACTGAGGCTGGAGGTACCGCGATCGACGTTGGCACCCTGCCTACCCCGGCACTCTACTTCGCTGTCTCCGCGCTCGGAACCGACGGCGGACTGCAGGTGACCGGATCGCACAATCCCCCCGAGTTCAACGGGTTCAAAATGGTGCTGGCGGGCGAGGCCTTCCATGGCGAGGAGATACTCGAGCTGTGGGAGATCATCATGGCTGAGCGGTGGCGCTCGGGCCGGGGGAAAGAGACCTCCGACGGCTCGGTGCTCCAGCGCTATCGCGATGCGATCATCAGCCGTCACCAGCTCGAGCGCCCCGTTCGTGTGGTAGTGGATTGCGGCAATGGTGTGGGGAGCCTAATCGCGGTTTCTACCCTTCGTGGGCTCGGCGCCGAGGTGACGCCGCTCTTTTGCGAGTCGGATGGAACCTTCCCTAATCACCATCCCGATCCGACCGTTCCCGAGAATCTGCGTGATCTCCAGGTGGAAGTCCGTCGCGGCGGGGCCGAGCTGGGGATCGCGTTTGACGGCGATGCCGACCGGATCGGCGCCGTGGACGAGACCGGCGAAGTCATCTATGGCGACCAGTTGCTGGTCTTGTTCGGTCGCGATGCCGTGCGGCGGTTCGGCCGCGGCACGCCGGTGATCTTCGACGTGAAATGCTCGGACGTCCTGCCCGCGGCCCTTACCGCCGCGGGAGCCCAGCCCGTCATGTGGAAGACCGGTCACTCGCTGATCAAAGCGAAGATGAAGGAGCTCAAGGCTCCGCTGGCGGGTGAGATGAGCGGGCACATGTTTTTCGGAGGCGACTACCTGGGGTTCGACGACGCGTTGTTCGCGGCGGCGCGTCTGCTGGAGATCGTGAGTCGTCAGACCTTCGGCCTGGCCCCCCTCCTGGCCGACCTCCCGCGTACCTTCGCCACGCCGGAGATTCGGGTGGAGTGCGCCGAGGATGAAAAATTCGACCTGGTAGAGCGCGCGGCCGTGCACTTCGCGTCCCTCTATCCCGTGAATACCATCGACGGCGTGCGGATCACATTTCCCAAGGGCTGGGGCCTGCTGCGGGCCTCGAACACCCAGCCGGTGCTGGTCATGCGGTTTGAGGCCACCGATCCGCAGTCGCGGGACGCCTATCGGGCTGAGGTGGAGGGGTGGTTGGAAAAGCAGAAGAGCGCAAGTGAGACCGAGAAAAGCGTGAGCGGTAAGCGGTGAGTAGCATAAAGCGTGAACGGTAAACGGTGAACGGTAAACGGGAGACGAGGACTGGCGTGGTGCGGTCGCGGAATCCCCGTTCACCGTTCACTGTTCACTATTCACGCTGTTAGAGACCATGTCCCGCCGCGGCCGGCGGCTCACCGCCGCTCTCGGGGTACTGGTCGCACTCCTCTTCGCGGGCCGCTGGAGCGCAACTCTCCTGGCCGATCGCTGGTGGGCCGCCGAGCTCTCTCCCCCCGCCGCGTCATTTATCACCGACTGGCACCTCCTGCGGTTCGCCCTCGACTTCTGCGGTTGCCTGGTTGCCTCCGCGTGGTTCATCGGTCACCTCCTCCTGGTCTATCGTGCAGTCGGCACCGTGCAGGTGCGACGCAACGTGGCGAACCTCGAGTTCCGCGAGGCACTCACTCCTAGAGTGCTGCTCACTGTGGTGGTCGTAACCGGCGTCTTGCTCGGCCTGCTGGTCGGGGTAGGCGCCTCGGGGTGGTGGCGCGACGTCACCCTGGCGTGGCACGGCATGTCTTACGGCATCAATGACCCGCTGCTTGGCCGCGACCTGGGGGTATACGTATCCCAGCTCCCCATCTGGCGCGCCGCTCACGGGTTCTTTGTGCTGCTGGTTCTCCTCGCGCTGACGGGCGTCGCCGCACTGTACATGCTGGTGGGCGCGATCCGCTGGATCGAGCGCCGTCCCGCGATCAACCAACACGCGCGGGCCCATGTGGGCTGGCTCCTTGCCGCATTGGCGCTCGCCTTGGCATGGGGATACCTGCTCGAGCCGTACCAGTTGCTGGTCCGACCGGCTGAGCGGCTCGACCAGTCGGTCTGGCGCGCGACCCTCATGGTGTCGCCGCTATTGGCGGGCATCGCTCTCGCGGCTGGAGGGCTTTCCGCCGTCTGGGCAGCGCGCCCGCGACACGCGCTCATGGTCTCGGGATGGATTGTGCTCGCAATCGCGTCGATGTTCGGCCACTGGCTCCTGCCCGCGGTGGCGGGAGGGTCGGGGGAGCCTGCGGTCGGGATTCGGTTTCGGGAACCACTCTCCCGCATCGCCTACGGACTGGAGGGATTGCGGGACCAGCGGCTGGAACTGATCGGCGCTCTCGCACCACCTGTGGTGCCATCGCTCTGGAACTCGGCAGCCCTAGCCCAGACTTTCCCCGGCGACTCCGGCCATCTGCTCTCGGTCGACCCGGCGCTTCTCACCCCCGATGGGAAACGCCGGCCGGTATGGTTGGTCATCCGGTCCGGGTCACCAGGACGGGTCATCGCCTCCGCGATTGCGGACCACCGAGTCAGTCCGACCGGCGAGCCGCTCTTCTTCCGTTTGGCCGACACCATACCACGCCCGGCACCGACGCCGTTGTTGGAGCTGCCATCCGACCTGCTTGGTCCTGAAGCCAGGGATCACCGGTTTGTCCAGGGAGAGGGCCCCGGCGTGGCGGTTGATAGCTGGCCGCGACGACTGGCCCTTGCCTGGGCGCTCCAGGCCGGTGAGCTGCTCGGCGATATTCCCGCCGAAAGTCGCGTCGACTGGCGCCTCTCGCCGGAGGATCGGCTGGGAAGACTCGCCCCGTTCGCCGACTGGAGCGCCCCCACGGCACGCGTCATCGACGGAGAGCTGGTGTGGCTGTTAGATGGCTATCTTGCATCGAGCACCTTTCCGCTGACTGGCCGGGTCACCTGGCGCAACCGCAGAGTGGGGTCACTCGAAGCGGCCTTCCTCGGTACGGTGAACGCGGAGAGTGGTGCCACCCGAGTCTACCTGCAACCGGGTGCGGGCCCCCTCGCAATCACTTGGAGCAGCGTGTCGCGTGGAGTGGTGCAGCCGGCATCGGCGATCCCCGAAGCCGTGCTGCGGGCGGCGCCGTATCCGGGTGAGTTATTCAGAATTCAGGCTCTGCAGCTGGAGCGGGTTCCCTGGAAGGCCGGCAGTATGAGTGGCGGTGCGGGACCGACGGGCCTCGAGCCTCCGCCACCCCAGGTCGGGTGGGCGCCCGACACGTCGGGTCCGTTGATCGTCTCGACATTCGAGTCGCCGGGCGCGCGGCGGCTGAGCGCCGTGCTCATCGGATCGCGCGACGACGGCCGAACCCATCTCCGGTTGGTGCGACTCGATTCGGCGGCGACGCTCCCGGTGCGCGGCGTGCTCGAGAATCGGTGGGCCAATTTCCCATCCTATGGCGCCTTGAACGATTCGATCCGGGAAGACGGTGGAAAACTGGAGCGGGGCCCGCTCCGGGTAGATGTCGGCCCCGGCGGACCCGTAGCCTATCAGGGATATTTTGCTCTCCGCCCCTCGGGCGGAACGGTGCTGGCCTGGGTGAGTGTAGCGGCGCCCAACCGCCTGGGCGCGGGGCGCACGCTCAAAGACGCATGGAGTAACCTGCTCGGTGCCACGGTACCCGCACCTCCCGGGTCGGCTCAAGCGGGACGCCTGGACGAGGCCCGCCGCTGGATGGAGCACGCCGATTCTGCGCTGAAGTCGGGCGACTGGTCCGAGTTCGGTCGAGCCTGGAGCGGCCTGCGGAACATTCTCGGTCTGCCACTCGATTCGGCAAGGTTCTGAGCTTGCTCGTCTTCGGGGCGCGGACTAGCTTGGGAGGCTTTTTTTGCCGACCGCGGTTCTAGCGCTCGGTGGCAATGCGCTGGCTCGTTCGGGCGAGCCTGCGACGGTGACGAATCAGTTCCGCCATGCGCGCGAAAGTGTCGCGCCTATCGTCGAGCTGGCTAAGCAGGGATGGCGGATCGTGATCGTTCATGGCAACGGTCCCCAGGTCGGCGATGAGCTGGTACGAAACGAGGCGGCCCGGAAGGTGGCCGAACCCCTGCCGCTTGGTGTCTTGGTCGCCGAAACGGCGGGTTGGATTGGCTACATGCTGCAGCAGTCGCTGCAGAACGCGCTCGCCGCCGCCAAAGTGGAGCGCGATGTCGTCACCGTGATCACCCAGACGTTGGTGGACCGCTACGATCCTGCGCTGAACCAGCCCACCAAGCCTATCGGCCATGCCCTCTCATCGCACGAGGCGGCACGTCTTCGGGAGGCGGGACGCGCGGTCGGCAAAGATGGCGCGGGTGAGTGGCGCCGGATGGCTACCAGTCCGCTGCCCCTGGGGGTCGTTGAGTTCCCGCTCATCCAGCGGCTCCTCGAGCAGGGCACGCTGGTCATTGCCGCTGGCGGGGGCGGTCCGCCGGTCTATCAAGACCCGATTCTCGGACTGGAGGGACTCGATGCGGTGGTAGACAAAGATCGAGTTTCCTCCATCCTGGCCAGCCAACTGAGCGCCGAAGTGCTGATGATCCTGACCAACGTGGACGCGGTGTTCGAGGATTGGGGAACACCCAAGGCGCGCCCCATTCGCCGCATGACCGTGGAGCAGGCGGAGAGCATGATCGCCGGAGGCTCACTCGACGCCGGCGGAATGAAGCCCAAGGTCGAGGCCGCCGCGGCGTTCGTTCGCCGCGGAGGAGCCCGAGCCGTCATAGCCCGGCTCTCCGAGGGCCCCGCGGCACTCCGAGGCGAGACTGGAACGACCATCATGAGGACGTCGTGAATCTTCACGAGTATCAGGCCCGCGCTCTGCTGAAGGCCGCCGGCATCCCGATGTTCGACGGAGACGTCGCTTCCACTCCGACCGAGGCCGAGTCGATCGCACGGCGGCTTGGCGGTAACGTGGTCATCAAGGCGCAGGTTCACGCCGGTGGACGGGGGAAGGCCGGCGGGGTGAAGCTCGCTGGCAACCCGGGTGAGGCGTTGGACCACGCCGCCAACATCCTCGGTATGCGGATCAAGGGTCTCGAGGTCCACAAAGTCCTGGTCGTTCCCGCGGCCGACATCGCGACCGAGAGCTATGTGGGCCTTATCATGGACCGGGAGACTCAGCGTCCAGTCTTCATGGTCAGCTCCGCGGGCGGGGTGGATATCGAAGAGGTTGCCGCCCAGACGCCGGAGAAGATTGTCCGGCTTCCAGTGGATCCGACCTACGGACTGCTACCTCATCAAGCGCTCACCCTCGCCTTCGCGCTCTACCGGGACTTCAACCAGGTCAAGGCCGCAGCTCGAATCATGGAGCAGCTCTACACCGTGTTCACCGGTAATGGGTGCTCGCTCGCCGAAATCAACCCGCTGGTGACTACCCCGGCGGGCCAGGTGCTCGCGCTGGATGCCAAGATCGTGATCGATGATAACGAGCTGTTCTGGAGACCCGATCTCGGTCTCTTGCGGGACGACACCGCCGAGGAACCCAGTGAAGCGGCGGCGCGCCGGGCCAATCTGTCGTTCATCAAGTTGGAGGGTGATGTCGGCTGTGTGGTCAACGGCGCTGGTCTGGCCATGGCCACCATGGATCTGGTCAAATATTACGGGGGTGAGCCGGCCAACTTCCTGGATATCGGTGGGAGCTCCAGCCCTGAAAAGGTGATCAACGCGCTCAAGATCATCACCGCCGACTCGCGGGTAAAGGCCATCCTTTTCAACATCTTCGGTGGCATTACCCGGACCGACGATGTGGCCAACGGCATTGTGGCCGCGACCCGGCAGTTCAAGGTGAACGTGCCCATCGTCATTCGGCTCACCGGAACCAACGAAGTGGAAGCGATCCGCATCCTCGAGGGCGTCGGCATGACCGCTCTCAGCGACATGGACGAGGCGGTCCAACGAGTCGTGAAGCTGGCCCGGAAGGCCGCATGAGCATCTTCGTCGACGGCCGCACCCGTCTTCTGGTGCAAGGGATAACTGGCCGGGAGGGTGCGTTCCACGCGCGCCAGATGCTCGAGTATGGCACCGCCGTCGTGGCTGGAGTGACACCGGGCAAGGGTGGACAGAAGTTCGAGGGCCGGGTGCCGGTGTTCAACACGGTGGCGGATGCCGTGCGGCAGACCGGCGCCAACTGTTCGGTAGTCTATGTACCGCCCATGGCTGCCGCGGGCGCGATCTTCGAGGCGGTGGATGCCGGACTCCCCCTGATCGTTTGTATCACCGAAGGCATACCGGTAATGCACATGAGCCGGGTGATGCCGTTCGTGCGCGCTCACGGAGCTCGGCTTATCGGGCCGAACTGTCCCGGCCTGATCACGCCGGGAGAGAGCAAGGTCGGCATCATCCCGGGCAACATCTGCTCCCCGGGCCGGGTTGGTCTGGTCTCCCGCAGCGGCACCCTTACCTACGAGGTCGTGAACCAGTTGACCCGAAACGGGATCGGACAGAGCACGTGCGTGGGCATCGGAGGAGACCCGATCATCGGCACCGATTTCATCGATTGCCTTCGCGCCTTCGAGGAGGATCCCGGCACCGATGCAATTGTCATGATCGGCGAGATCGGCGGGACCGATGAGCAGCGCGCCGCGGCGTTTGTGAAAGAACAGGTGACCAAACCCGTCGTTGGCTTCATTGCCGGCCAGACAGCTCCCAAGGGACGACGCATGGGACACGCGGGCGCCATCATCTCCGGCTCCTCCGGTACCGCCGAAGAGAAGCTCGCCGCGTTCGAGCAGGCCGGCATCGACGTGATGCGGCGCCCAGCGGACGTGGTAGCGCTCCTGGGACAAAGACTGGGAGCTCTCAGCAAACGGTGAAGGAGGAGGCGTGGCAGCAACTCTGACCCTCGGCATCATCAAGCCCGATGCAATTGCGAGTGGCAAAACCGGCGTGATCCTGGCCCATCTGCAGCAAACCGGGTTCATACCTAGGGCGGCTCGTCTGATGCGGCTGACTCGGGCGGAGGCGGGGGCCTTCTATGCGGTGCACCGGGGCCGGCCGTTCTACCCCGATCTGGTCGAGTTCATGACCAGCGGACCTTGCCTGCCGATGGCACTCGAGCGGGAGGACGCGGTGATGTACCTCAGGACCGTCATCGGGGCCACCGACCCGGCGGAGGCGGCCCCAGGCACCATAAGAAAGCTCTTCGCCGAGTCGAAGGGAAAGAACGCCATCCACGCCTCGGACAGCCCGGAGAGCGCGGCTCGAGAGGTCGCATTCTTCTTTCCGGAGTCAGAGCTCGCCGCTCTGTGGGGATGATTGGGCGGCTCGCCGCACTCTTCTCGCTCCTCACCTTCTCGCTGATCAGCCTGGGCTGCACCCACCACGGCGCCGGACCTGCAGCGCCGCTTTCGGCAGGCGATTGGCCTGCGTACGGTCGGACGCCGCTCGGAGACCGACATTCCCCGTTGGAGCAGATCACCCCGACAAACGTCACCCGGCTCGAAGTCGCCTGGCGGTATCACACGGGCGAGTCCACGCCGCGGTTCGCCACCGGTGCGCCAACCGCGCTCGAGACCACGCCGCTGGCGGTCGACGGCACCCTCTACCTGAGCACTCCACTCGGCCGCGTGATCGCCCTGGATCCC
>DASXRM010000126.1:0-7686 GCA_036506575.1 Gemmatimonadales bacterium | reverse complement strand
TGATCGTCTTCTGCGGGGTTCACTTCATGGCCGAGACCGCGGCCATTCTCTCCCCACAGAAGCGGGTGCTCTTGCCGGACCTCCGCGCCGGGTGCTCGCTTGCCGCCACCATCACGGCGGATGACGTACGCCGCTGGAAGGAGCAATTCCCGGGTTACATCGCGGTGGGCTACGTTAACACCACGGCCGAGGTAAAGGCCGAGCTCGACTACTGCTGCACCAGCGGGAACGTGCTCGATGTCATCGACGCCATCCCTGCCGATAAAGGGATCCTGTTTCTGCCTGACTTCTTCCTGGGAAGCCACGTGCGCCGAATGCGCCCGGACCGCCGAATCGAGGTATGGATGGGCGAGTGTCACGTGCACAAGGGGATCCGGCCTGACGTCCTCAACGAGGCGCGGGCAGCCTACCCGGATGCCGAGGTACTGGTGCATCCCGAATGCGGCTGCGCGGGGCAACTCATCTATAGCATGGGACTCGGCGAGGTGGACCCCGAGGGACTTCACATCACGTCGACGGAGGGGATGATCCGGAAGGTTACCGAGCGCCCGGCGCAGCGGTTCATCGTGGCGACCGAGACCGGGATCATGCACCGAATGAAGCAGGTCGCTCCCCAGAAGCAGTTCATTCCGGCGGATCCGGAAGCGGTCTGCGCCTTCATGAAGACGATCACCCTCTCCGGGGTACGCGATTCGCTGGTATTGGATCGCTACCACGTGACGGTCCCGCCCGACATTGCTGCCCGAGCTCGTCGCGCCATCGATCGCATGGTGGCCCTCGGGTAGCCGCCGCATTGCCGTCCCATTCCGACGCCGAACGCATCGCTGCGGCGGCCCTCGCCGAGGACGGCGAGATCGACCTCACGACCGCTCTCACCGTTTCGCCCGACATCAAAGCCAGCGGCATCATCGAGTATCGGAGCGGCGGCGTTCTGGCCGGGACGGTATACGCCGATGCCGTTGCCAAGGCGTGCCGCTGCTCGATCGAATGGAAGACCGTTGATGCCGCCGACGTCCCACCGGGCCGGACAGTCGGAGTGGTCCGGGGGCAGCTTCGCGGCATCCTGCGCGCCGAACGTCCCCTACTCAATCTGCTGCAAAGGGCCTCGGGGATCGCTACGGCCACCCGAGCCTTCGTCAACGCCGTCCAGGGCACGCGCTGCCGCATCCTCCACACCCGGAAGACTGTCCCGGGGCTCCGGGGGCTCGACGTCGCCGCGGTGATATCGGGTGGTGGGGCAGCTCATCGTCTCGACCTGGGACATGAGGTCATGGTAAAGGACAACCACTGGCGGGCCCTCGCGCATGAGGGCGCCCAGCTCAACGACGCCTTGGCCGCGGCGAGGCGAGGCGGAGTGACGACTTTGTATGTGGAGGTGGAATCGCTGGAGCAGGTCGAGGTGGCGTGCGCGGCGGGCGCCACCCGGCTACTGGTGGACAATCAGCCACCAGAGACCCTCAGGGCATGGGCGGACATCGCGCGACAGCGCTCGGCGGGCATAGAGATAGAGGCGACCGGAGGGATCACACTCGACAACGTGCGGGCTTATGCGGAGGCCGGAGCCGATTTCATCTCGATCGGCGCGTTGACCCACAGCGTCCGGGCAGCCGACATCGCGCTTGAAGTGCAATTCTGAAAAAGCCTCGCCACGGATGAACACGGATAAGAGCACGGATAGCTCCATTTTGAAACCAGTTTCCTTCTCATTATTTAACTTGGAGGCTCTCATTCAACAGCACACCGGTAATGCCCGCACCAGGACCCACTGCGAATTACTCCGCCAAGAATCTCGGAATCGGGTGGTGTGCTTGTGAATCAAAGAACTGCAGTTGGATTGGGAAGGGAGTTCTGCCTGGAACCGGGACAATCCGTGTTTTCATCCGTGTTCATCTGTGGCCAGTTTTTTCTTTCCTAACTCTGGTACCGCCTCGGCACCACGTGGCGTAAATGCTCTCCACGCGAGGTATGCTGGGACTCCGGCCAGGATAATGCCGAAAGTGACGCCGGTGTTCTTCGGGTCAGTCCACAGGGCATTGACCACCATTCCGACCGATGCGAGCAGGAAGAGAATCGGGACCATGGGATATCCCCAGGTGCGATACGGCCGGGTCAGGTCCGGGCGGGTGCGCCGCAGGACGAAGACGGCGCCCACCGCGAGCGCGTAGAACGGCCAGATGCCCAGGATGAACTTGTCGGCGAGCTGCTGGAAATCGTTCAAGAGCACGTAGATCACGCCGAGACCCGTGGCGAGCCAGACCGCGACCGAAGGGCTCTGAAAGCGGGGGGAGACTCGGGCAATGCCCTGGAAAAAGAGTCCCCGGTCAGCCATGGCAAAGAAGATTCTGGGTCCGGTCATCATCGAGCCGATCAACGTGCTGAAGCAGGAAAGCATCACCACGGCAGAGATCGCCGCGCCGGCAAAGCGACCCAAGAGGGGGATCCTCTCGGCGGCCGTCGCGGCGATCAGCGGTGACTTGGCCATCTGAGGCAGCGGCACCAAGTAGACGTAGGCGACATTTAGCAGTAGGTAGATCAGGAGGATCCCGGAGGTCCCGATAATGAGTGCCATGGGCAGCGTCCGGCCGGGGTTCTTCACCTCGCCCCCGATGAACGAGAGGTCGGCCCATCCGTCATAGGTCCACATGATGGCAATCAGCGCCGTCGCGATCAGCGAGACATTGATCCCGGCGCCCCACACCGGGCTGAAGTGCGCGGTGCTACCCTGGCCCACGGTAAACGCCAGAACCACCAGCGCGGTGAGAGCCAAGTACTTGGCCACGGTGGTCAGATTCATCACCACCGCGGCGCGGTTGACCCCCACATAATTCAGCAGGCCCACCAGAACCACGGCGGCGGCGGCCACCCAGCGAACCTGCATCGCACTCAGGGGCACGAAATAGCCCAGATACTCGGCGAAGATGGTGGCAATGGCACCCAGGGCGGATGCGCGGATCACGGTGAGCTCGGACCATCCGAAAAGAAATGCGGGCAACGGTCCGAAGGCTTCGAGGATGTAGGCGAAGACCCCGCCCGAGCGGGGAAGCACGCCGGCCAGCTCGGCGAGGGTGAGAGCGCCAAAGAGCGCAATCAGCCCGCCGATGATCCACGCGAGAAAGACCGGACCAGGATACTGGAGGCGCTCCGCGACGCTGGCGGGCACCCGGAAGATGCCGCTCCCGATGGTGGAGCCGATGAGCACGGCCACCGCACTCCAAAGCCCGAGGTGGCGGGGGAGCCGCTCACCCCACGCGTCACGTTCCGGGAGCATAGCCAAATATATCCTTGACAAGGGTCTTTCAGACCCCATTCTTTCCGCTCGCCCGCCGCCAAAACGGCGTGAACACCATCCTGGGCCGGTACAGTTACGCATGAAAGCATTGCAACGAGAGCATCCCCGGCTGCTTCGCCGCCTGGCCTGGACCGGAGCCGCCCTGGCCTTCGTTCTCATCGTGCTCGGCGGGGTGGTTCGCATCACCGGGTCCGGGATGGGGTGCGGCGAACACTGGCCGCTCTGTCATGGCGAGTGGTTCCCCCCGCTCGACCTCCCTACCATGATCGAGATCGGCCACAGATGGGTGGCGGCGCTCGTCAGTCTCGTGGTGCTCGCCATGACCACGGTAGCCTGGCTCAGGCACCGGGGCGACCGAAGGGTGAGAGACCCGGCCACTGTCGCTTCCATCCTGCTGGTCGCTCAGGTGTTGCTGGGCGCGGTAACGGTCAAGCTCTCTCTCCCGCCCGGGGTAGTCATCATCCACTTCGCCAATGCAATGGTGCTGCTGGCGGTGTTGATCGTAACCGCGCTGCGAGCATCCGAAATGGGGAAGCCCCTCCCGCTGGACTCACGACACCCGGCTCACGGACTGGTGTTGGCCACGGCCGGACTCGGATTCGGCGTGGTTCTGTTCGGGGCCCAGGTGGCGAACTTCGACGCCGGTCTGCTGTGCCTGGGATTACCTCTGTGCAACGGAACCCTCCTGCCGCCTGCGGCGCCCCTGGCTTCCCTGCACTGGGTCCATCGGGTCTTGGCATTTGTGTTTTTGGCATTGTTGCTGGCCCTCAACTTGAGCGTGGGTCGGAGCCGCGGGCCGGCTGGCCGGCGGCTACGCCGATTCGCGGCCGTGGTACTGGCGGTAACAGTCGTCCAGATCGGCATCGGCGCGGCGATGGTCCTCCGGCTCTTGCCCCCGGGACTCCGGGCAGCCCACGTCCTGGTGGGGACCCTCCTCTGGGTGACGCTGGTCATGCTGGTCTTCTCTTCCCGCCGCACCCCGGCACCCGAGACCGAGCCGGTAGCAAAGTTGCCCCGGCCAACCGTCCTGGCCGACCTGATAACCTTGACGAAGCCGCGAATCATCTCGCTCCTCCTGATCACCACAGTAGCGCCGATGTTCATCACGCCCGCCGGGCTCCCTCCGGTGTCGCTGGTTCTCTGGGTCGTTCTCGGCGGATATCTCATGGCGGGCGGCGCCAACGCGATCAACATGTGGTTCGATCGGGACATCGACCACAAGATGAGCCGCACCCGACTGCGGCCCATTCCGGCCGGCCGGATCCCGGCTCGAGCCGGACTGGCCTTCGGCATAGGCCTCGGCCTGGCAGCATTTCTGATATTCTGGTACCGGGTGAATGCCCTCAGTGCCTGGCTTGCGCTTGGCGGTCTTCTCTTCTACGTGTTCATCTATACCATCTGGCTCAAGCGGTCCAGTCCTCAGAACATCGTGATCGGTGGAGCCGCGGGCGCGTTTCCCCCTCTGGTGGGATGGACCGCGATGACCGGAACGCTGGATCTGCCGGCCATTTACTTGTTCGCGATCATCTTCTATTGGACACCACCGCACTTCTGGGCTCTCGCGCTCATCAAGCAGAACGAATACGCCAAGGCGGGCGTGCCGATGCTCCCAGTCGTTCGGGGCGAAAGGCGAACCAAGTTCGAGATGCTGGCGTACACCCTCATCCTGCTGCCACTCACCCTGATGCCGGCGTTGTTTGGAGCATTGGGCACCTTCTATGGCATCGCCGCCGCACTGCTGGGCGCCCGGTTGCTCTGGTACTGCATCCGGCTGGTGCGGGAGAGAACCGCGACCCCTGTTGCCTGGCAGATGTACCGCTACAGCCTGCTCTACCTGGCACTCCTGTTTGTGGCCATGGGTGTAGACCGCGCCGTTCCGTTCGGCCATCGTTTAGGGGCCGCCAAGGTGCTCATACTCGATCAGCCCGAACGCGAGCTCGCCACGCCTACAGGCGGCCACTACGGCCACTGACATTCCTTCAGCGAGCCGCTCCCGCGACATGACATCGGAAGCCGGTGCTCCCAGCAGGCGGATCCCGTCTCCGGGGCGACTGGTCCGTTTGTGGCCCAGGGTCCGGGTCTATCGCGGCATGCTGGGACTGGCATCACTCACCCTGATAGCCAGCGCGCTGCTGGGGCTAGCGTTTCCTTTAATAGTGCGGTTCCTGCTCGATGCCGCGTTCATCCGGCAGAATAGAGAGGTGCTGGACCGGATCGCTATCGGGCTGGTCGCGCTGTTCAGCGTCCAGGCGGTCCTCAACTACGCCCAGACATACCTCCTCAGCGCCGTCGGTGAACGGGTAGTCGCAGGAATCAGAGGAGAGCTGTTCGCCAAGCTGCTGGAGATGCCCCCCGGCTTCTTCGCCGATCGCCGTACCGGCGAGCTCACCAGCCGTCTAACTACTGACATCGGCCTGCTTCAGGGGGTACTGAGCCATCAGATCGCCGAATTCTCCCGGCAGATGCTCGCGCTGGTGGGCGGAATCATCCTGCTCACCCTCATGCAGCCGCGCCTGACTCTGACTGCTCTGGGCGTCGTGCCGCTGGTGATCGGATCGGCACTCTTTTTCGGGCGGCGGCTCCGCCGAATGACCATCGGGGTGCAGGACAAGGTGGCCGAGGCCACTGCCGTCGCGGAGGAGGCATTCAGCCAGATCAGGACGGTCCAGAGCTTCGTGCAGGAGCCGGCGGAGCGCCAGCGATATGGCGAGCGCATTGCGGGCAGCGTCAAAGCGGCGCTGATCCGGGCGCGGGTTCGGGGTGTCTTCTTCGGGGTGCTGACCTTTTCGACCTTTGTTGGAATCGTCTTCGTGCTATGGCAGGGCGGGCTGCTGGTGCTCGAGGGCCAGCTCACGCCGGGCGAGCTGGTCCAGTTCCTCCTGTATACCATCACCATTGCGGCGGCAATCGGGGCGCTCGCCTCATTCTTCAGCAGCTATCAGGAGGCGGTCGGTGCCGCGGAGCGGGTTTTCGAGATCCTCGAGATGAGCCCAACGATCACCGATCCGGAGTCGCCCGTGATCTTGAGCGGGCCGGTACAGGGAAGTGTCGCTTTCGACCGAGTTTTCTTTCGCTATCAGCGGAACCCGTCCCTCCCCTGGACTTTGGAGGACATTAACCTGCGGTGCGCGCCCGGAGAGGTCCTGGCGTTGGTCGGGCCCTCCGGGGGCGGTAAGACCACGCTCGTGTCACTGCTCCCCCGGTTCTGGGATGTGGACCGCGGGCGGGTGCTTCTGGATGGGGGCGATATCCGTAATCTCCGGCTGGCCGATCTTCGGGGAGCCATCGGCATCGTGCCGCAGGACCCCGCGTTGTTCAGTGGAACCATCCGCGAAAATATCGCGTATGCGCGCCCTGGTGCTGCGGCGTCCGAGGTCGAGGCGGCTGCGCGTGGCGCACACGCTCACGAGTTCATCGAACGCCTGCCGCAGGCCTACGAGACCGTGGTCGGTGAGCGCGGGGTAAAGCTCTCCGGCGGGCAGCGACAGCGAATCGCCATTGCCCGCGCGATCCTCAAGAACCCAGCCGTGCTGATCCTCGACGAGGCGACCAGTAATCTCGATACCGAGAGTGAGCGGCTGATCGAGGATGCTCTGAGTAAACTGCTCGTCGGGCGGACGACCCTGATCATAGCCCACCGCCTGAGCACGGTGCGCCGGGCGGACCGAGTGGTAGTCCTGGATCACGGTCGGATCGTCGAGGAGGGCTCACATGGCGAGCTGCTGGATCTGGGGGGACTGTACGCTCGGCTTTACCAGCGGCAGTTCCGGGACGAGGACAGCACTGGCGCACCTGCTCACCCCGTGGAAACAGCCAGCCGTTAACCAATTGACCGGGTAAACGAAAGCGCCCCTGCCGAATGGCAGGGGCGCTTCGTCTTCATATCAGTCAATCACGGAGCGGGATTGCTGATGCGGACCGAGATCCAATCCGGGTTGGGATCGTTCTCGGGGTAGAAGGGACCAAACGACACCACCGACATAAGAATGTTTCCGGGCCCGAACACGAGCTCGCATGATTCGGGCACCTCATCCCGTCCCAAGTCATCACAAACTTGATCCAGATCGGTGCCGTCGTCGGCGTTGATGAAGTAGAGACCCAGGTCGGCCGCGTTCGACCCCTCCAGAGTCATATCGAGAGTGGTCGAGTCGGCCAGGGCGAATTTATAGAGCTGGCAGGGCACGCCGCTGTTCTGCCCGCAATCGGCGGCAGCCATGGCCCCCCCTGCATCCCAGAATCCTCCGCTGCTTCCGGGTGGCGGAATCGTAATTGTGGGCGCTGTGGCGGGAGCGTCCGTCCCGGGCAATGGCGTCGGTATCGGGTTGATCGTAAGCGCCACGTCCGTCGTCGTGGCGAGGCTTGCTGAAGGTAAATAATCGACGGTAACGGTGGCCGTG
>DASXRM010000125.1:0-5769 GCA_036506575.1 Gemmatimonadales bacterium | reverse complement strand
ATCTACGCCGAGGCCGAAACGCCCCGTCCCTCCCATGGCCGCCGTTTCTCGAGAGATGCGGAGAGCCATGCCGATCCTTCGGTCACTCTGCCGACCCAGAAACTGGTGGAGTCCGAGCACGTGGCGCATTTGCGGCACCTGATCTCTCGTTTGCCGGAGCAGCAGCGTCGAGTGCTCGCGTTGTACTACTATGAAGAGTTGAATCTGCGACAGGTTGGTGAAGTGTTGCAGGTGAGCGAATCCCGAGTCTCTCAGATCCGCAGCCAGGCGCTCCGTCGTCTCAGGGCCGAGCTATCCGCATCGTCCCGAGCTTCGTGATGTTTTGAGATAGCCGGCCTTACCCTTGAGCTGTTCTCCGGTGTCGCCGGAGGCGGCACCCACTGTGCTGCGCACCCTCCCCTCGACCTGCTTGGCGGTACCCTTGATCCGGTCTTTGACCCCCTCGGATGCCAGGTCTTTCTTATCGGTCATGACCACCTCCAACGATTAGAGCCGTGACCACGGTCACTGGACGATCAGGCGGCTCCGATCTCCGCAGGCTGGGGCGTACTCTCGGCATAGTGACAGGCTGCGACCGTTCCCTGTATCGGCCTGAGCAGTGGCACTTCGGTTCGACAGCGCTCACTTCGGAGCGGATGGAAACAGCGGGTGTGAAAGGGGCATCCCGACGGCGGGCTGGAGGGGCTCGGTAGATCTCCCCTCAACACGATCCGATCAGGACGGGCAGCAGGATCGGGTTCTGGGACGGCCGATAGCAGGGCCACGGTGTAGGGATGGCGCGGACGCGAGAGGAGCTGGTCAGTCGACCCCTCTTCTACGATCCGGCCCAGGTACATCACGGCGATCCGGTGGGCGATCTGCCGCACTACCGCGAGATCGTGCGCGATGAACAAGTACGAGAGCCCACGGTGGCGCTGCAGGTCGCCCAGCAGGTTCAAGACCTGCGCCTGGACGGAGACATCCAGTGCAGACACCGGTTCATCACACACGATGAATGCCGGCTGGACGGCGAGGGCACGGGCAATGCCGATGCGCTGGCGCTGGCCCCCGGAAAACTCATGCGGATATCGCCGCGCGTACCCTGGATCGAGCCCGACTTCCTCCAGCAGCGCCCCCACGCGCCGAGGAATTTCGGCGCGGGGAGCCAGGCGATGTATTTCGATGCCCTCGGCGATCGCGGCGCCCACCGTCATGCGCGGGTTGAGCGAGCTGTAGGGGTCCTGGAAGATGATCTGCATTCGTCGCCGCAGGCTCCGCAGCGCGGCGCGATCGAGGGAGAAGATGTCGGCACCCTCGAACAGCGCCTTGCCGCCGGTGGGCTCCTGGAGCCGGAGGATCGTACGACCGACTGACGACTTGCCGCAGCCCGATTCGCCTACCAGGGCCAGCGTCTCGCCCTGGGCCACATCGAACGAGACCCCGTCCACAGCCCGCACCGGCGGCGCCGTGCGACCAAAGATGCCGGCGGCGTGGTAATGCTTGACCAGGTCGCGAACGGTCAGCAGCGGGGTCATAAACGGGGCAGCCACCAATTACCCCAGATCAACACGGTTTGTTCCTCTTCCATTTTGTATTTTGCCCTATCCGCGTCTATCCCTGTTATCTGCGGCTTGTCTTTTTGGTTCTTCTGTTTTTTAGCCGCAGATGAAACGCCGATGAACGCAGATATCTCCAACTGTAGGCTTGAGTCCATGAATTGTTGGTTCAACAGCACACCAACCGGAGCTGGAGTGGGGACGGAGCAATAGCAGCAGATGAACAGTTCTTGCACCATCTGCCTTCATCTGCGTTCATCTGCGGCCGCTTTCTCTTGTTGCTCGGCGAGCCAGCAGCGCATGCGGTGGTCCGGCTCCACGGGAAGGAGCGGTGGCTCGAGCTCGCTCTTGTCAAACGCCTTCGGGCAGCGCGGCCGGAAGCGGCAGCCGCTGGGCCAGGCAGTCGGCGCGGGTACGCTCCCCCGGATCGGGTTGAGACGCTTGAGCGGACCGGTAATCCGGGGCACCGACGCGAAGAGGCCCTGGGTGTAGGGATGAGAGGGATTGGCGAACAGTCGCGCGGTATGCGTCTCCTCGACGATCTGGCCCGCGTACATCACCGCGACCCGGTCGGCCCGTCCGGCGACGATCCCCAGATCGTGGGTGATGAGGAGGACCGCCATGCCGCGGCTCGCTCGAAGCCGGTCGAGAACCTCCAGGATTTGCGCCTGCACTGTGACATCTAGCGCGGTGGTGGGCTCGTCGGCCACCAGGATCTCCGGCTCCGCTGCGAGCGCGATGGCGATCATCACCCGCTGACGCATGCCGCCGCTCAGTTGATGGGGGTAGGCCCGGAGCCGCTCCATTGGGTCCGGGATCCCCACTTCCTGCAGTAGCTGGAGTGCCCGCTCTCGAGCCTTCGCCCGCGAGATCTTAAAGTGGGCCAGAATGCCTTCGGCAATCTGGTCGCCCACGGTGAATACCGGGTTCAGGCTGGTCATCGGGTCCTGGAAGATCATGCCGATGCGACGGCCTCGAATACGCCGCAGCGCTTCTCCCCGGAGAGCGAGTACGTCGGTATCGCCCAGTCGAATGACACTGCCACTCTCGATCCGTCCTGGGGAGGGAACCAGCTGGAGAAGGGCGAGACTCGTCAGACTCTTCCCACAGCCCGACTCGCCCACCAGGGCCAGCGTCTCACCCCGGCTCAACCGGAGGCTGACTCCGTCCACCGGGTAAAAACGGGTCCCGTTAGTCCCAGGGAAAGACACCCGAAGGTCCTGTACCTCGAGGATCAGGCTCATGCGCCCCGCGGATCCACGGCGTCGCGCAGAGCGTCGCCAAATAAATTGGCGGACCACACCGTCATCACGATTGCCAGGCCGGGGAAAATGCCGGCCCATGGTGCGCTCACCAGGACCTCTTTGGAGTCGAGGATCATGCCGCCCCAGGACGGGGTGGGCGGCTGGATGCCGAGTCCGAGAAAGGAGAGCCCCGCCTCGAGAAGAATCACGTCGCCCACCCCTAAGGTTGCCGCGACCAGCAGTGGGCCGAGTGCGTTGGGGAGGAGATGCCGGAAAATAATATGACGCCGGCGTGCTCCCAGGGCCTCAGCGGCTCGCACGTATCCCTCCTCGCGCAGCCGGAGCACCTCACCCCGCACCAGCCTGCTGGTAGCGAACCAGCCGGTGGCTCCGATCAGAACGATCACCGCGGCAAGCGGTACCCGCTCCCACACCGCAAGCACCAGCAGGAGAATGAAGAGGCGGGGGATGGCCAACGCGCCGTCCACCAGTCGCATGAGTGCGGCGTCGATAATCCCACCCCAATAGCCGGCTACCAACCCAACAGCGGCCCCCACAGTCGCCGAAAGGCCGACCGCAAGAAGTGCCACACTGAGCGATATGCGAGCGCCCGCAACCACGCGGGCGAGGACATCGCGACTGAGCTGGTCCGTGCCGAAGGGATGCCCCAGTCCAGGTGGAAGACTTCCCCCCAGGATATCGGGCTGTGCGCGCGGGTCGGGTAGGAATGAGGGTCCGATCACCGCGGTGACGGCCACGATGAGCAACAACACCGCACCGGTACGGCCTTGTGGATTGCGCCAGGCGGTCCGGAACGCAATCAGCGCAGGGGTCACGCCAGCCGCACGCGCGGATCCAAGAGGGCGTACGCGACGTCAGTGATAAAGCCCCCCGCTACCACCAGGGCGGCGACCAGCAGCGATGCGCCCATAAGAAGAGGGTAATCGCGACCACCCACCGCTGCCGCAGCCAGCGAGCCCAGCCCCGGCCAGGCGAAGACAGACTCGACGAACACCGACCCCGTAACCAATACCGGAAGCCAGAGACCGAACAGCGTAATCACTGGAAAGAGTGCGTTGCGCCAGGCGTGCCGCCAAGTCACCTCTCGTTCATCCAGCCCCTTGGCGCGTGCCGTGACTATGTAGGGCAGGCGGAGCACCTCCAGCATGGCGGTGCGCTGGTAGCGCATGGTGGCGGCGATGCTCACGATGGAGAGCGTGAGCGCCGGCAACACCAGATGCCGCAGCACATCCGCGGTCCGGCTGGCAAGGCTCGCATCCCAGCTCAGCAGCGGGTCGTTCATGCCCGCGGCAGGCAGCAAGCGCCACTTGATGCCGACGAGCCACGCCAGCACCAGGCCGAGCCAGAAGGACGGCGTGGCGTAGCCGGCCAGCGACAAAGTAGTCAGCCAACGGTCTACCTTACTCCCCCGCCGAACCGCCTGCCACACCCCCAGCCAGAGTCCCACCGTGAAGTTGAGCAATAAAACGCTGCCGCCCAAAAGCAGAGTGGCTGGTAATCGCTCGGCCAGAAGGGCGGTTACCGGCCGGCCGTACTCGATGGAAACGCCGAGGTCACCCCGGGCCAGGCCTGTGATGAACGAGGCGAACTGTCGTCCGATCGGCTGGTCCAGTCCGTAGCGGGCGCGGAGGAGCGCGACTTCGGCCGGGCTTATCGGACGGCTTTCGCTCAGTCGAGACAGGGGATCCCCTGGCGCCGCCCGCATGAGGAAAAAGAGAAGCCCGAGCGCTACGGCAAAGGCCGCCACCCCCTGCAGGATCCGGCGAAGCAGCCAGCCACTCACTTCCCCGCCGACCACTCTCGAAGCAATTGCCACGAAGATGCCGGGGCGATCGTCATGTTCCGGAACCGGCGCTTGACCGCATACACATAAGTGGGCGCATACAGGAAAGTGGCCGGCGCATCGGCTTCGATCCGGCGAAGCGCCGCCACCCATGTCTGTGCCGGATTTCCTCGCCCGAGCACCGCTCGCTCGATCAGGGAGTCGACCCGTGGATCACAGTATTTGGCGACGTTGCTTCCGCCCGTACAGCTCCACGACTGGGCGAGGCCCGAGGGTGATGGGTCCTGGATGGCCGACGAGAGATCGATATCGAAGTTTCCTGCCGTACGACGTTCGATCCAGACCGGGAACTCGAACTGCTGCAACTCGATGCTTACCCCGATCCGGCGAAGCTGTTCCTGGACCAGCAACGCCATCTGCCGTCGCACGGCACTCGTGTTCGGCAGTGAGAGACTGAGGGTGAGCGGATGGCCGTCGCGGTCCAGGGTGCCGTCACCGTCGGAATCCTGCCAGCCGGCAGCGGCAAGTAGGCGCCGCGACTCCGCCAGGTCTTGCCCCTCCGGCCTGGGCGAGGCATGACGGATCCAGAGGAGCGGCGACACCGGGCCGTACGGCACCTCGCCATAGGAGCCGAACACCGCTTGCACCAGAAGACGGCGGTCGAGACCCAGCGTGATCGCCCGGCGGACCCTGAGATCGGAGAGAATCGGGTGAGGATGGGACAGATCGCGGGGATCTCTCTGATTGTAGAGCAGGTAGCCCACAATCGGCGAGGGAACCGGCACTAACCGGAGCGTGGAGTCGGCCCTAATCCGTCGCAGATTATCCAGCGGGGGCACCACATTGTCCATCGCGTCCGCCTGGCCGCTGAGCAGTAAATTCACCCGTGCATCCGGATCGGCAGCGATGCGAATGATGACGCGATCGAGCTTGGGCTTGCCGAGGAAAAAATCCTCGTTCGCCGCCAACTCCACAAATTGGCCCGCGACGTTCCGTACCAGACGGTACGGTCCGCTGCCTACTGGCTGGCTGACGAACGACGAGCGAGCCAACCCCTCGGGAGGCAGTGAGTCCAGGAGATGAGCCGGCAGCGGCGCGACATGAAATGTCGCGTCGTACAACTGCTCCGCATACGAATGGGAATAATGAAAGACGACTCGCCGATCCCCCTCGGCCACCACTGAGG
>DASXRM010000124.1:0-8510 GCA_036506575.1 Gemmatimonadales bacterium | reverse complement strand
TGTTGCCGCCTTTCTTCGGCCTGATTAGCGCTCTCCTCCTGGCGCGCCTGGCGCGGCGACTGTCGCCGATGCCGGCCGACGCAGTCGATCGCGCGCTGCCGTTCCTCAGCGGGGCGCTGTGGGTGACTTACTCCACGGTGGTGCTCTTCGACACCCTGCTGACGGCGTGTGTCCTGCTGGCGCTCGGAGGTGTGGTGGAAGCGTGGCGAGGCCGGCCGCGCCGAGGGTGGCTGGCCTATGCCGCCGGTGTCGGACTGGGGCTCCTGGCCAAGGGACCAGTGGTCTTGGTCCATGTCCTTCCGGTTGCCCTGCTGGCACCCTGGTGGGCAACCGATTCGCCACCGGCTGGCTGGCGCCGGTGGTATCTCGGCTCGATGGCCGCCGTTGTGCTGGGCGCCGGCCTCGGGCTGGCCTGGGCGCTCGCCGCCGCCGCCCGCGAGGGCCCGGCCTATCGTACCGCAATACTCTGGGAGCAGACCGCCGGGCGAATGGGCCATGCGTTTGCCCACCAGCGTCCGTGGTGGTGGTATGTCCCCCTGCTTCCCGTGATCCTCTTTCCGTGGACGTTGTGGCCGCCGTTGTGGCGGTCGCTCGCGCGCGTGGTCCGGGCCCCGGTAGAGGTGTCGACTCGCTTCGCGCTCGCCTGGGTGGTGCCGGGGTGGATCATCCTCTCGTTGATCAGCGGCAAACAGGTCCATTACCTGATGCCCCTCCTGCCGGGATTTGCCATTCTAGCCGCTGTCGCCTACCCCCGCATCGACCCAACGGCGCACAGGTGGGACACCGCCGCGACCGCCGGCTGCCTTATTTTGGCCGGATTGCTGCTGCTCTTCAGTCCGGGGATTCACCGGATACTGACGCTACCCGGGTGGGCGACCGCCATCTCATTCCAGTGGGGGCTGGTCTTCTTGCTCGGAGGGCTTCTCCTGGGGCTGGCTAAGGGTGGGCGGGAGCAGGTCGTTGCGCTGAGCCTGGTGAGTCCGGCGCTGCTCATCCTCGCGCACCTCGCCGGGAGGGGAGTCGCGGCGCGGGCCTACGATCTGCGACCGGTTGCCCACTTCCTCGAGGCCGCCGAAACCGCCGGCCGGCCGATCGCATATGTGGGGCGGTACTCGGGGCAGTTTCACTTCCTGGGACGACTCGAGCGCCCCTTCGACCAGATCACACCGCCGCAAGTGGCCCGCTGGACGGCCGACCACCCATCAGGGCTGGTGGTCCGGGACCAGCGGTCCCCGGCTGCTGCGGCCGGAGCCATCCTCAGCCGGCCTTACCGCGATGGTGTCATCGGAATCTGGGAGGCGAGCGGCACGAGGATCGACCGGTGAGAGCGGTGCGGTGCCTAGGGCGCTGCGGGTGCCGGGGTGCTCAGCTCCGCCTGCAAGGCCTCGAATGCCGGTTTCGGTTGATAGGACCGGTCCAGCACCAGCGGTGTGTCCGGATAGCGCCAGGTATACCGGTCCGTCATCCCCCACATGACGAAGGCGGTACAGCGGGGGACCGACAGACAGGTCCTCAGCACCTCGCGGTAGATCGTCGCCTGGGTCGCGAGCTGTTCGGCCGGGGTACCCGCGGCTCCGGCGAGGGTCACATCCATCTCCGTCACCTGAATCTCCAGCCCCAGCGCCGCCAGGCGCCGCATGTTGGCGGCGACCAGCGCCGTATCGGGCGGTGCTTTTGCAGCCAGGTGCATCTGCAGGCCGACTCCATGGAGCGGCACACCTCGCTCGAGCAGCCGTCGCACCAGGGCGTACGCGGCATCTGACTTAGCGCCCAACGCCTCGGCCCCGGCTTCGTTATAGAACAGGAGCGCCTCGGGGTCGGCCTCATGGGCCCAGCGGAATGCCAGCTCGATGTACTCGGGCCCGATGCCTCGAAGCCAGAGTGTCGGGCGCATCGCCTCGTCCAATACTGCCCCCTCGGGCACCACATTCCTGAGTGCCTCGTTTACCACATCCCACGCGTAGATCCGGCCCCGGTATCGGCCCACCACCCGCAGAATGTGCTCGCGGAGGATTGCGAGCAGCTCTTCCCGGGTGAACGCCTCATGGGTGAGCCATTCAGGGAGCTGACGCTTCCAGACCAGGGTATGACCCCGGATGCGCATGCGATGTCTCTCGGCGAATGCGACGATTGCGTCGGCATCGCGGAAATCGTAGCGGTTCCGAGCCGGATGCAGGGGGCCGAATTTGAGGGCGTTCTCGGTGGTCACCAGGCTGAACTCCCGCGCGAGCCACTGGCGAAAGAGCCGGTCGTCATGGAGCGCACGGGCCGATACCGCGACACCGATCTCCAGATGCCGGCCGGCGGCGAGCTCGCGCAGCGCGGGTCTTGCGGTCTCAGTCGGGTGGGGCAGCGCACAGCCGGCGGATCCAAGGACGAGGACGACTGACCGGAGAGCAGATCGCCCGCTCAACCCGAGTGCCGCCCGGAGAACGGTGGGGCGGTCATGACACTCTGTCCCTCGTAGTGACTGATGTAGTCATCGCGAGCGGCCGCAGGGACTAGCAGTCATCGCGAGCGGGCCAAAGGCCCGCGTGGCGATCCAGTAGCTTCGCGCTCCAGCGGCGGGATTGCTTCGGGGGCGGAGCCTGCCCTGAGCACCGCGGAAGGGCCCCTCGCAATGACTCACGTAGCCTACTCTTCCAACCCCGCATTCACCGCGGTCACCCGAGCCAGCCCCGCCCAATCGATCTCGCTCCAGCCCCGGGCCATGGCGGCCAGATACTGATCCCGCAGCAGGCTCGCGATCGGCATCGGGGCAGCGACCTCGTCGCCGGCGGCGAGCGCTAGGCGCACGTCCTTGAGCCCGTGGCGCAGCTTGAACCCGGCCGGCTCCCAGCGCCGGCCCACGATGAGCTTGCCGTAGTTCTCGTAGACCGGGGAGCGCACCAGCCGCCCGTTCACGATCTCGAGGAACCGGTCGGGCGCGACGCCGTGCTTCCGCACCAGGGCAAGGGCCTCACCCACCGCCTCGATGGCGGAAGCGAGGATGAAGTTGCCGGCGAGCTTCACCACGTTGGCCCGCGGCGGGTCGTCTCCCACCATCTCGACCCCTTGTCCCATGGCGTCGAACAGCGGGCGGCAGCGTTCGATGACCTGGGCGGGCCCCGCGGTCACGATCCAGAGCTTGGCGGCCTGGGCGGCATCCGGCCGCCCGAACACCGGTGCCGCGAGGTAGCTCTGGCCCCGGCTCCGGTGCTCGGCATCGAGCCGACGCGACAGCGTGTGGCCGATCGTGCTCATGGAGGCGTGGATCGCCCCGCGGCTCAGGCCCGGGAGCGCGCCCTGCTCGCCGAACATCACCGATTCCACCGCCGCGTCGTCGGCCAGCATGGTGATCAGCACCTCGACCCCCGCGGCAGCCTCCCGCGGCGAGCCGGCCACCCTCGCTCCTTGCCGGGCCAGCTCCTCGGCTCGGCTCCGGGTGCGGTTGTAGACGGTGAGGTCGTGGCCCGCCTTGAACAGGTTGGTCGCCATCGGCAACCCCATGCTGCCGAGGCCGATGAATCCGATTTTCATTGGAGCTCCGTTAGGTTCTCGCTATGGGCTATGGGCTATGGGCTATGGGCTATGGCTATTGGCTTGTAAAGTGTCAGGGGGCCGCGGCCATTGCACCAGCGGGTAACCCGGAGGCAGTCGTGCGCGAACGGGCCGCTTTGCGATCGCTTATGCGAGGAACTCCGATTCGGAGCGGAACAGCCCATAGCCCATAGCCTCATTGACGGCTTCCAGGCGGCCACATAACGTTCGTCCCCTTCCATGTCAGCGCGGCACTCTCCATCTCGGCACAATCCGGCTGGCCTATGACTGTCGACCCAGGCCGCTCGGTCGAGAAGCGCTTGCGGGCGGCGGTCGAGTCCTCTCCGAGCGGTCTGCTCATGGTCGACGCCAATGGGCAGATGGTCCTCGTTAACCAGGAAATCGAGCGCCTCTTCGGCTACTCCCGCGAGGAGCTCCTCGGCAAACCGGTCGATATTCTGGTGCCCGAGCGATTCCGGGGTAATCACCCCGGCTATCGCGGAGGGTTCTTCGCCCATCCGCGGGTTCGCGCCATGGGCGCGGGTCGTGACCTCTACGGACTTCGGAAGGACGGCTCTGAGGTGCCGGTCGAGATCGGACTGACTCCGGTGGCTACCGACGAGGGACTGTTCGTCCTCAGCTCGATAGTCGATATCAGCGCCCGGAAGCGAGCCGAACTCCGCTTCCGAGCGGCCGTGGAGTCATCGCCCAACGGCATGGCCATGGTGGACATCAATGGAAAAATTGTGCTCGTAAATCGCGAGGTAGAGCGTATGTTCGGCTATGATCGGGCCGAGCTCCTGGGACAGTCGATCGAAATGCTCGTTCCGGAACGGTTTCGAGGTAGCCACCCGATGTTCCGCACCGGTTTCTTCGGTAATCCCCAGACCCGTGCCATGGGCGTGGGTCGAGAGCTGTTCGGACTGCGCAAGGACGGTTCGGAACTCCCGGTCGAGATCGGGCTCAACCCGATCGAGACCGAAGAAGGACTCTTCGTCCTCAGCTCGATCGTGGATATCAGCGCGAGGAAGCACGCGGAGGTGCAGCGGCAGCAGCTAGAGGAGCAGCTCCGCCAGGGCCAGAAGATGCAGGCGGTGGGGACGTTGGCGGGGGGCATCGCCCACGACTTCAACAACATCCTGGGTGCCGTCATCGGGTTCGCGGAGTTTCTGCGACCCGTGGTTCAGGGTGAGCAGGCCGCGACGGATCTCGATGAACTGCTCAAGGCTGCCGACCGGGGCAAGGAGCTGGTCGAGCGCATTCTCACCTTCAGCCGGAGACAGGACCGGGAATTGAGACCGCTCGATCTAGGTCAAGCCGCGGCAGAAGCCGTGAGGCTGCTCCGGGCGACTTTACCGGCCGCAGTCGAGATCGAGGTCAACGTCCATGCGGATACGCCCCGGGTCATGGCCGACCTCACGTCGGTGCATCAGATCCTGATGAATCTGGGAGCCAATGCCGCGCACGCGATGCCGAGTGGTGGCAGGTTCGAGATATCCGTGGAGCCATTCTATGTGCGAGACAGTATGGCCCGCAGTCGGCCAGACCTCCGCGAGGGTCTTTACGTACAGCTGCTGGCCAGCGACAGCGGTCAGGGGATGGATCGATCGGTGCGAGAGCGGGCCTTCGAGCCGTTCTTCACCACCAAGCCGCTCGGCGCGGGAACCGGCCTGGGCCTGGCGGTAGTGCACGGGATCATGCAGGCCCACGGTGGCGCGGTCGATCTCGAGAGCGAGCCGGGCCGGGGTACCCGGGTGCGGTGTCTGTTCCCGGCGCTCACCACCGAGGGCACCGCTAACGCCGTCTTACTCCAGGGAACGCCACGAGGCCGAGGCGAACGCATACTCCTGGTGGAGGACGAGGAGATGCTGGCTCAGGTGGGCAAGCGACGTCTCGAGGCTCTCGGCTACCAGGTGACCGTTTCGACGGAGAGCCTGCAGGCTCTCGAGCTCTTCCGGGAACGCTCGCGTGAATTCGATCTCGTCGTAACTGACTACTCTATGCCCCGGCTGGTCGGAATCGACCTTGCGAAGGCACTACTCCAGGTTCGGTCTGATATTCCCATTGTCATGATCACCGGATTCATGGAAGGGCCGCCCCCGGACGTGGTCAGCTATGCAGGCATTCGCCGTCTGATCAAGAAACCGGTGACCGCTCAGCAGCTTGGCTCCGCCGTTCACGAAGTGCTGGCAGAGAGCCGGCCGGCGCCGAGACACACTTCTTGAAGACTATAGGCCTACGAGTCTTGACGAGGTTCGTCTCCCAGCGTAAGGTCTCGCTGTCCAACGGTCATCGAGCCACGGGTTCTCGGAGGATCATCGTGTCAGCGCCATCAACTATGACTTCGCAGCAGCAACTGGTCGACGCAGCCAAGGCCCCAATCATTGCATTCAATGAGAAGAACTGGGACGCGATAAGAGCCAGCATCACGTCCGACTTCATCTACGATGAAGTGGCCACCGGCCGGAAGGTTCAGGGAATCGACCAGGTCATCCCTCTATGGGAGGGCTGGGCCACGGCCTTCCCTGACGCACAGGCCGAGTTCCGTAGCGCGCTCCCCAGCGACAACAGTGTGGTGCTCGAGGTCACCTGGCGAGGCACCCACAGAGGGCCGCTCCAGATGCCCGACGGTCCGCTCCCGGCAACCGGAAACCGCATCGAAGTTCGGGCGTGCTTGGTGACGGAGGTGGCTGGTGATAAGGCCAAGCTGGAGCGCCATTACTTCGACATGGGCACCATGCTGCAGCAGCTCGGCGTCGGCGCCTGAGCCTTCTCTCCATTGCAGGCCTGCATGCTTCACTCCGGCACGCCGTCGCGGCCATGCTGCGGCGGCGTTCGCTGGCTTACCTGATCGGGTCGCGTTGCTAGCACATGGAGCTATTGGCTGTTGGCTATCGGCTATGAGCTATTCCTCTGTCCGATGGGCTCCTGAGTAAATGGTCCATAACCAACAGCCTTTCCTTTCGACTCACCGATGGACAGTGCGCCTGGCTGCCGAGTTCGGGCACGCCGACGTCACCTCGGAGCTCCAGGCGCTGGCCCGCGCATCGGGTGTGCGGACCGGCGTGCTCACGGTGCAGATACTCGGTTCGACCGGGGCGATCACCACCATCGAGTACGAGGCCGGGGCGCTGAGCGATCTCCGGCGGACGCTGGAGGTGCTTGCTCCGGTAGACGCCGACTATGCCCACAATGCCCGCTGGGGCGACGGCAACGGCTTCTCCCACGTTCGGTCCGCGCTGCTCAAGACCAGCCTGTCGCTGCCGGTGATGGACGGGGAGCTCATGGTGGGGACCTGGCAGCAGGTGGTGGCGCTCAACCTCGACAATCGGGAGCGGGAGCGGGAACTGGTCGCGGTGCTGGTCGGCTCGCCTTAAAGCGCCTTTCGAGTCCTTAATGCTTGTCACCCCGAGCGCAGTGAGGGGGCCGAACCCCAGCGTGACTAACAATGACCGCTGATCTCTCCTGGGGGGCGCTCGTAGGGGGCTCGTAGGGGGGTTGATCGGGCGGTTGTGGGCGTGCCGGTGCCGATCATCGGGTCGGTCGTCGGCGGTTTCGTCGGGGCGTTCGCGGGGGCGGCGCTGTTCGAGTACACCCCGGGTCGCCCTCCTCATCCAATCGCGGCCGACCCTCGCCCGCGGCCTACTCGAACACGATGTGCGTGTCGGTTTGGCTCACCCCGGCGATCTTCTGGATCTTGTCGAGGACAAGGCCTTGCAGGGTCTTCGAATCCGCGGCTTCCACCAGAGCAACGATGTCCGGCAGGCCCCAGCAGATGTCGGCGGACCTCACACCCCCGACCCGCCGCAGCTCGCCGGTCACGCTGGCCGACTTTCCTGGGACAGCGTGAATGAACACGTAGGCTCTCCTAGGAGGATCCTCCAATACCAATCTAAAGCCGTGGCCGGCACCGAGACGCACGGCTGCAAGAAGAAGCCTTCTCGGAAGTTCCGCGATCACCTCGAACATACGCCGTTATCGATCGAGGAGAAGATGCCGGTGATGGAGCAGGTGAAGCTTGAAGCCCAGCGCCGGAAAATCAGACCCGCTCCGCGGCTGCGTCCGCTATTGATCAGCCGATCGTGGGTATGCGAACCCGCAGTACCGGATCGGCCGCACGGCTTGCTGGCGGGCTATTGGGTCTGGGCAGTGCCGGCGGTGATGCGCCGCTCGTTGACACGCCCAGGTAGTGTTCGTACCGTTGCCGTCGACTTTGGCGGTGATACCCACCGGACGAGGAGGCCCTCATGCCAGACCGAGTGAGAAGGGTCAGCTACTGCTACCCCATTGTTCCCAACCGCCCGGGCCAGGGCGCCCGCGTCCTCGCTGAGCTCAAGCGCGCGGGCGTGAACCTGCTCGCCTACTCCGGCTTCCCGATCGGGGGCGGGAGGTCCCAGCTCGATTTGGTGCTCGAAGATGTGGGAGCCCTGCGCCGGGTGGCGCGGAAAAACGGATGGCGGCTGAGCAAGGTGAAGAAGGGAGTCCTCATCCAGGGGACCGACGAGGTGGGCGCGGTGCATCGCCACATGCAGAAACTCGCGGACGCGAGGATCAATGTTACTGCGGCCGACGCCGTGGCCGCGGGCCAAGGGCGCTATGGAATGATCCTGTGGGTGAAGCCGCACGACTACGCGCGGGCCGCGAAGGCACTCGGCGCGCGCTAGGCCCTTCGCTCTCCCTCGCTGGCTCGGAGTCGCTCAGGACCGGTCGACCAGGAGGTCCGAGGCGCTACCGCTCGTTGCCTCGCCCAGGCGCCCGGGCATGCCGGCCTTGTGGCTGCCTGTTTCCACCCCTAACCTACAGGGGGCCTTCGGAAGGTTGGCCTCGCTCCGCGACGCCCGTGGCAAACGGACTGGAGCGGAGGAGGGGGGAGGAGGCGGATCCCATGCGGACTCCACGCATCGCAGCAGTCGCAGTTTCCTTCTCGTTAGCAGTCCTACTCACTCAACCCCATACTGCGCTCGCCCAGCGCGCCCCTGGCGGGCGGATGG
>DASXRM010000123.1:0-12038 GCA_036506575.1 Gemmatimonadales bacterium | reverse complement strand
TCTTACACACATAGCGTCCATCGGGTGAAACCGACCGGGTAACCTGGACAGTCCGCTCCGGAAGCTCGATGGTCTCTTCCGGCACCAGGCGGCGTCGCACCGCCGCCGGGTTCAGAAAGTCGATCACGAACCACCCACCAGGGCGAACCGTGGAGATCATCTCCGCGAGCGCGGTAGTATGCTCGGCATCGCGCTCGAAATACCCGAAGCTGGTAAACAGATTGACGGTGAGGTCCATCGAACCAGGACGGATGGGGAGGTCACGCATGTCGGCCCGCACTAGGGGAGCATCGGTAATCTCGCGAGCCAGCCGCAGCAGTGTGGCCGAGAGATCGAGCCCGATGCATCGGGCCCCCGCCGCGGCGAATGCGCGGGCATGACGGCCAGCCCCGCAGGCCACATCGAGCACTCGCCATCCCGGCTGCAGACCCACGCTGCGACAGATGAGCGCGACTGCTCGTTCCGCATCGGCGTCATCGCGATGAGGGTACAGCCGGAGGTAATCCTCGCCGAACCACTCTTCGAACCATTCGGTCATTAGGAGTCGAGAGTCGAGAGTCTACGGTCGAAAGTCTGGGGATCGAGAGCCCAGAGTGTGAATCACAATCGAGGTGATCGGGAGTTGACTACGCCCTAGACTCTCGACTCTCGACTCTAGACTCCCTTATGGTACGGCTGCCCGCGAAGAATCGTGAACGCCCGGTAGATCTGCTCGAGGATGATGACGCGGGCGAGCTCGTGGGGGAAGGTCAGGGGACCGAGACTCCAGCGAGCGCCGGCACGGCCAAGCAACGAGGGCTCCAGCCCCTCCGAGCCCCCGATCACCAGCGTCAAAGGGCGTGCGGTGAGCAGCCAGCGCTCCAGCTGCCGAGCGAGCTCCCTGCTGGACCAGCCGGTCCCCTCGCGGGCCAGGGCGACGACGGTGCTGCCTTCGGCGATGCTGGCCTCGAGCCGGGCGGCCTCCTCGAAGCGCTGGGCTGCGGCGTTCGGGGCCCTGGTCGCTTCCCGGACCTCGTGCTCCCGAACAATCGCATATCTCTTGAGGCGTCGTAGGTAATCGTCGGCCGCCTGCCGGTAATATGGCCGGAGCTTTCCCACTGCAAGCACCGAGATCTCCACCTGTCAGCGCAGAGGCGGGGAAGCGGGGAAGACGGGAAGCCGGACGAATCGTGAGGTCATGGCGTACGCAGGCTCTACCTCCCGGCTTCCCCGCTTCCCCGCTTTCCCGCTGTCAAGCATACATCCCTCTGAGCCGGTGCACGGCAGCCACTCGCTCGATGGCCTGCATGTAGGCTCCGATTCGCAGGTTGATACCATGCCGGCCGGCCATCGAGGCGACCTCCTCGAACGATTGCACCATGATTCGCTCCAGCCGCTGGTTCACGGTGTCCTCGTCCCAAAAGTACCCGCCCCGATCCTGCACCCACTCGAAGTAGCTCACGGTCACCCCGCCGGCGTTTGCCAGAATGTCAGGGATGACGAAGACCCCGTTTTCCTCCAGGATCTTGTCGGCGCCGGCCGTAGTGGGTCCGTTGGCCCCCTCGCAGATGATGCGAGCTTTCACGTCCCTCGCGTTGTGGCTGGTGATGACATTCTCCAGCGCGGCCGGAACCAGCACGTCACAATCGAGGGTGAGCAGCTGATCGTTGGTGATCTGCTCCGCCTCGGGATAGCCACTCAGGAACCGGTGTTGCCGGACGTGCTGGATGACGTCCCGGATCCGAAGGCCTTTGGGGTTGTAGATCCCACCCGACTTATCGCTGACCGCGATGATCCTCATCCCCTGCTGTTCCATCAGAGTCGCTGATACCGAGCCGACGTTGCCGAATCCCTGTACCGCCACCCGGGTGCCTTGCACCGGCATTCGGAGCCGATTGAGCGCCTGTCGGGTCACGATCATGCAGCCACGCCCGGTGGCCTCGCGCCGGCCCAGTGAGCCACCCATCTCCACCGGCTTGCCGGTCACGACCGCCGTGACGGTGTGCCGCTTGTGCATGGAGTAAGTGTCCATGATCCACGCCATGATCCGTTCGTTGGTGTTCATGTCGGGTGCAGGAACATCCGAATCGGGGCCGAGGGTCTCTATGATGGCGGAGGTGTAGCGGCGGGTTACCCGCTCGAGCTCGGGGTTGGACATCGTGCTGGGATCGCATACGACTCCGCCCTTGGACCCCCCGAACGGAATATTCACCACCGCGCACTTCCAGGTCATCCACGCCGCCAGAGCCTTTACCTCATCCAGGGTGACGTTGAGGTCGAAACGGATGCCGCCCTTCGCCGGGCCGCGGGAGGTGTTATAGAGCACGCGGTAGCCGGTATATACGTCGACCTCGCCGTTGTCCCTCAGGATCGGCACTGAGACAATCACCTGCTTCTCCGGGCTGCGAAGGACCTTGTAGAGACCCGGGTCGAGGCTCAGCCGCTGGGCAGCATAGTCGAAGCGCGACATCATGGCCTCGAACGGATTCTCTTCGGCGAGGAACTTGTCCTTCTCGGGACGGATGAGATCTTGGTTCGGACGGGTGACGGTGGTCATAGAGGTTCCGGTACGCTTCGAGTTTGGTTTACAGTCGCTCCACCGGCGTGACGACGGCGTCCAACGCAGCGGCGATCGTCTCGCCGCCCTGCTCCCATTCCAGATCGAGCATGGCTACCAGCGGCTCCGGCACCGAGCTGGGCCAGCGGCTTCGCAGCTTCACCGCGTCCTTCTGGGTAATGACCACGTGATCCGCGCGCCGTGCCGCGTGCGCCAGCCAGGCGACGTCTTCGTCACGGTACTCGTGATGGTCCTTCCAGGTTGCGACTTGGACCGCGGCCCCGGTGGCCTTGGTCTGGGCCACGAACGCGTCCGGGTCGGCTATCCCCGAGGCGGCGACCACGCGCTTCCCGGCCAGGGTAGAGGCGGGATGCCGCCTCCCACTCACCATGCCTTCGACGTAGCGAAGGCCCAGGTGAGCGATTGCGACCGGTCCCTGGATCCTCTCCTGGAGATCCGAGGCCAGGCCGCGGGCGGCATCGGCAGTGGCACGTTTTCGGGTGACCACGATGGCATCGGCCCGATCGAGGGCGGTGAGACCCTCCCGCCATGGTCCGGCCGGGAGCGGCCAGCGCACCGCCCGGGTCGTCTCGGCGCTCACCACGGCGATGTTGAGGTCACGGCGCACGTCCAGACGCTGATAGGCATCGTCCAACACCAACACCTGGGCCCCTCGTGCCAGGGCTCGATCCGCTCCGGCCGCGCGATCAGGATCGGCGATGACCTGTGCCTCGGGAACGGCGTGCTGATGCACCAGGACCTCGTCGGCGCCGTACCCGCGGAGCAGAATCCCCGGTACCAGCCCACGGGACACGTAGTAACGCGCCGTCCAGATGGCGATGGGGGTCTTGCCCGACCCGCCGACGGTGAGATTGCCCACTGCGACCGACGGAAGCGGCAGATCCCGCACCGCAAGCCAGCCTCGCCGGTATGCCGTCTCCCTCGCTGCCATCGCGCTGCGCCAGAGGGCTGATGCGGGCAGAAGAGCCAGACGGACCAGCCGGGCATCCGGCCGCCGGCTGGTCCACAGCCAGCGCACTATCCGATGGCGATCGCCTCGTCGCGCCATGCACTCTTCCTCGAGACCTGGTCCAGACCGGCTGCCGAGCGTTCCAGTCCCTCGGCGAACCCGGCTTCTCCCGGCGCGACCTCGAACGGGGTTCCATAGGTAATCCATACCCGCGCGAGCGGCTTCGGAATCATCAAACGGTCCCAGGAATGTAATCGCCAGGCCCGATCAGCCTCCGCATGGAGGGGCACGATGATCGCTCCACCCCGCTGTGCGGCAGCCACAACGCCCGGCTTCAGCTCCCGACGTGGCCCCCGAGGCCCATCCGGGGTAAAGGCCACCGCGTGCCCAGCCTGGAGCTCTCGCACGGCACCGAGTAGCGCCCGGGCTCCGCCCCGGGTGCTCGACCCGGGAAGCGACCGGTATCCCAGCGATGCGGCGAACTCCGAGAGATAGCGTCCCTCCCGAGCCTCACTGACCACTATGGCTATCCCCTGCCCCCGATGCTGCCAAAGCAGTGGGAGGAGCGCCTCGTGCCACAGCAGAAATACATGGGCTCGCCTAGCCTCGTAGAGCCTTCGCCAGCGCTCCTCGTGCACCAGCCGAATCCGCCAGGACGAGGCCAGGCCGCGCATGAGGGGTGCTGCCAGGGTTCGGACGGCACCGGGTGGAAGCTTCAGTCGCACGGGTCGAGCAGCTCACCTGCCATCGCAGCCACTCGCGTCGAGGCTCCCGGCTGGCCCAGGCGCTCGCGCACTAGAGCCAACCCCTGCCGCTGCGCGATGGTTCGTGGGTCACCCGGATTCAGCAGCGGACGAAGCTGCGCCGCGAGCTCCGATGCGGACGCCCGAGCTTGGAGCACTTCGGGGACGATTTCGCGGTCGGCGACGAGGTTGACCAGACTCACCCAACGCACTGTACGAACCCGCTGAAAGACTGCCCAGCTCAGCTGGTGGACCTTGTACGCCACTACCATCGGGGTGCCGGCGAGCGCCGCCTCGAGGGTAGTCGTTCCCGATTTGGCCAGTGCGGCGTCCGCGGCTGCGAATAGCGTGCTGGTCTTCTCCCGCAGCACCTCGATCGGGCCTGGATCTGGATACGCGCCGTGCGCGGTGCCTGCGACGAGAACTCGATCGCAACTCCCCTCTCGCAACAGCCTGTGGGCCGCATCCCTGAACGGCTTCCACAGGCGGCGGATCTCCTGGGTCCGGCTGCCGGGGTAGATGCCGAGCACCCGGCTTTGGGCCGATATGCCGAGCTGAGCTCGCGCTTGATCTCGGGTTGGTCCGGGATTGCGATCGACCAGCGGGTGGCCCACGTATTCGCTTCGAAGTCCCAGCCTTCCGAAGAAGTCCCGCTCGAACGGCAGCACTACCGCCAGACGATCGACTGCGGCGGCAAGCCGGCGAGCCCGTTCCGGCCGCCACGCCCAAAGTTGCGGGGCGATATAGTAGAGGACCTTGGTCCCGGTGTTGTGTGCCGCTTCGGCCACCCGAAGATGAAACCCGGGATAGTCCACCAGAACGGCCAGGTCATAGCGCCCGACCCGGAAGTCGCCCTGAAGCGCCCGGAGCAACCGGTAGTGCGCCCGGATCTTGGTAATTATTTCGACCACCCCGAACGCTGCCAGTCCTTCCATGGGGTAGCGGATTGTGGCGCCTGCCTGTTCCATCTGCGGTCCACCCAGCGCCTCGATCGTCGCACCGGGATAGCGCTGGTGGAGGGCTCGCACCACGGCCGCGCCATGGAGGTCGCCCGAAGGCTCGCCGGCGGAAATGAAGATCCGAGGCGCACCCCGGTGATTCATCAGGGGGTCGAGACCGCGAGGGGTTGGGTACGCACGGCATCGGCTACCCGAAGAGCGAGGGCCAGCGCCGCTCGGCCCTCTTCTCCGCGCACTACGACTTCACGCTGCCCGCGCACCGCGTGGACAAAACTCTGCAGCTCCAGCGCCAGGGCATCCGCTTCGGGTGCCTCCAGGACGATCCGTTCCACCACGTCGGCTAGCTCCCGTCCCGTACCCGGTTGCCAGCCGGTCCGCACCCGCATGAACTCGCCGCCGCCGCTCGCGAGATCGAGCGAGAAGTACCCATTGGGCTGAAAGAGCCGGAGCCGGCGGATCCGCTCGCGCGCTACCCTGGACGCGGTGGCCTGGGCCACCGCTCCATTTTCGAACTCCACCCGGGCATTGGCCAGGTCCAGATGCGATGAGAGCACGGAGATGCCGGAGGCGCGTACTTCGGTGGCAGCGCTGCCGCCTGTCAGGTGGAGCACCAGGTCCAGATCGTGAATCATGAGATCCAACACCACGGCCACATCGGTGCCGCGCGGTTGAAAGGGCGCGA
Organism: Gemmatimonadales bacterium; assembly: GCA_036506575.1. Lineage (GTDB taxonomy): Bacteria > Gemmatimonadota > Gemmatimonadetes > Gemmatimonadales > GWC2-71-9 > CAVVWJ01. The sequence goes on along the minus strand of DASXRM010000123.1, from coordinate 6,148 downwards.
GCCGCTGGCTCTCGAGGTAGCGCGGCCCATCCAGATAGGGCTCCGCCGCCCGGAGCGCCCGGTTGTAGCGTTCGATGTGCCCGACCTGAAGTTGAAGCTGTCGCCGGCCCGCCGCCGCGATCAGCCGGTCGGCTTCAGCCAGGGTTGCGGCGAGCGGCTTTTCCATGAGCACCGGGACTCCTAGCTCGAGCGCACGCATCCCCACCTCCTCGTGCGCCGGCGTGGGCACCGCTACCGTAACCGCTTCCACCCGGGCCAGCAGATCGTCCATCTCGACAAAGGCGGCGGTCCCCAGTTCGGCCGCGATCTTCGCCGCCCGACCGGCATCCGTATCACACACTCCGACCAGCCGGACCTCGTCCAGACCGGCGAGGTGGCGGGCGTGATGCTGGCCCAGCGCGCCGACGCCGATCACCCCAACCCGGAGCCGTGCGGTCACGCCGGCACACCCCGCTCACTGGACTCGACGAAGGCCAGGAAACGCTCAACCTCGGGAAGCGCGGGCAGCTCGGTGCGCGCGCGTTCCAGCGCCTGGGAAAGATTGAGATCGGAGTTGAAGAAGAGCCGGTACGCCCGCTTGAGTGCCGCTATCGTCTCACCCGGGAAGCCGGCCCGCTGGAGCCCGACCGAGTTGAGACCGTAGAGCTCCATCGGATTGCCCACGGCCTTCACATAGGGGGGGATGTCCTGGTTGACCCGCGAGCCCCCACCCACAAAGGCGTAGGTTCCAATCGTGACGAACTGGTGCACCGCGTTCAGTCCGCTGAGAATGGCGCGGTCGTGGATAGTCACATGTCCGGCGCACTGCGTGGCGTTTGCGATCACCACGTCATCGCCGACGTGGCAATCGTGCGCCAGGTGCACGTACGTCATAATGAAGCAGCGGGCACCCACCGTCGTCTTGAACGTCGCCGCCGTGGCGCGATTGATGGTGGAGTACTCGCGGATGATGGTTCCCGTCCCGATCTCGACCCAGGTCTCCTCTCCACCGTACTTGAGGTCCTGTGGGTCTCCCCCCAGAATCGATCCGTCACCGACCGATACTTCTTCCGCCAACCGCACGTTGCGGTGCAGTGTCACCCGCGGGCCGATGCGGCAGTGATCTCCGACGATGACGCTGGGCCCCACGATGGCATATGGGCCTATCGTGACACCCACACCCAGCTCGGCCGACGGGTCGATCAGGGCCGTGGGGTGGACCGCAGGGCTCACCGATCCACCACCCGTGCCATCATCTCGGCCTCAGCGACCACCTGGCCATCCACATACGCTATCCCCTTCATGCGGCAGGTTCGTCCTCGGTTCTGCAGCATTTCCAGCTCGCAGCGAAGCTGATCGCCGGGGAGCACCGGGCGGCGGAACTTCACGTTGTCGAGCGACATGAAGTACACCACCTTCTGGTCTGGATCTTCGATCGTGCCCAGCAGCAGCATGCCCCCGACCTGTGCCATCGCCTCGATGATGAGTACACCCGGCATGATGGGATGACCGGGGAAATGACCCTGGAAGAACGGCTCGTTAATGGTCACGTTCTTGATTCCGACGATCCGCTTGGTACCCTCGACCTCGATGATCCGATCCACCAGCAGGAAGGGGTAGCGGTGGGGGATGACGTCCAGGATCCGGCCGATGTCCATCACAACCCCTCCATGGCGCTGTCCGGTGCGGGTGAGCCAGCGGGCCAGCGCAATATTACCCTGGTGGCTCGGCTTGGTGGCGACCACGTGACCCTGCACCCGGCCTCCGATGAGCGCCAGGTCTCCCAGAATGTCACCGGTCTTGTGGCGCACGAACTCGTCCGGCCACCGGAGCGAGCCGCCCACGAGGCCGTCTTCCGAGAGCACCAGCGTGGATTCCAGTGCCGCGCCCAAGGCCAGGCCACGTGCTCGAAGCGCCTCTGCCTCACGGAGGAAGCCGAAGGTCCGGGCCTCCGCGATCTCCTGAGCGAACGTGCTAGGAGTGATATCGTAAGAGCCGGTCTGCCGGCCGATCAGCGGGTGGGGCCATTCGATAGTCGTGGTGAGCCGGAGCGACTTGGCCGGGGCCACCACATAGGAGGAGTCGCCCTCGGTGATATCGAAGGGCGTTGTCACCCGGTACACCACCGGCTCGCCCGGCTGTTCGGCTATGCCGGCTTGTTCCAGGACACTCAGGTAGGGAGCGAAAGAACCGTCTCCGATGGGCGGCTCCGGACCATCGAGCTCGATGGTGAGATCGTCCAGCTGCAGCGCGGCCGCCGCCGCAAGCAGATGCTCCACTGTCTGGACGATCGTCTCCCCTTGACCCAGCGCAGTGCGTCGTTCGGTCGACTGCACTTCACCGAGTCGGGCCGGGATGACCGGTGCTCCCGGGAGATCGGTCCTGCGAAACACGATGCCCTGCCCCGGCGGGGCCGCCCGGCAGACGGCCGAGACGAACGACCCGGTGTGAAGCCCAATGCCACTCAGGCAAGCGCTCTGGGCGAGGGTGCGCCTAGGCACGCCGGCCCCGCTCCGGCACCAGGCGCTCCAGCTCATCCACGATCGGCGCCAGCCGATACATGGCGGCCTGGGCCCGGAGAAACTGCCGGTGCGGCCTGGCGGGATGACCGCTGAACGACGCGCCAGGCGGGACGTCTCCGAAGATCGCGCTCTTGGCCGCGATCCGCGCCTGGTCTCCGATCATCAGGTGGTCGGTGACCCCGACATGCCCGGCCAGGATCGCCTCGTTGCCGATCCGGGTACTCCCGGCGATTCCCACTCCTGCCATGATCAGGCAGCGCTCGCCGATCCGAACGTTGTGCCCGACCTGGACCAGATTGTCCAGCTTGGTGCCGCGTCCGACAACCGTGTCGTCGATGCTGCCCCGGTCGATGCAGGTGTTCGATCCCACCTCGACGTCATCCTCGAGGATGCAGCCGCCCACGTGGGGGATCCGGGTGTGGCCCTTGCCGTCCGAGAGATAGCCGAACCCGTCTCCACCAATTATGGCACCGGCCTTCACCACTACCCGGCTCCCGATCCGACTTCCGGCGTAACACACCACCCCGGGCCCCAGCACGGTGTCGTCGCCGATGACTACCCCGTCCCCCACCGACACGTGCTGCGCCAACCTCGCCCGGGCGCCGAGCCGCACATTTTGCCCCAAGACCACGAAAGGACCGATCGATACCTCGGCACCGAGCACCGTGCCCGGTCCAATGCGCGCAGTCGAGTCGATGCCCGAGGCCGGAGCTTCGCCCGGAAAGAGCGCGCGAAGAACACGGACCAGGGCACCATAGGGATCGGTCACTACGATGCGCGCCTGGGGACCCGTCGCCTTTGCGGCGAGCTCTTCAGGTACCAGTACCGCGGCGGCTCGGGAGCTTACGAGGTCGGCTGCGTAGCGGTTGGAGATGGCAAAGGAGAGCGCATCCGGACCGGCACGGTCCAGCGGGCGAACCGTCTGAATCCGCACGCCTCCGTCGCCAAGCAGGCGGCCACCGACCAGATCGGCGACCGCCTGCGCGGTAAGACCGGCAGCCGTCACGCGACTAGCTGCCCGCTTTGAGCTGCTGGATGACTCGCTGGGTCAGATCCAGCGACTTGTCCGCGGTGACGATCCCGTTATTCGGCGCGCTCACGTCGAAGATCATCGCGTAGTTGCCGGCCGCGCGCACTCCCTCGATCACGCTGTTCACCTTACTCTGGATGGGATCGAGAAGCTCGCGCTCGCGCGTGGCGGCCTGCTGCTGCAGCTCCTGCGTTCGCTGCTCCAGCTTCTGCTGCTGTGCCTGGAGATCCTTGCGCTTGGCGGCGCGCTGGGTCGGACTCAACATGACCGATTGCTGGTCGAAGTCCGACGCGGCCGAATCGAGGCTGGCTTGAAGCTTTTGCACCTCGACCCGGTAGTTGGCGAGCTCTTTGGTGAAGGTCGACTCGGCTTTGACGTAACCGGGTGTCTGTTTGAGGATCGCCTGGGTGTTGACATAGGCAATCTTGGGATTTGCGGCCTGTTGGGCGGCGAGCGACCCGGTTCCCGCCACCAGCATAGCAGTCAATCCGACCCAGACTCCCCCGACGGCAAGCTTCATGCTTCACTCCCGATGAAAGGTGCGTTCGCGCTAAAAGAAATTGCCCAACTTGAAATGGAGCTGCCAGCCCGGATTGGGCCGGCCGTTGATATCCACCCGGTCGAGACCATAGCCGAGATCGACGCCGATCGGACCCAGCGGGGAGATGACCGCCGCCCCGAATCCCACTCCGCGAAACAGCCGGGTGGGATCCCACTGGCGCGCGGTGCGATAGACGTTCCCGGCGTCGAAGAAGGTGCTGACATACAGCGACTGACTGATCCGCGCGCCTGCCTCCACGGTAAAGGCGGCGTACGATTTCCCGAACGACTCCGAGCTTGCAGCCGCATTCCCGCCGGCGTTGGGATCGAATCCGTTCGGCGTGATCGAAAACTCGTCGTACCCCCGAAGCGGGATTCCGTACTGCACGCCGCCGAGCGCGTAGAGATCCTGGTAGAATGGCCCGGCGTCACCGAAGACGAAGCCGGATTTGGCCGTCAACCCGAGCACGAACTGTACGCCGGCACCTAGCTGCCCACCCCCACCGAGGCTGCCGAGCGGTGCGTACCAACGACCCTCCAGATCTACCTTCCGGTAATCGCCGGTGCCGCCAAGGAAGCCGCCGTTCAGCTCACCACTGATGTTGGTCATCGAGCCGCCGGTGGCGAACGGCAGGCCGATTCTGGTGTCGCGCACCAGGCTGGTTCCCAGGGATGAGCGAGTGCAGGCGGAGCACCGGAAGCGAGCCTGAATATCCGTGGAGCCCTCGCTGTACCTGATACGCTGGAAGGAGTAGGAGGTGAAGAGCCGGGTGTAGCGGGACCCGAGGAAGGGGAACCCGAGTTGGACACTGCCGCCGGTCTGCTTGCGCCGTCCCAGGTCGCCGATGGTGTACCGCGCTCGAGAATCGAACAACGAAACGGTGCCGGAGATCCGACTCTCGCGAATGGCGGGGTCGGTATAGCTCAGCGTAAAGTCATTGATGTTCTTGCCGAACTGCCACTGCAGCTTGCCGCGCTTGCCCCGCCCAAAGAGGTTGGGCTCTTCCAATCCTAAGAAGCCCCCGACGCCGGTGCCCTGCCCCAGCGAGGCACCGAAGTTGATGTTCCCAGTGCGGCGCTCCTCTACCCGGAAGATGATGTCGACATCGACGCCGTTGGCGGCGGGTCGCACATCCGGCGGAGGAAGTGGCTGCTGGAAAAAGCCCAGGTTGGCAACGTTCTGATACGAGCGGATCAACCGGTCCTGGCTGAAGAGATCGCCGGGGAGCATCACGATGGCCTCTCGGATCACCCGCTCGTGAGTCACATCGTTGCCGATGATCTCGACCTTGTTGATCGTTGCCGGCGAGCCCTCCCTGATGTTCCAGCGCAGGTCCACCACCGGTGAGGCTTGCCGACCGGTCCGGCGCACCTCCTCGGGCTGGACCTGAGCATATATGTATCCATTGTTGGCGTAGAGCTTCTGCACCTTCTCGGTCGCATCGTTCCAATCCGATCGACTGAATGGGCGGGATCCGCCGGCCGGCTCGCCATTCGACCCGATGGGGCCAAAGGGATAGAAGGCCCGCAGCTCCTCGCTAGAGAACCGTCGGTTCCCCTGGATATCGAAGGTGCCCACCCGATACACCGGCCCTTCGTCCACCGTGAGATGAAGTACCGCCTTCCCCCCCGCCGAGTCGGACAGCAGGGAGTCGTGGGTCACCTGGAAGTCGACGAACCCCTGATCGGCGTACCAGTTGGGAAGCCGCTCACGGACATCCTGTTCCACGGTGCGTTCGTCGTACTCGCCTTTCTGGAACCACCAGAACCCTTCGGGCCGGGTCGCCATGTGCTTCACCACGGCTTTATCGGAGAAGTGCTTGTTCCCGTCCACGATCACCTGACTGATCGCGACCCGCTCTCCTTCCTTCACATCGAAGACGACCCGAGCCCTGCCAGGTTGCGGCTCCAGTTGGAGCACTTTGACCTGCGACGCGTAATAGCCCTGGTGCTTGTAGAGAGAGTCGATGCCGGCTCGCGCTTGCTCAACCGCGTTCCGATCCAAGGGGCGGCCTTCGCTGAGACGCACCCGCCCCTTCACCTCTCCCTCGCTCAGGCGCTCTACCCCGCGGACCGC
>DASXRM010000122.1:0-10231 GCA_036506575.1 Gemmatimonadales bacterium | reverse complement strand
GGTCACGGGCTCTCCGGCAGGCTCTGCGACAACCCCTCCGCCTGCCCTGGGAGCCTGCCTCCGGACCCCTACCCGTGTCGTCTGCTCCGCCCCACCCCGTGTTGCTCACCGCGTGAGGCAGCGGCTCGCCCAGAGCGATGGACCGTGGGGGACGGCCCTAACGCCCCTCCAGTTGTCGCTCACCGGGCGTGTGTCGCTCCGCCCGGCCGGTACCAGGGTGCGACTTGGCCTCGAGGTATCGCTCACCTTTGAGTCGGACGAAGGTGACGAACTGCTGGTATTCGTCCTCCGACAGCGCGTTGGCGATGGCCGGTATCAATCCCTTCACCAGCGTGATCCGCTCCTCCAGCGCCAAGGTATTGGCCTGATCGACCAGCGCCCGTATGGCGGGGTGGTTCATCCAATCGGTCTCTTCGCTGGTGGTCATCGGGGCGGAGCTCCTGGATGGGAGGGGAAGTTGCTATTCGCTGCTGCTGCCGCTGTGAGAGAAGCGAGCTCGAGGGCCCGGTCCAAGTCGCTGAGCGGGGTGGGCGACATCTCGCCAAACCGCACGGGCACCGGCTTCGAGGAGGACAGTTACGTGCGCGCCATTGGTGTCGACCAGCGTCCGTCGATGTCGAAGATCATTCCCCGGACTGCCATGCCCCAAATTAGTAGAAGGCGGGAAGGACGGGAAAGGCGGGAAAGGTGGGAAGGGGCCTAGGGCAGGTAAGTGGGGGGATACCGGCGACACCCCATCCCGAGCGTAGCGAGGGACCCACTCCGCAAACATCTGAAACAGGTGGAGTAGGTCCCTCGGTCGCTGTCGCTCTCTCGGGATGAGGTGTCTTCTTTTGTCTTTCGCCCCTTCCCGTCTTTCCCGCCTTCCCGGCCTACTTATCTCCCAACCGAATTCGCTCCACCCGCCGGCCCTGGGCCCGCGGATTGTAGATGCCGAGGGTCACGATACTCCCCGGCTTCTCGGCTTTGAGCGCGTTCCTGAGGTCGGCCTCGGTCCTTACCGGCTTGCCTTCGACCGAAAGGATGATGTCGGGCCCGTTGCGCTGGGGATCGTCGTACAGCGTCTCCCAGGCTGGCCCGCCCGGGGTCACGTCGGTGACCACCAGGCCCCGCATGTTCGAGGGCAGCTGAAGCTGCTGGGCCACGTCGGGCGTGACCGGCTCGACGCTGATCCCGAGCCGATTCATGGCCGCCCCGCCGGCAGCGCCGGCATCGTCCGAATTGCCTTCGTCGGCCGCGGCCAGCTGCGGCTGTTCGTTCAGGGCCTGGAGCTTCACGTCGAAGGTCTTACGGACCCCGCCCTTGCGCGCCACCTCCACCTTTACCACGTCGCCCGGCTTCCGGAAACCGATCACCTGCTGGAGCTGGCCGACCCGCTCCACCGGCTTGCCGTCCACGGCGATGATGACGTCGCCGGGCTGGATCCCGGCGGCCTTGGCCGGCGAATCGTCGCTCGGGATGTCCTTGACCACCACCCCGCGAATCTCGGGTAGTCCGACGTACGCGGCATCGTTCAGGGTGACATTATCGATCGAGACCCCAAGCGCGGCACGGTGCACCGAGCCGGTCTCGATCAGCTGGTTCATCACGGTGCGGGCGAGGTTGATCGGGATGGCAAACCCATAGCCCGAATAGAAGCCGGTCTCGCTGGCAATCGCCGAGTTGATGCCGATCACCTCGCCCCGAACGCTCACCAGGGGGCCACCCGAATTTCCCGGATTGATGGCGGCATCGGTCTGAATGAAGTCCTGGATGCTTCCTTGGCCGCGGCCCGGTAATCCCTGGAGCGCTCGGCCCTTGGCGCTCACAATGCCGGAGGTGACGGTAAAGGTCAGGCCTTCGCCCAATGGATTGCCGATGGCGAGCACCCACTCGCCGACCCTCGCGTCGTCGCTGTTTCCCAGGGCGACCGGCTGGAGCCCCTTGGCGTCGATCTTGAGCACGGCCACATCGGTGTTCGCGTCGCTGCCGATGACCTTGGCCTTGAACTCACGCCGGTCCAAAAGGCGTACGGTGACCTGCTCGGCGCCCTCGACCACGTGGTTGTTGGTCAGGATGTATCCGTCCGCTGAGACCACAAATCCGGATCCGCTGCCCTGCTCGATATCAGGCTGCTGCCGGAACCGGGGAAAGAACCGCTCCATGCCCGGAGGGACCCGTTGTTTGGTGGTCTGCTCGGTTCGCTGCGACCGGATGTAGACCACGGTGGGTTTGACGTGCTCGGCGACGGCTGCGAAGGCTTCGCTGAGCTCTTGGAGCGGCCGTGCGGCCGGAATCGACGGAGCCGGAACCTGGGCAATGGCCGCCGCGTGGCGCCCCTGCTCCTGGGCCGAGGAGCGGTTCGGCAAGTCGAGGAGGCCGGCAAACAGCAGCCCCAGCGCGAACGCCAAGGCGACCAAGCCCCCGAACTTCAGCCAGTTGAGTGATCGTGCGGACATCGAGCGGTCCTTCAGGAAAGCGTTGGGGTCATCCTGCGATACGATAATTTAACAGTACCGGAGGGGGTAATGGTGAGTTTCGGCACATTGGCATCCTGATTCTGAGCGTAGCCAAGAGAAAGGGGCCGGAACGTCGCTTCGGCCCCCTTCGCTTTGAGCTCCGGCCCCTTCGCTAATGCTGCGCTCAGGGTGAGCGGAGGTACCCTCGGCTCACTTCTTCTCGTCCACGATCTCGTAGTCGGCGTCGACCACATCGTCCCGAGGCCCCCCCGATTCGGGGCCGCCGCCCGGGGGCTGTTCCGGTCCGCCACTGGGCTCGCCCGACCCACCACCGGGTCCGCCGGCACCTGCGGCCTGGTAGAGGGAAGCGCCGGCAGCCGAGTAGGCCTGATTGAGCTCATCCAGCGCCCGCCGGATCGAGTCGACATCCCCGGTCCGGAGTGCCTGCCGGCCGCCCTCGAGCGCGGCCTCCAGGCGGGACTTGGCGTCTGCCGGCAAGCGGTCCGCCCACTCCTTGCTGTCCTTCTCCACGCGGTAGACCAGGCTGTCGAGCTGATTGCGGGCCTCGATCTGCTCCCGCCGGGCCTGATCTTCCTGGGCGTGCTGCTCGGCGGCCTTGACCATGCGGTCGATCTCGGCTTCGCTGAGCCCGCTGGAGGCCTCGATCCGGATCTTCTGCTCTTTACCGGTGGTCTTGTCCTTGGCCGACACGTGGAGGATGCCGTTGGCATCGATGTCAAAGGTCACTTCGACCTGAGGCATCCCCCGGGGCGCCGGCGGAATGCCGGTCAGCTGGAACTTGCCGATGGTCCGGTTGTCCATGGCCATCTGGCGCTCGCCCTGGAGCACATGGATCTCAACCGTGGTCTGGTTGTCCTCCGCCGTTGAGAACGTCTCGGACTTCTTGGTTGGGATGGTGGTGTTCCTCGGGATCAGCACGGTCGTTACCCCGCCCAGGGTCTCGATTCCCAGCGACAGCGGGGTGACGTCGAGGAGCAGCACGTCCTTCACCTCGCCCCCGAGGACGCCGCCCTGAATCGCCGCCCCGATGGCCACGACCTCGTCGGGGTTCACCGACTTGTTGGGCTCCTTCCCGAAATAGTCCTTGACGATCTGCTGGATCTTCGGGATACGCGTCGAGCCGCCGACCAGGATCACCTCATCGATCCGCTTGGGGTCGAGACTGGCGTCCTTCAGCGCCTGCTGCATCGGCGGGATGGTGCGCTGGATCAGGTCGTCCACCAGCTGCTCGAACTTGGCCCGGGTCAGGCTCATGTTGAGGTGCTTGGGCCCCGACTGATCGGCGGTGATGAACGGCAGGTTGATGTCCGTCTGGTTGACCGTGGACAGCTCCATCTTGGCCTTTTCCGCCGCCTCCTTGAGACGCTGAAGCGCCATCGGGTCCTTCGAGAGATCGATCCCCTGATCCCGCTTGAACTCGGACACCAGCCACTCGATCAGCCGCTGGTCGAAGTCGTCGCCGCCCAGGTGGGTGTCGCCGTTGGTGCTCTTGACCTCGAAGACCCCCTCGGCCAACTCGAGAACGGAGATATCGTAGGTGCCACCACCCAGGTCGTAGACCGCGACCTTCTCTTCCTTCTTTTTATCCAGGCCGTATGCCAGAGCCGATGCCGTGGGCTCGTTGATGATGCGCACCACGTCCAGTCCGGCGATCTTGCCGGCATCCTTGGTGGCCTGGCGCTGGGAGTCGTTGAAGTAGGCCGGAACCGTGATAACAGCCTTTTCGACCGCATGGCCGAGGTAGTCCTCCGCGGTCTGCTTCATCTTCTGCAGGATCATCGCGGAGATCTCGGGTGGGGAGTAGCGCTTGCCCTGGATCTCCACCGCGGCCATTCCATGAGGACCCTCGACCACCTTGTAGGGCAGCCGCTTGAGCTCGTCCTGGACCTCACTGAAACGGCGGCCCATCAACCGTTTGATCGAAAAGATCGTTTGCTTGGGGTTGGTGACGGCCTGGCGCTTGGCTACCTGGCCTACCAGCCGCTCGCCGTCCTTAGTGAAAGCCACAACGGAGGGGGTGGTCCGCCCACCTTCGGCGTTGGGGATGACTACGGGGTCCCCGCCCTCCATGACTGCCACGACCGAGTTGGTCGTGCCCAGATCAATACCGATGATTTTTTTGGAAGCCATAGCGACTCCGAATGACGGGTGTGCCGCGCGATGCCAAATCTGCCATCCGCGATGGAATGGTACAGCGGGGGAGCAAGTGCCGTACCGCCCCTAGCTGCCGTTTTGGCACATGAACCCACTAAGTAGCCGTGACATGGCTCACGACGCGCCAGACCAGACCATCCTAAGCTAGAGTCGCCTGGCAGGGCCATTTGGCGCGACACCGGTGCGATCTCGGTACTGGATTACCCGAACGTGAGGAGGTAGCCATGCTGTGGACGATCTTCGTGATACTCCTGGTGCTGTGGCTGCTCGGAGTAGTCACGTCTTACACCCTTGGGGGCTTCATTCACGTGCTGCTGGTCATCGCAGTGATCATGGCGGTGATGCAGTTGATTCAGGGTAGACGCGCGCTTTAAGGGGCTGTGTGCTATTGGCTATGGGCTGGTAGCTGTCACCTAAGAGGAACCGGTTAACGTGTGGATCAGCCAATAGCCAATAGCCAATAGCCATGCCGATACCGGGGAAACAGACCCAGCACAAGCAAAAAATCCGCTACGCCGTCGTTGGCCTGGGGCATATCGCTCAGGTCGCGGTCCTGCCGGCGTTTGCGCATGCCGAAAACTCCGAGTTGGCGGCTCTGGTTTCCGACGATCCAGAGAAGCTGGAGAAGCTCGGTCGCAAATACCGGGTCAAGACTCGGTTCTCCTACAATCAATACGACGAATGCCTGCGCAGCGGGGTAGTGGACGCGGTGTACATCGCCCTCCCCAACCACCTGCACCGGGACTACGCCGAGCGTGCCGCCCGTGCCGGGGTCCACGTCCTCTGCGAAAAGCCGCTGGCGGTCACCGAGGAGGATTGCCTCTCGATGATCCGGGTGGCCGAGGAGAATGAGGTAAAGCTGATGGTGGCTTACCGGCTCCACTTCGAGGAGGCCAACCTCAAGGCAATAGACCTGGTCCAGGGCGGCCGTCTGGGAGACCCCAGACTGTTCGACTCGGTCTTCACCATGACGGTGAAGGAAGGCGATATCCGCCTGAACCCCCGCGAGCTCGGTGGGGGGACGCTCTTCGACATCGGTATCTACTGTATCAATGCGGTCCGGAACCTGTTCGGTGCCGAACCCATGGAGGTGGTCGCCTTCAGCGCCAACAGCGGCGACCCGCGCTTCCTCCAATGTGAAGAAACGACGAGCGCGATCCTGCGCTTCCCCGGCCGCGAACGGCTGGCGAGCTTTACCTGCAGCTTCGGAGCCTCCGATGTGTCCAACTACCGGGTGGTCGGCTCCAAAGGCGAGCTGGTGATGGATCCAGCCTACGAATATGCCGGAAAGCTGAAGCAGCGAGTGACCATCGGCGGCCGCACCCGCGAGCGCACCTTTCCCAAGCGGGACCAGTTCGCGCCCGAGCTGATCGCCTTCTCCGAGTGCATCCTGACCGGGGCAGCTCCCGAGCCATCCGGACTGGAAGGCCTCGCCGACGTGCGGGTCATCCGCGCCCTCTACCGCTCGGCCGACAGCGGCCAACCGGTGACGCTCGAGCCGTTCAGCAAAGCGGATCGACCCTCTCTCGAGCAGGAGCTCAGGCGCCCGCCGGTGAGCAAACCCGAGCTGGTGAACACCGAGGCCCCCTCCGAGTAACTATCGCGGCTCGGCTATATTGAGCCATGTTCCCCTACCGGGACGACAACCCGACTCTCGCAACTCCGATCGTCACCCTGCTCCTCATCGGAGCGAACGTCGTGTTCTGGGTAGTGGTGCAGGGGATGGGCGCGGAGCCAAGCTTGTCTCGGTCGGTATGTGAGCTGGGACTCATCCCCGGCGAGTTTCTGGGGCGGTTGCCCGACGGGTTCACCGTTCCGATGAGCCAAACCACCGTGTGCGTCATCGGGGGAGAGCCGACCTGGTTCACCCCCCTTACCTCGATGTTTCTGCACGGCGGCTGGTTCCACCTCATCGGCAACATGTGGTTCCTCTGGGTCTTCGGGAACAACGTCGAGGATTCCATGGGGCATGCCCGCTATCTCTTCTTTTATCTCCTATGCGGACTCGCAGCGGCTGCGACTCAGACCCTGGTGACTCCACTGAGTCCGGTTCCCATGGTCGGCGCGTCCGGCGCGATCAGCGGCGTCATGGGCGCCTACATCGTGCTCTATCCCAGAGTGCGAGTCCACATGCTGGTGTTCCTGGGGATCTTCATCACTCGTATCGTGGTGCCGGCTTACCTGATGCTGGGGTATTGGTTCCTCCTCCAGATCGTTGGCGGCGGTCTGGTTCAGGGCGAAGGCGGGGTAGCCTTCTGGGCCCACGCCGGCGGCTTCGTGGCGGGCGCGGTGCTGATTTATGTCTTCCGCGACCCCGATCTGGTAGCGAAACACCGGGCGTTGGCCCGAACGACGCAAGGTTTGGCCTATCGGGAGAGGTGAGCGGGTGTCCGCCTTACCGCCTTACCGCCCTTGCCAGTAAGTTCCCTCCTATGCCGGACACTCCTCAGCGCGGCATCGTCTCGCCGTCTACCGCTGCACCACTCGACGTGCCGGTGGCCCCCCGCAATCCCGGCATCGCGCTCGAGCTCGACTGGGTCGAGGAGGTCCGGGTCAACCGCAGCGCCGTGGAGCGGCGGGCGGCAACGCTGCGGACCCGCCGAACGGTAAAGAAGGAATGGCAGGCCGCTTGGTTGCTGCGCGCCGTGACCCTGTTGGACCTGACTACCTTGTCGGGCGACGATACCCCTGGCCGGGTGCGACGACTCTGCGCCAAAGCCCGGCGGCCGGTCCGGGCGGATCTCCTCGCAGCGATGGGCGCCGGTCAGCTCCCTATCCGGGTCGGGGCGGTCTGCGTCTACCATGCATTCGTCCCAACCGCGATCGAGGCTCTCGAGGGCTCGGGTATTCCGGTTGCGGCCGTGTCCACCGGGTTCCCGGCGGGCCTCTCCCCATTCGAGCAGCGCATCGCTGAGATTCGCGCTTCGGTCGCTGCCGGTGCCGAGGAGATCGATGTCGTGATCACCCGGGCTCACGTGCTCACCGAGAACTGGAGCGCGCTCTACCAGGAGGTGCGCGCCATGCGCGAGGCCTGCGGCGACGCGCATATCAAGACGATCCTTGCCACCGGCGAGCTCGGGACCTTACGCAATGTGGGGCGCGCGAGTCTGGTCTGCATGATGGCGGGAGCCGATTTCATCAAGACCTCGACCGGGAAGGAAGGCGTCAACGCTACCTTGCCGGTGGGGTTGGTGATGGCCCGCGCGATCCGCGACTACCGCGAGCGGACCGGCCAACTCGTGGGGCTCAAGCCGGCCGGCGGGATCAGGAGCTCCAAGGACGCGCTGGACTGGCTCGCGTTGGTTAAGGATGAGCTCGGCGACCGCTGGCTGCGTCCGGATCTCTTTCGCATTGGCGCGAGCGCACTGCTGACCGACATCGAGCGCCAGCTCGAGCACTTCGTGACCGGGCGATATTCAGCCGCGCACCGTCACCCCGCGACGTGATTGCTTTGCTGTCTCATGCTCGCAGTACACCGGGGAAGGCCTGATGGCATCCGTTCCCGAGATCTTCCAGACCATGGCCTATGGTCCCGCGCCCGAGTCAGCGGGGCCGGCAAACGAGTGGCTGGAGGGGCATGGCCGCCGCTTCGGACTGTTCATCGGCGGTGCCTGGACCCCAGGCGACGGAAAGACCTTCGAGACGTTGAACCCGGCCACCGCCAGGCCGCTCGCCCAGCTTACTCAGGCCACCCCGACCGACGTGAATCGCGCGGTGCTCGCGGCCCGATCTGCTCAGCCAGGCTGGTGGACGCTCGGCGGGCACGGCCGGGCTCGGCACCTCTACGCGCTCGCGCGCCAGGTCCAGAAACACAGCCGGCTGTTTGCCGTGCTCGAGTCGCTCGACAACGGCAAGCCGATCCGCGAGTCGCGCGACATCGACATCCCGCTCGTCGCGCGGCACTTCTATCACCATGCCGGTTGGGCCCAACTCATGGAGGAGGAGCTGCCCAACCGGGTTCCGGTGGGCGTGATCGGACAGATCATTCCCTGGAACTTCCCGTTGCTGATGCTCGCATGGAAGATCGCGCCGGCCCTGGCTATGGGGAACACGGTGGTGCTCAAGCCTGCCGAGTTCACCTCGCTCACGGCGCTTCGCTTCGCGGAGCTGTGCGGGGAGATCGGGCTGCCACCCGGCGTGGTGAACATCGTCACGGGCGATGGCCGCACCGGCGAAGCGCTAGTGACTCATTCCGACGTGGACAAGATCGCCTTCACCGGCTCCACCGAGGTGGGCCGAATCATTCGCGCGGCGACGGCGGGGAGCGGCAAAAGGCTTTCGCTCGAGCTCGGCGGGAAGTCGCCGTTCATCGTGTTTCCGGATGCGGATCTCGATAGCGTAGTCGAGGGCGTAGTAGACGCGATCTGGTTCAACCAGGGCCAGGTCTGCTGCGCCGGCTCGCGGATTCTGGTCCAAGAGGGCGTCGCGGATCGGCTGGTCACCAAGCTCAAGGCGCGGATGGAGACGCTGCGGGTGGGCGACCCGCTGGACAAGTCCGTGGACATGGGCGCCATCATCGCTCCGGTTCAGCTGGAAAAGATCCAGGAGCTGGTCCGCCGGGGAGAGGATGAGGGCGCCACCCTCTGGCAGCCATCCTGGAGCTGCCCGCGGGAAGGTTGGTTCTTCCCCCCCACGCTGTTCACCGAGGTGTCACCCGCGGCGACCATCGCGCAGGTGGAAATCTTCGGACCCGTCGTGGTGCTGATGACCTTCCGCACTCCCGCCGAGGCGGTCGAGCTCGCCAACAATACGCGCTACGGCCTCGCGGCCAGCGTCTGGACCGAGAACATCAACCTGGCGCTGGATGTGGCCCCGCAACTCAAGGCGGGAACCGTTTGGATCAACTGCACCAACGTCTTCGACGCCGCAAGCGGCTTCGGCGGATATCGGGAGAGCGGGTTCGGGCGGGAAGGGGGACGTGAAGGACTTCGCGAGTACGTCCGCTGGGCCTGGGAGCGCGAAGAGGGCGGAAAGGGCGGAAGAGGCGGAAGAAGCGGAAGAGGCGGAACGGACAGATTTAGTGAAAGCAACGGACCGGATCTCGTTTCCGCTCCTTCCGCCCTTACCGCTCTTTCCGCCTCTTCCGCCCTTTCCGCCCATTCCGCCCTCCCGCCCATCGATCAGACCCCGAAACTGTACATAGCCGGCAAGCAGGTCCGGCCCGACTCGGGGTACAGTCTCCCGGTCCTCGACGCCACCGGCAGGCGACTCGGTGAGGTGGGACAGGGCAACCGGAAGGACATCCGGAACGCCGTCGAGGCTGCGCACAAGGCGGCGGGATGGGCTCGTGCTACCGCGCACCAGCGGGCGCAGGTGTTGTATTACCTGGCCGAGAATCTCTCGGCCCGCGTCGAGGAGTTCGGCCGCCGGCTCGCTACACTGGGTGGCGATACCGCTTCGGCTGAGCAAGAGGTGGCTCTCACGATCGACCGGATCTATACCTACGCTGCCTGGGCCGACAAGTATGACGGCCTGGTGCATCACACACCCTACCGCAACGTGACGCTGGCGATGCCCGAGCCGATCGGGGTGATCGGTGTGGTCTGCCCTGAAGAATGGCCGCTGCTCGGCTTGATCTCGACGATGCTACCGGTTGTCGCGATGGGGAACACGGTGGT
>DASXRM010000121.1:0-3418 GCA_036506575.1 Gemmatimonadales bacterium | reverse complement strand
ATAAGGCTACGGCGGCCTTGGGTGGGCGACAAGGCCGCACCACCCTCGCTTCGGCAACTCCACCGCACCACCCTCCGCTTTGGGCGACCCGTTACCCTTTCGGACGCTGCAGTGCGCTGCGTCGGGAAAGATCCAGCACCGAGGCGGCCGCGCCCTTAGGCGTCCTTCAGGGTAACGGCTCGCCCGCCGCGCCCCCATCCGATCGCCACGACGGGTGGGGTGGAGCAGACGACACGGGTATGGGTTCGGAGGCAGGCTCCCAGGGGCAGGGCGGAGGGGTTGTCGCGGAGCTTGCCGGAGAGCCCCTGCCCGTGGCGGCTGCGCGGCGGGGATGGGTCAGAGCTTAGCCGCCATCCCATCGCTCTGGGTGAGTCCACGTCATAGAAGATCCCGCACAGAGGCGGCCGCGCACTTAGGCGTCCTCCAGGCTAGCGGCTCGCCCGCCGCTCCCACCCGGGAGTCTGCGAACACAGGCTTGAGCATGCCTACAGCGGCGTAATGGTGAAGGAAATTTCCAAACAAACCAGACCGGCACTAACCCACCGCCTGCAGGCGGCTCATCCCGCGAGAACGGCCTGGGCTGGCGTGAGGAGCGGTTGGAGGTAACGGCCGGTGTGGGAGCCGGGAACTTCGGCGATCTCCTCCGGAGTTCCTTGGGCCACGACAGCGCCACCCGCATCGCCCGCCTCGGGTCCCATGTCGATGACCCAGTCGGCACGCTTGACGACGTCCATATGGTGTTCGATGACGATCACGGTGTGTCCCGCATCCACCAGGCGGTCGAGCACGTGAATGAGCACCCGCACGTCATCCAGGTGTAGCCCGGTGGTGGGCTCGTCCAGGATGTAGAGCTTCCGGCCTTCGCGCTTGCCCGCTTGAGTCAGCTCGCGCGCGATCTTGAGTCGCTGGGCTTCGCCGCCCGAGAGGGTGGTGGCCGGCTGCCCCAGCCGGAGGTAGCCCAGTCCGACCTGCTGAAGCTGCCACAGCGCGCTCCCCAATTTGGGCTGGTGACGGAACCGGGTCACCGCCTCGTCCACCGTCCATTGAAGGACGTCATGAATCGACCTGCCTTGAATCCGCACCTCCAAGACCTCGGGCCGATATCGAGTGCCGCCGCATGCCTCACAGGGGACGAACACGTCCGCCAGGAAGACCATCTGTACCTGCACATGTCCCGCACCCTCACACGATTCGCAGCGGCCACCGGGCAGATTGAAGGAAAATGTGGCGGAGGTGTACTTGCGCTGTCGGGCCAGTGGCTGACCGGCGAAGAGCTCCCGAATCTCGTCAAAGGCCCGGATATATGTGACCGGGTTCGAGCGGGGCGAACGCCCGATCGGCGACTGGTCTACCAGGAGTACGTCGCGCAGGAGCTCCCAGCCGGTTATCGAGACGATCTCTCCCACCGGCTCTCCCAGGTGAGACTTGGCCGAGTGCTCGCCCCGCAGCCGGGCCTCGAGCTGGCGGTAGATGACGTCGTGGAGCAGGGTGCTTTTCCCGGATCCCGACACCCCGGTGACCGCGGTCAGCGCGCCGAGCGGAATATCCACGTCGACACCATGCACGTTGTGCAGGCTCGCGCCCCGCACCCTGAGCCACTGGGGGCCGGTTGGTCGGCGGATACTCGGCACCGCGATCCGCTTCTGGCCGGTGAGATACTGCCCCGTCAACGAAGCCTTGGCCTCATGCACCGGCCCCGCGTGCACCACTCTTCCGCCGTGCTCTCCAGAGCCCGGGCCCAGTTCGAGCATGAAATCGGCCTGCTGAATGGCGGCCAGATCGTGCTCCACAACCAGGACGGTGTTCCCTGCATCCCGTAGCCGCCGGAGCAAGCTCAGCAGCCGATCGGTGTCCCGGGGATGAAGTCCGACGGACGGCTCGTCCAGCACGTACAGAGTATCGACCAAATGAGAGCCCAACGCATTGGACAACGAGATCCGTTGGGCCTCACCACCGCTCAAGGTGCGGGTCTGCCGATCGAGCGTCAGGTAGCCCAGCCCGACATCTCGCAGGAATCCCAACCGGGCGTCGAGCTGATCGACGATGAGCTGTGCCACCTGACGTTCCGTTGGCGTGAGTGAGAGCTGGTGCAGCCATTGGTGCACGGCATCGAGCGAGCGCGCGGCTACCGAGCCGATGGTCTCCCCACCGATCCGAATCGAGAGCGCATCGGGGTTGAGTCGACTGCCGCCGCACTCGGCACAGGTGCGCGCGAGCTGATACTGCCGCAGAAAAACCCGGATGTACTGCTTGTATCGCTTCTCCTCGAGATTCTTGAGGAAGGGGAAGATTCCGACGAACCGGCCCTTCCGGCCATAGAGCAGCTCCCGCCGCTGGGCCGGCTTGAGCTTGGACCAGGGCTTGTCCGGGTCGACGCCGATCGAGCGGGCGAACTCCAGCAGGATACGGCGGCGGGACTCGTAGCGCGGCTTGGTCCAGGGATCGATCGCGCCCTCGGCGAGACTCCTCTCCGGGTCGCAGACGATCAGCGACTCGTCGTATTCCAGCACCGCTCCGAACCCATTGCAATTGGAGCACGCACCACGCGGGTTATTGAAGGAGAACAACGCGGGCGTAACCAAGACCGCCGGAGTGTCGCAGTGGCTACAGGCAGGGAACTCGGTGAACCGGAGGCGGCCCGCTTCCAGTAGAACAACCGCGATCCCTTCGCCCTCTTCGAAAGCGGTGGCGATCGCTTCGCACAGGCGTCCCGCCGCCCCCGGCTCCGCTACCAACCGGTCGACGGCGATAAGCAGCTCCCCGACCCGGGTCAAGTCGAGCTTGGCCGGAAGCTCGTCCAAATGATACGGTGCACCGTCCGCGACCACGCGCACGAAGCCGAGCGCTCGGAGATTCTCCACCACGGCGGTGTGAGTCAGGCGGGCGACCGGCGGCAGAGGGAAACAGACCTGCAGCCGCCCGCTGCTTCGGGCCAGGATCTCGTCCGTGGCGGCCTCCGGGGTGTCCCTGCGCACCGGGCCGCCACACTTCCGGCAGTAGCAGCGGCCGATCCGGGCCCAGAGCAAACGAAGGTAGTCGTAGACCTCGGTTGCGGTTCCCACCGTCGAGCGGCTCGAAATGACGGGGTTCCGCTGTTCGATGGCTACGGCCGGGGCTAGCCCCTCCAGCCGGTCCACCTGCGGCTTCGGCATCCGGTCGAGGAACTGCTTGGCGTAGGTGGAAAGCGACTCGATGTACCGGCGCTGCCCTTCGGCATAGAGGGTGTCGAAGGCGAGCGTGCTCTTGCCCGACCCTGAGGGCCCGGTGATGACAATGAGTGAGCGGTGGGGCAGATCGACACTGATGCCCCGCAGATTGTTCTGCCGGGCGTTGACAATGCGGATGACGGAGTCGGACATCGTCGAAAAGTAGCGGAAGAGGCGGAAGAGGCGGAAGAAGCGGAAAGGGCGGAAGGAGC
>DASXRM010000120.1:0-5873 GCA_036506575.1 Gemmatimonadales bacterium | reverse complement strand
AGGGTCCGGAGCCAGGTCGCGCCCAGGCCGGTCTCCAGCATAAGAAGGAGCAGGCCGGGCAACAGGAGGAATGGGTAGAGCTCGCGGTAGTCGCGGGTCTCTCCCACGTGCACGTCGACCCGCTCGGCCCGATCGATCTGGTCCATCACCCGGTCGAGGGCCTGGGGATCGGTGGCTCGGTAATAGCGACCGCCGGTGCGCTCGGCTATCCGCCGAAGCGCGGCTTCGTCGCGATTGGTGAGCCGCGCGGCCGTGTTCCCCACCCGCCAAACGCCGTTCAAGGGTATGCTCGCCGTATCCCGGGTGCTGAGTCCGATGGCCTGGATCCGGATACCAAGCGTCCGGGCCGCCTCGGCAGCCACGAGCGGCGTGGGCTGGCCCGTGTTATTGGCGCCGTCGGTGATGAGCACGATCGTGCTCGCCTTGACTGGTAGGTCCTTGAGCTGATTGAGGCTCAAGGCGAGCGCGGTACCGATCGCGGTTCCGTCGGGCAACATGCCGATGTCGACTCGTCTGAGGATGCCTTGGAGCAAGGCGAGATCCGGTGTCAGTGGGGCCTGGAGGAACGCGCGACCCGCGAAGAGCACCAGTCCGACGAGATCGCCTTGCCGGCGGTGGACGAAGTCGGTGACCACCCGACGGGCGACAGTCAGACGGTTGCCGGGCTGGAAGTCGCCGGTCTTCATGCTGCTGGAGATGTCGAGCGCGAGCATGATGTTGCGGGAGCGGAGCCGGATCTCCCGTACGTCCCTCAGCGTCTGCGGCCGGGCCAGGGCGAGCACGAGGAGTGTGAGACCCGTCGTGTGCAGCAGGGGTAGAAGCGGCCGCCAACGTGCCCGGCCCGCTACCGCCCGGTTGGCGAGGAACCCCAGCGAGGGTAGGGCAAGACGCTGGGGCGGCGGTCGGCGACGGGTGAGCCAGCGTTGAAGCGCAAAGCCGGCGGGGATCACCAGCAGGGCGAGGAGGACCGGATCAGCGAAGCGCATCGGCGATGGTAGTGGTACGCGCTTCCTGCCATTCTGTAAGCAAGGCGCGGCATCGTCGGAGAAATTGTCCGGCGGTGACCGGACTGGGGCGAAGTCGGGCGAACTTCACCAGATCGGCTTCTTCCAGCAGCTCACCGAAGCGATCCCGCAGGCCTTCCTCGGTCAGATGCGGTGGCAAGGACCAGAGGAGTTCCCCCGTAGTCAGCTCGCGCGCCGGTACCCCTTCGGCCGCTTCGAGATAGCGGCGCACAACCTCTACGATGCTTTCATAATGGCGCGCGACCTCGCCCCGCGCGGGCCAACGCTCCCGCTCGATTTTGCCGAGCTCTTCCACCGCAACGGTATACGCACTTGGCGGCGGTGACGGAACCACCGGTGCGGCCGGCGGGGAAAGGCGAACGGGCGCCTTCTTCCGGTGCCGGCGGATGTACCCAGCGAGCAGGGCCGCGCTCAGCAGAGCGCTCGCCAGGAGAGGGAGAACGTCAGGCCGGGAGCTCGGCTCGATCTCCCGAATGTCCTTGAGGGGAGGATTCCCGCCTGGCAGCAGGGGAACGATGTCGAGATAGGCTGAGTCACTTTCCAGGGTGGCCCGCTGAACCCCCTTTACCGCACGCATGAACGGCAAACCAAAGACTGGAACCGGCTGGCGACCCGGGCGGTAGAACGCAAGCCGGGCGCTGCCGTGGAAGATTCGATCAGGGGCACGTCGCAGCTTGTCGACGGAGAGGACGCGGATCCCAGGTGGCAGGGAGCTCACCGGGCGGGGGACGGTATCGAAGAGCAGATCCCGCTCGTCTAGCCGAACCCGAAAGTGGATGGTGACGGAATCGCCAACGCTGGGGCGGGCGGCCTCAGGCATTACCTGGAATGACTGGCCCGAGACTTGTGCGCTGGCCGAGCTCGCGACGAGGACCGCGGCCAAACCGATTGTCATTCTGAGCTTAGCCCACCGTGAGACCTCCGCGGCCATCATCACCGCCACAGCCTCCGCTCTCGGCGCCGGAAGAATGCGATCAGAGCATCAGCGTACGGCCGGCTCGTCTCCAGCCGAATCAGGTCGCCCCCGCACCGGCGGATGTCCTGCTCCAGGGATCGATCGAATTCCTGAGCCCGCCGGCGAAACCGCTCGCGAGTCTCGGGCTGGCCGGTGTCCACCCAGCGCCAGGTGCCGCTCTCGGGTTCCTGGAACGACAGGAGACCCAGATCGGGGAGCTCGCGCTCACGAGGATCGTAGAGCTGGAGCGCGATGACGTCGTGCCGCCGCCCCAGACGTTCGAGCGCGGGTTGATACCCCGTAGTGAGGAAATCGGAAACCAGAAACAAGACCGACCGGCGCCGGAGGATGGACTCGACGAAGCGCAGCCCGGCGGCGAGATCGGTGGCCGTCCCGGAGGCATCGAATGCGAGAAGATCATTGATGATTCGGAGGACATGCCGCCGTCCCCGGCGTGGTGGCACGAAGCGTTCTACCCGATCGGTGGCCCAGGTCGCGCCGACCCGGTCGTTGTTCCTCGAGGCGGCCAGCGCCAGTACCGCGCAGACTTCGGTCGCGAGCGCCTGCTTGGTGCGAAGCCGGGTCCCGAACCGTGCGGAGGCACTCACGTCCACCAGGAAGAGCACCGTGAGTTCGCGCTCCTCGAGGTATCGCTTTACATAGGTGGACCCGAGTCGGGCGGTGACGTTCCAATCGATGGCGCGGACGTCGTCACCGGGCTGATACTCCCGGACCTCGGAGAACTCCACCCCACGTCCTCGAAAGGCGCTGGAGTACTCCCCGGCCACGATGTCGCGCACCAGGTGACGGGTGGTGATCTCGATGCGCCGGACCTCACGCATCACTTCTTCGGGGCTCATGGGACCGGAACGCTCTCGAGGATCCTCGCCAGGAGCGCATCGGCGCCCACGCCCTCCGCGTCAGCGCGGTAGCTCAGAAGAATCCGATGCCGCAGCACGTCGAGAGCCAAGGCCTTGATGTCTTCCGGAATGACGTGAGCCCGGCCCGCGAGGAAGGCGTGCGCCTTGGCGGCCCGGATGAGAAAGATCGCCCCCCGGGGCGATGCCCCATACTCGACGAGAGCAGTGAGCTCGCCGAGGCCGATGTGCTCAGGATGTCGAGTCGCGCCGATGAGATCGAGCACATACTCCTTGATGCGGCCGTCGACGTAGACCTCGTGCACCAGTCTCCGGACGAGGGCCACGCGATCCGGATCGAGGATTGGGCGAGCCGTGGGCTCCGGCCCTGCGGTCATGCGGTCGAGTACCTCCCGCTCTTCCCGCCGTTCCGGATAGGTCACGACCAGCTTGAACATGAAGCGATCCACCTGAGCCTCGGGCAGGGGATAGGTCCCCTCATGCTCGATCGGATTCTGGGTGGCGAGGACCAGGAAGAGGTCGGGAAGCGGGAAGGTTTGGCCGCCGATGGTCACCTGCTTTTCCTGCATCGCCTCGAGCAAGGCGCTCTGGACCTTTGCCGGCGCCCGGTTGATCTCATCGGCCAGCAGGATATTGGTAAAGATGGGGCCCTTCTGCACCGTGAACTCGCCGCTCCGCTGATTGTACACCATCGTGCCGATGAGATCGGAAGGCAGTAGGTCCGGGGTGAACTGGATCCGATGAAATCCGCCGGTGATCGTCGCGGCCATGGTGCGGACGGCGAGGGTCTTGGCCAGCCCGGGCACCCCCTCGAGCAACACGTGGCCGTCGGCGAGGAGACCCACGAGCAGACGATCGAGCATCGCCCGCTGTCCGACAATCACTTTGCCGATCTCCTCCGTGACCTGGGCCAGCCGCCGGCTCTCTTCCAGCAGGCGCGGATTGACCCCCGGCGACCCGTGCGAGCGGATGTCGACCATGGACTGGTCGGGGAGGGGCTTCATCCGGTTGCTTCAGCGGTGGTGGTTTTGCCGGGTGCAGTTTCGGCATAGGTTCTCGGCTCCTCGGCCCTATGACGGACGAGGCGCTGTTGCAGTGCGTCGAGATAGGTGTAGACCACCGGCGTGATGTAAAGGGTGATGAGCTGCGAGAAGAGCAGGCCACCCACTACGGCTACACCGAGCGGTCGCCGGGACTCGGCACCAGCCCCGTGGCCCAGGGCGATGGGCAGCGTGCCCATGAGCGCCGCCATCGTGGTCATCATGATCGGCCGAAACCGAACGCTGGCCGCCTCCAGGATCGCGTTGCGGGCGCTGGTGTGTTCCCGCCGCTCCGCCTCGATGGCGAAGTCGATCATCATGATCGCGTTCTTCTTCACGATGCCGACCAGCATGATGATGCCGACGAAGGCGTAGATGCTCAGATCGAGCTGAAAGATGACCAGCGCGAGCAGGGCGCCGAAGCCGGCGAAGGGGAGGCCCGAGAGGATGGTGAGCGGATGGACAAAGCTCTCGTACAGAATCCCCAGCACCAGATAGATCACCAGGATCGCCAGCACGAGGAGGACCAGCAGACCCTGCTGCGCCGCCTGGAACGCCTGCGCGGTGCCGGCGAAGCTGGTGCTGATCGTAGAGGGCAGAACCTGCCGCGCAGCCGCCTCCACCCGATTCACGGCGGTTCCGATCGAGGTCCCCGGCTCCAGGTTGAACGAGAGGGTTACCGACGGGAGCTGGCCTGAGTGGTTCACCGTGAGCGGGCCAGTCGAGGGCGTCACCTTGGCCAGGCTGCCTAGCGGGACCGGTACATCGGCGCGGCCGCTGAGGTGGAGCAAGTTCATGGCCGAGAGGTCGCGCTGGTACTGTGGTAGCAGCTCCATGACCACCCAGTATTGATCGTTCGGGGTGTAGATGGTGCTGACCTGGCGGGCTCCATACGCATTGTAGAGGGCGTTCTCGATCTGGCTCACATCGATCCCGAGCGCCGCGGCACGGTCTCTATCGATCGTGACCTGAACCTGCGGATTCTTGATCTGGAGATCGCTGGTGACGTCGGTCAGGCCGGGGACATTATGGAGTCGCTGCTCCAGCGCCGTGGCGCCCTGGTATAGGGCGCCGACGTCGGAGCTCTGCAACGTGAACTGGTACTGACTCTTGGACGAGCGGCCGCCGATGTTGATCACGGGAGGGTTCTGGAGGTATACCCGAAGACCCGGTACGGCCCCGAGCTTGCGGGTGAGCGAGCGCGCCACCTCGTCCGCGCTCAACTCGCGCTCACCCCGCGGCTTGAGATGGATCAATAGGCGACCCTGGTTGACTGTCGTGTTGCGACCGCCGCCGCCCACCGCCGACATGAATCCCTCGACATTGGGATCCTCCTGCACGATCGCCGCTGCCGCTCGCTGGTGTTTGACCATGGCGTCGTAACTGGTTCCCTCCGCCGTCTCCGTGGTGCCGCTGAGCTGACTCTGATCCTCGCTGGGGATGAATCCCTTAGGAACGATTTGGCCCAGCACCACACTGCCCACCAGAACCAGCCCGAGGAATGCCATGGCCAGCGGCCGATGGTTCATGACCCAGGTAAGAGACCGTTGGTAGCCGGCGAGCGACTTCCCCCAGGCCCGCTCGATGACCTGATAGAAGCGCCCGTGTCGCTCGGTCGTTGGATGCGCCCGAAGCCACCGGCTGCAGAGCATCGGGGTGAGGGTGAGCGAGACAAAGCCGGAAACCAGGATAGCCACACCGATGGTGACGGCGAACTCCTGGAACAGCCGTCCAATGAGGCCTCCCAGAAACAGCACTGGGATGAAGACCGCCACCAGTGACAGGGTCATGGAGATAACGGTAAAGCTGATCTCCCGGCTGCCCTTGAGAGCCGCCTCCATCACCGACTCTCCCCGCTCGATATGCCGCACGATGTTCTCCAGCACCACGATGGCGTCGTCCACCACGAAGCCAACGGCCAGGGTGAGCGCCATGAGGGAGAGATTGTCCAGACTATAGCCCAGCAGATACATCA
>DASXRM010000119.1:0-12319 GCA_036506575.1 Gemmatimonadales bacterium | reverse complement strand
GACGCGGGTGATCGAATTGAGATTTGCGTTCGACACATAGACCGTCGAATCGTCGACCAGGGCGGCGCCCGCGACGCCGGAGCCGGCTGCCAAAGCGATGGTATTCACCAGCTGCCCCACCCGTAGGTCGACCACCGCGATGGCATCGCGACCACGAAGCGGTACGACCGCCGTGCCTCCCCGCGTCGTCACGCTGACGGGCTGGACATCGGACGCGCCCAAGGGAATGGTGGAGACCTGAGTCGGAACCGCCACCGGCAGGAGACTCAGCGTGGCCCCACCGCTGTTGAGAACCACCACTACCTCCTCCGGAACGGGAGGCGGGGCGGCGGTCTCGGCACAGGCGTACGACCCGGCGGTGCCCAGCGCCCAGCCGAGGCGCATCGTAAAACGACTGATCGTCATACCTGGAAGATCGAAGCACCGCGTTCGCGCCGCCAGTCGGGCGCCGGTCAGAAACGAAATCTGGCTCCGCCGAAGATTCCCCTGGGACGGCCCAAAAAGCCCATCACCTGGTCGTACCGCTCGTTGAACAGGTTCTCCACTCTAATGATCCCGGAAAGCCCCGGGCGCCCGAGGCCCGCACGAAGAATTTCGACCTCACCAGACAGGTCGACGACCGCGTACGCCGGTAGCTCCACCCGCTGGCTGGGAAACTGATTGAAGTCCACATCATCCCGCCGCCCCACATAGATGAACGCGCCGCCGAGTGTGGCGCGATCGAATGCTCGAGCCTGAAGCGCCAGCTCGGCCGAGTGCTGGGGCCTTCGAATCAAACGGTCGCCGGCGGCAAACGAGGCCGACGGGAAGCCCCCATCGTCGGTCGCCTCCGCGTGGAGATAGGTGTACGACGCCTTGAGTCGTACTCCTGCGGCGGGCGAGGAGGTGAATCCGGTTTCGATGCCGCGCGCCTTGGCGGCCGCGCCGTTCAGATAAGTCGGTTCCCCGGGTGAGGCGCTGCCGTCGTACAGGATCATGTCACGAAAGCGTTGATCGAAATAGGTGACCCAAAACGACAGCCGGTCTCCTAGGATGTTTTGCTCGAGAGCTACCTCCCAACTGGTCGACCGCTCCGGACGCAGGCCTGAATCACCTACCACAAATGGAGCATCGCAGAACTGCTCGCAGAAGGTGGGTGCCTTGAAGGCACGGCCCAGGGACGCACGGACCCGCGTGTGAGAAGGCAGTCGGTAGGCGGCTCCCGCACGGTAGGTGAAGAAGGTGCCAAAGGCGCTGTTGTCGTCTACCCGGGCGTTGAGGTTGAGCGCCAGGCCCGAGGGTAGATCGATCACGGCCTGGCCATAATAGCCCAACGTGGTACGCCCCCGATCGAAGGGCGTATCGGGGGTGGTAGCGATTCCGCCGAAGTTCGAGGTCGACTGACCCGATTGCCGCTCAGTCTCCCGCTCGATCTGGCTACCTGCCGTGAGCGTCAGTACCGGGCTCACAAATGCGGTCGCCCTGACGTCGAGATTCCCTCGGTCGGCTCGCGACTCCCGATGAGAGGCGAAACCGAAACCAACCGTATCACCTGCGTTGTCCGCGCTGTCATCGAATTCTCCATCAGCGCGGCTGCCGCCGCCGGTGACTCGTACCTCGTAGCGGTCGCCCAGCCGGCGTCCCACATCCACAGCCACGGAGAGCGCCTTTTCCGCGTTGGACTGATTGCTATCGGCCAGCATTCCCGAGAAGTCGGTCGGGAAATGGTAACGACTATCGGAGAAGCGGGCCGAGAGCGACGCATCGGTGTGGGCGTCAGGCAGTCCCCGCACCGATCCGCTGAGCACGGTATTCCCGTAATCGTTATTGAAGCGGTAGGTGCCGTCGGTCGAGGTGCGACTGGCATCCGCCGAGTAGCTTACCCGCCCCGTGGCTCCGAGGATGCCGGCATGACCGGCGATGGTGCCGAAGGTGCCGGCCTCCGCACCACCATCGATCGCGGCGCCTCCCTGCCCTCTCCGGGTGAAGACCTGCACCACGCCGGTGACGGCGTCGGAGCCGTAGATCACGCTGGCGGGTCCTCGCAGGATCTCGATGCGATCGACGTTATCAGTCGTCAGGTTGGCCCAGTTGTAGCTGCCCCCGGATTGATTCACCGGTACGCCGTCCACCAGCACCTTCACGTAGTCGCTTTCGCCGCCACGCAGGAACAGCGAGCTCACGCCTCCATAGGATCCCACCTGGACGACCGTGGCGCCGGGAACTTCGCGTAGTGCGTCCTGCACGAAGTGAAGGCCATGGGCCCTCAGCTCATCCCCACTGATGGTCGTGACGGAAGAAACCAGCGCATCAGGAGCAGTAGGCAGGCGGGTAGCGGTGACCACCAGCTCCCTAAGGCGGGTGGTGTCTTGCGGCTCCTGGGCAGCGATGGAAGGTGAGAGATTGCTTGCTTGCACTACTGCGGCAGCAATGGTGCCCAGCCAACGTGCCTTCATTTCACACTCCCTTCTCTAGGAATGTCATTCTACGCACAGGGTCCCCTCGCGAAGCTTGGGTCAGGCTCTCAGGGTGGCACGGTTGGAGATTGCTCATACCGATCCAGGTTCCTCCCCAGCCCGCAACGGCACTACCTGAGGTGAGCCGTCGTACCACGTGGTCACCGCCACGGGCCATTGAAACACCCGAGACAGCGTCCCCTGATCAAGTACTTCGGTGGGCGTGCCGACTGCCACGACCTCACCCCGGTCCAGCAGGATGATCCGGTGAGCGAATCGGGCGGCCAGATTGAGGTGGTGAGTGATCACGAGGCCGGCGAGGCCGCCATTCACCAACTGATGAACCAGCTCGAACAGCTCCATCTCATGCCGCACGTCGAGCGAATCCGTCGGCTCATCGAGTACTAGAGCCCGGGGCTGCTGAGCCAATGCCCGGGCGATCCGCACCCGCTTCCACTCCCCTCCCGAGAGCGAGTCGACGGAGCGATCCGCGAGAGCGAGGATGTCGCAGCGCTCGAGCGCCATGCGGACGGCCGCCCGATCTGCCGACCCCGGCGCGCTGAGCGGTCCGAGCCGGGCATAGCGGCCCAGCATGACACTCTCGGCGACCTTGAGCGGAAACACCGCCTCCTCCTGCTGACTCACCACTCCCACCGTCTGCGCCAGCGAGCGGCGGGGCCAATCCCGGACGGGACGGCCACCCACCAGCACCGCGCCCCTCTCGACCGGCACCAGCCCCACCAGCGCGCGGAGGAGCGTAGTCTTGCCGCTGCCATTGGGTCCCACGACTGCCACAAGCTCCGATTCCTTCACCTGGCAGCTGACCGATTCCAACACTGGCGGCTGGTCGCGCCGGTACCGCACCGAGATGCTGCGAGCCTCGAGGATCATGCCAACGTCCTCCGAAGCAGCAGCGCAAAGAGAGGCACGCCGATGAGCGCCGTGATCACGCCGACCGGGATCTCAAGCGGCCGCACCGCCGTCCGGGACACGACATCGGCGAGCACGAGGAAGCAGCCGCCGACTGCGAAGACCAGGGGCAGCAGACTGCGATGGAGCGGGCGAACCATGGTGCGAACCGCGTGAGGGACCACCAATCCCACGAAACCGACGATGCCACAGGTGGCGACGCTGGCGGCGGTGAGGAGTGCTGTGCAGAGATAGACGACCCGGCGGATGCGGTCGACCTCTGCGCCCAGGTGGTGAGCCGGCTCGTCTCCCAGCGCGATCAGGTCGAGCGATCGGGCATGAAACAGCAGCATCGCGAGAGGGATCGACGCATAGACCGCGAAGACGGCAAGCGCGCGCCACGACGCGGTGCCGAACCCACCGAGCAGCCAGAGAAAGGCGTTGCGCACCCCCGGAGCATCGGACAAAACCATGACCGCGCTCATCAGAGCGCCCGCGAACGCGCCGACCACCACCCCGGAGAGCAGCAGGACATGGGGATCGAGCCGCCGCCCTGACACGACGCTCAGCCGATAGACCAGCGCCACCGCTGCGAGCGCGCCCAGAAATGCGGCCAGCGGCACGGTCCAGGGCCCACCCGCTCGGGAGGCGATCGCGATCACGGCGCCGAGCCCAGCTCCACTGGAGAGACCCAGGAGGTATGGTTCCGCCAGCGGATTGCGGATCATCGCCTGTAGAGCGGCGCCGCACACCCCGAGACTCCCTCCCACCAGAAAGGCCAACATCACTCGAGGGGCGCGAAGATCGCGAACGATGGCCGCACCGCTCCCCTGGCCGTGCCATAAACCCTGCCAGACCTCGCCCAGCGGAAGGGACACCGCACCCGCGCTCAAGCCGAGCAGCGCACAGGCAGTGACTGCGACGAGGAGCAGCGCCAGCCGGGCCGCGCTCACCGGCTCACCCGGTTGAGCTGGGCAGTGAGCTGCCGGATGGCGGCCGGAGCTCGAGGGCTGGGCCGATTGAATTCCGAGCCGGTGACCCGGAGGAATCGGCGTTCGCGCACTGCAAGGACGGCCTGCCACTCCGGCCGGCCGGCGAAGCCTGAGGGCCCTTCGCTCGTGGTGAAGATCAGATCGGGGTTGCGCGCCGCCACAGCCTCGATGCTCACGACACCGGATGACGATGCCACGTCAGCGAAGAGGTTCTGTCCACCGGCTCGCTCCACCAGCTCGCTCAGGAAGCTCCCTCGGCCGATCGTCATCGGCGGCTGCTCCCACACCAGGAGCAGCACCTTGGGACGGACACCCGTGACCCTGCGGGTGGCACTCGCCAGTGCGGTGTCGAACGCGGCTGCCACGGAGTCCGCGCCCCGTTGGTGGCCGGTGAGGCGGCCGAGCATGCGGGCGACGCGCGGGACGTCACTCAAGGCATCGGTGTTGACTCTGAGCGCGGAGATACCGAGCTCGCGCAAGCGGCCCGCTACGGCGGCGTTCTGGCCGGAGTTGTACAGGATGACGAGATCAGGCTGGCGGGCGAGCACCGCCTCGATGCTGGGCTTGATCCCGTCGCCGAGATCGGGAACGGCGAGGGCCGCAGGCGGATAGTCGCAGTATCTGGTTCGGCCCACCACCAGCGAGTCGGCGCCGATCGCGAACAGCAGCTCGGTGGCGGCTGGAATCAGAGACACGACGTGCCGGGCGGGGGAGCTCAGGCTGAGGGTGTCGCCGGCATCGTCGACGAGACGAAGTTGGCCACTGGCAGCGGGAGCACGCTGGCAGCCGCCGAGGCCGGTGCCCAAGGCTGCCCCCAGCGACAGCGAGAAAAGCAGCGTCCGGAGCCGGTGCCGGCGTGGCAGTGTGAGATAAATGATTCCGCCCATCCCTTCTCGTGGAGGGATGGGCGGTGACGACGGCATCAGGCCTGTCGGGCACGCCACCGACCCTCCCCCGAGGGCTTCATGGTGGCACGAACGGAGAGGTCTCCTGGCTTCGGGACTCCACTCGCCTTCCCGGTTTCCCAGTGGCGTTGTGAGTGGAGAGCCTGGCCGATGAGGGCCAGGTGCCCGTTACAGTGGCGGGGCCGCGCCGGTCTTGCACCGGCTTCCGAGTAGCCCCGTTCGTGTTTCTTCAATTGTAGGGCAGCGCTAGTCTATCGGCTCCGCCCGCCGGCCGCAAGGGATGCCTCGAGCTCGGCCTTCAGTCGGGCTCGCTCCGTCTGATACGAGCTCCACTCATCGGCAGGTATCTCGCCTTCCCGACCCAGATAGCGCGCGTCCAGCACGGCGATCGCGTCGAGCAATTCGTTGGGAAGAATCTCCCGTGCCGGCTTGGTCCCGCGGGCAAAGAGGTGCCACGCGGCGGCAGCCAAAGCCAGACCGAGCGTGGCTACGAGCCCGGCCAGAACCCATTGGGGCACACGGCGAGTGTCCGGTAGGGTAAGCCGGATGACGCCCCGGGCAGAGACCGTTCCGGTCCAGCGCCGGAATGAACGGCCCTGGACGACCGGACGGTCGGCCAGCGCGATGCCGGGACCGGTCACCCTGACGCCGGTCTCTTCGGCGAGCACGTTCATGATTGGGCCGGAGTCGACCGGCAGCTCGAGGACGTTACGTCCGGCTGGGACCTGATACTGGAGGGTCAGCTGCTTCTCTCCCGGTGCGAGCGCCGCGCTGACCAGCAGGGAATCCCCACTCCGGCGCACGGCTTCGGTCGAGACATCGCTCTCAGCCAACTCGAGTCCGATGGTGCCTCGCAGGAGCTGCGTACTCCAAGATGGACGTAGCGTGTCAGGAGAGACCCGCGTCGACCGGCCGCTGTTGCGCAGAATGATCAGGTCGAGGACGCTGCGCGAGCCGTCTGGGCCGGGACGGCTCAGCACCAGGTGGCGCGCTTCAAGCGCGACTGGAGCGGAGCTCGACGTGTCATACACCAGGATTCGGATACCGGTATTGGGCCGTTGGGGGTTTGTGGCGAGCGGCTGTGAGAAGTACTCGATCCCGGCGTAACGGCTACTGAGCAGGTAAAAGGCGCTGGTATCAGGGCGAAACCTGAAGTGAAAGCGACCTCGATCGTCGGAGCGGACCGAGTCGATTGGCCCCTGAACCTCACGGCCGACCTGATGGAGGACGACGCGGGCCCCGTGGACCGGCGTGGAGTCGGCCCGGAGGACGGTGCCGGTTACGCTGGCGGTCTGGGCGGAGAGGACGGGAAGGACGGGAAAGACGGGAAGGACGGGAAGGACAGGAAGGACGGGAAGAACGAGAATCAGTCGAAGAGCGGCAGCACGGGTGCCCTTATTAACCGGCAAAGACGTTCCCGCCCTTCCCGTCTTTCCCGTCCTTCCCGTCCTACGGATTGAACTTCCCGAAATCCTGCGGGTCCATCTTCTCGAGATAGTCCTTGAGCTTGTCCGCCTCGAGAGAGGGATTGGGGGAGGGCTCGTCGGTTTCGACGCCGCTCTGGTCGAGCAGCTGGTCACTCGTGAAGATCGGCGCCCGCATCCGAAGCGCCAACGCGATGCTGTCGGAGGGCCGGGCGTCCACCTGGAAAACATGATCGTCTCGCCGGATCAACAGCTCCGCGAAGTAGGTGTTCTCCTTCACCGCGCTGATGACCACTCGGCGAAGGTCGCCACCCAGGCCTACGAGGATCTGCTTGAGCAGATCGTGGGTAAGGGGGCGCTGCGCCTTCATCCCCTGGAGCTCCATGGCAATGGCACTGGCCTCCGCAGGGCCGATCCAGATCGGAAGGACCCGCGAACCATCCTTCTCGCGCAGAATCACGACGGGGGTGTTCGTGGTCCGGTCGAGCCCGAGATGCGCCACCGTAACTTCGATCATCGAGTCATGCGCTCAGGTGCCTGCATCCCAGCTCGCCAGGTACTCGACCTGTTCTGCGGTCAACGAGTCGATCGCCACACCCATGCTCTGCAGCTTGAGCCGGGCGATCTCCTGGTCCACTGATGCCGGCAAGCGATGCACCGCCTTACTCATCTTGCCGGCGTCTTTCGAGAGCACCTCCGCTGCGAGCGCCTGGTTGGCAAACGACATGTCCATGACGCTGGCCGGGTGTCCCTCCGCTGCCGCGAGGTTGATCAGACGGCCCTCGGCGAGCACCATGATCCGGCGACCCTTGACCACGAACTCTTCGACCATGTCTCGCACATACCGGCGAGCCGAGGCGATGCGGGCAAGCCCCTCGAGGTCGAGCTCCACATTGAAGTGCCCCGAGTTGCAGACGATGGCGCCGTCCTTCATGGCGGCGAAGTGCTCGGGACGAACCACATGGAGGTTCCCGGTCAACGTGATGAACAGGTCGCCGAGGGGTGCCGCCGCAGCCATCGGCATGACCTCAAATCCATCCATCCGGGCTTCGAGCGCGGGGATCGGGTCGACCTCGGTAACGATCACGTGGGCGCCGGCGCCACGAGCCCGGCTCGCCACTCCCCGGCCGCACCAGCCGTAGCCCGCCACCACGACGCTGCTACCCGCAAGCAGCAGGTTGGTGGCGCGCACTACTCCATCGAGAGTGGATTGTCCGGTGCCGTACCGGTTGTCGAACATGTGCTTCGTATTCGAATCGTTCACCGCGATGATGGGGAACTGAAGCACACCCTCTTTGGCCATCGCCCTGAGGCGAATGACCCCAGTCGTGGTCTCCTCGGTGGACCCTCGGACCGCGCCGATCAGTGCCTTCCGCTCGGCCGGGGAGAGACCTTCGACCCAGCGACGAATCGGTGGAGCGAGATCGTCCAGCCGGTTGAGGGCGATCATGTGGAGCGAGCCCACCAGGTCGGCCCCATCGTCCTGCGTCATGTGGGGTCCGAACGCGAGTGCCTGGGCGATGTGGGTGTAGTAGGTCTCGTGGTCCTCGCCTTTGATGGCATAGACGTGCACGCCGTGGTCCCGCACCAGGTGGGCCGCGACGTCGTCCTGGGTCGACAATGGATTCGAGGCGCAGAGCGCGATCTCCGCTCCGGCAGCCCGCAGAGTCTGCATCAGGTTGGCCGTTTCCGTGGTCACATGCAAGCAGGCCGAAAGCTTGACGCCTTTGAGCGGCTGCTCCTTGGCAAAGCGGGCTCGGATCTGCCGGAGCACAGGCATCGAACGCTCCGCCCATTCCGTGCGACGCCTTCCCTCGTCGGCCAGGGTCAGGTCCTTGATGTCGTACTTGGCGGTAGCAGTCTGAACGGGCATGAGCTCCTCAGCGGGCCGCCGATAACAGATCTTTCACGCGGTCGGGCTGTTCCCAGGTGAATAAGTCGACCTTCTTGCCGTCGTAGTGGCTGGTCTTCGGTTGCCGGCCAAAGTGTCCATAACTGGCCGTTGGCCTGTAAATTGGGCGCTTCAGCTTGAGCGCGTCAATGATCCCCTTTGGGGTCAGATCGAACACCTCATCGACCATCTTCTCCAACATACAATCGGGGAGTGCGCCCGTGCCGAAGGTGTGCACCATCACCGAGACCGGGTGCGCCACCCCGATGGCGTACGCCACCTGCACCTCACACCGGCGCGCCAGCTTGGCCTCCACGATGTTCTTGGCCACCCAGCGGGCCGCGTACGCCGCCGACCGGTCGACTTTTGAGGGGTCCTTGCCGCTGAACGCGCCGCCCCCATGCCGCGCCATCCCGCCGTAAGTGTCGACGATGATCTTGCGGCCGGTGAGACCCGCGTCGCCATGCGGTCCACCGATGACGAATCGTCCAGTCGGGTTGACCAGGAACTTGGTGCGGTGGTACTCCAGCCCTGCCTCCTCCAGCACCGGCTTGGCCACCTGTTCGACGATGGCGTCCCGGATGGTGCCGTGGGCAAGCTGGCGGGAGCCGTTTCGCTCGGCGTGCTGGGTAGACACCACCACGGTCCGGACGGCTACCGGTCGATCGTCTTCATATTCGATCGAGACCTGGGTCTTGCCATCGGGCCTGAGCCAATCGATTCGACGCTGCCCGTCGAGGCCCTTTCGTACCGCGGCCAACCGTTCAGCGATCCGGTGCGCCAGAATGATCGGCAGCGGCATTCGCTCCCGGGTCTCGTCGGTCGCGTACCCAAACATCATCCCCTGGTCCCCAGCTCCCTGCTCCTTCTTCGAATCGGAATCGACTCCCATGGCGATGTCAGGAGACTGCCGGTCGATCGTGGTCAGCACCGCACAGGTCCGGCCGTCGAAACCATAGGATGCGTCGGTGTATCCGATCGATTCCACCGTCTTCCGGACCAGGTCCGGAATGTGAACATAGGTGCTGGTGGTAATCTCGCCTGCTACCACCGCCATTCCGGTCGTGACCAGCGTCTCACAAGCCACCCGGGCAGCGGGGTCGCTCGCCAGGATGGCGTCGAGCACGGCGTCCGAGATCTGATCGGCCACCTTGTCGGGATGGCCTTCGGTGACGGATTCGGAGGTGAAGACGTGGCGCTTGGAGCCGGCCATGCGGGGTGCTCTCTCTTAAGATGGGCAGCGGGGCAGCGGGGGCGGCGGGGGGCGGCTGGTAAGGAGCTCGATTCAGCAGCGGTGGGCCCTCCCACCGTGGCGAACCGCCTGCAGCCAAGAGACCCGCCCCACTGCCCCGCTGCCCCGCTGCTTACATGCTCTTTCCGGGGGGCAAGGTAGCGACACGACCACGGCCAGGCAACGCCGAATGAGGATCGAGCAGACGGACATCCATGAACTCGCCGACGACCTCACGGAGAATGTTGGAAACCTCGGCTGCGCTCGACGCGGCGACTGCCGCCGTCGCGGCCCGCCGGGCCGATTCTTCGGGAACTGAGCGCACGACCCACTTCACCAGCGGGAGGGCCGGCGGAGAGACGCTCAAGCAGTCGTACCCCAGACCGAGCAGGAGCACGGCGCTCAGCGGCTCCGAGGCCATTTCACCACAGACGCTCACCGGCAGGCCGGCGGCCTTGCCGACCTCGAGCACCCGCTGAAGCTGCCGCACGATCGAGGGATCGTGGGGAGTGAAGCGATTGGCCAGGCGCGCATTGCCTCGGTCCACCGCCATGGTGTACTGGGTCAGGTCGTTGGTTCCCACGCTGAAAAACGCGCTTACTTCCGCGAGCCGGTCGGCCATCAATACGGCGGCCGGGGTCTCCACCATGACGCCGACCGGCACCGAAGAGGCTGCGCGCACGCCGTCTCGCTGGAGCGCCCTGGCCTCTTCCATCACTATGTCGCGGGCTTCCTCCACTTCCTGCACTGTGGTCACCAGCGGCAACATCAGATGAATATCGTGGCCGGCGGCCGCGCGCAGCACCGCTCGGACCTGGGGGCGGAACACCTCTGGCTGGTCGAGGCAAACCCGGATGGATCGCCACCCCAGGAAGGGGTTTGCCTCTACCGGCGCCTTGAATGCCGCGGGAAACTTGTCGCCGCCCAGATCGAACGATCGGATCACGACCGTATGATTGGGAAACGCCAGCGCGACCCGCCTGAAATATTCAGTCTGCTCATCCTCGGTCGGCAGACTAGCCCGCCCGGTGAGCAGGAACTCAGTCCGCAGCAGTCCCACGCCCTGGGCGCCATGGCGAATGGCTGGCTCGATCTCCTCCGGCAGGTCAACGTTTCCCATCAAGGTGATGGGGCGACCCGCAGGGGTAACCGCCGGCTGGCCCACAACCGTCTCGAGCTGAAGCTCGAAGCGGTAACGCCGGCTCACCTGGACCTTAGCGTCCTCGAGCTCGTCCTGATTGGGGTCGAGCACGACGGTGCCGCTCTGGCCATCGAGAAGGAGCCTCGTCCCGCTGGGAATCCCGGACAGGGCGCCGGCCACACCCATCACCGCCGGAATTCCCAGAGAGTGGGCCAGGATGGCGGCGTGGGCAGTGCGGGTGCCCTCCTCACTGATCAGCCCGACGACATGCTCGCGGTCGAGCTGCACGGTGAGACCGGGCGACAGCTCGTGAGCGACGACGATGACCTGCTCATCCGATGGAACCGACCAGAGCTCGGTGTCGGTGCGCCCCAGCAGCCGATGGATCATGCGCATCTGAATGGCGTGGAGATCGGCCAAACGCTCCCGCAGTCGGGCGGTTCCCGACCAGGCCTGGCGGAGCTCGAGTGCCCGGAACTCGTATGCGGTCTCGGCGCTGAACTGGTTCCGGCGGATTAGAGTCTCGACCGAGGCCAGGAAATCCTCGTCCTGGGCCATCAGGATCTGGGCGTCGAAGATACGGGACTCTTCGGGGCCGGCCCGTTGGAGAACTCGCTCGCCCAGCTCCCGGAGATGGGAGACAACGTCGTCGACCGCCTCGCGCAGGCGGCGTACCTCCGCCTCAACCTCATGGGCTTCGACGGTCCGATCACCGACCTCAGGAAAGTCCCATCGCAACACGAGGGCGGGGGCGCAGGCCACGCCCGGTGATACGCCAATGCCCTGGAGGATTCTGATCATGGGACCGTCTCGCCGAATCCGGTCGCTACCAAGGAGGCGAGGGCTTCCGCCGCCTGCTCGGCATCGGGTCCGTTGGCCCGGATGGTGATCGAGCTCCCGCACTCGGCGGCGAGCATCATCACTCCCATGATGCTCTTACCGTTAACGCCAACGCCATCCTTACAGATCTCGATGTCGGAGTCGAACGTGCTGGCCAGCCGCACAATGCGAGCGGCCGGCCGGGCATGGAGCCCCTCCAGATTGACGATGGTAGCCTCTCGCTCGATCACAGCCCGATCCGCCGGAAAAGCAGGAGAAGAGCCATAGCCAGGAGGGCGAACCGCACCGAGGTCAGCCCAGGACCGAACCAGCGGGTGAGCGCCACCCCCGCCACAGTCACCCCTGCCGTCCCAATAATCGCCGACCAGCCGAAAGGGCTCAGATACCATCCGGCGACCACCGGAATGGCGGCGCCGACTGCAAAGCCGGCGGCAGGGCCCACCCACTCGATGGCCCGCGGCAACCAGGAGCTCCCGATGGCAGCGCCTACTCGCATCCCAGAGGCCATGCCGGTCCGCAGCGACCAATAACCGGTCCAGATGCGGATCGCG
>DASXRM010000118.1:0-10229 GCA_036506575.1 Gemmatimonadales bacterium | reverse complement strand
CTCACCCGCACCCTCGAGCAGGTTGACGAAGCCGACGACGTTGATGCCGCTGTCGAATGCCGGCCGGTCCACCGATATCCGGACATCGATCTGCGCCGCCTGATGATTCACCAGATCGAAGCGCCCGGTCGCGAGAGTCTGTCGCGCTTCAGGAGACCGGATATCCGCGCGGATGAACCGCGCTCCCCGAGGCACATTCTTCTCATGACCACGCGATAGGTCATCGAGCACTACCACTTCCCACCCATCGCGAAGGTACGCCTCGGCTATGTGGGAACCGATGAACCCCGCCCCACCTGTGACCAGCACCCTGCCGCTCATCCTGTGCGTCCCGGCATTCGAGATCTCCCGCCGCGGTGTGAATCGAACAGCTGTCGGATCCGTAGCGACTCGCAATATAGAAGCGGGTCGTACGGAAGGAACCGGTGAGGCAGCAGAAACAGCGGGCGGCCGGACGGCGGGGCAGCGGGCCAGCGAAGAGCCTGAGTGTCATTGGAATGAAATAGAAGAGGCCGGCGCCACTCGACGCTCGGCCCCTTTGCTTTTCCGCCCGCTGCCCCGCTATCCCGCTGCTTACGACGGCAGCTTGGCGACCTGCATCACATCGGTGCCGGGTGGGATGTCGGGTGAGATGATGTTGAGCAACAGTCCCGTTGCGGTGCGATCTCGCACGTGAACGATCTGCATCGTGGCCATCAGCTCGTTTACGCGAATCATGCCATCGGCAGCACGCTGGGGCCGGCGGCGTACCTCGAAGAGGTCTCCCGGCGCCACCCCGTCTTCCCGCCCCTTGTTGATGAACACCACCATCTGGGGCTCCTTGAGGTCCTGGCGTCCCAGACCGCCGATAAGCGATCCCCGAACACCATCGGACACCGGTACCGCCCGGGAGCCCGCACCGAGGTTGAAGCTCTCGATCGGCAGGGCCCGTTGACCGTTGCGGATCGGTCCGTACGTGGCCACGATGTTGGCCACGTAGTGACCATCCACCGCTTCGACGATCTGGGCGACTCCGGTCGGGATGACCACGTTGCCATAGGGGTCCAGCTCTCGACCGAGCTGAAGCAGGAGCAGACTGTCACCGACTTCGTAGGTGGCACCGTTGGGAGCTTCGAGCGCGATCATGGTGAAGGGCAACGCATTCATCCGGCTATTGACCGCTTTGATCTGCTGCGGTGTCACCGGCCCGAGAACCCGGCCGTAGGGCAGGCGCTGGTTCTCGGTCAAGAAGCCGGAGGAATAGAACTCACTGCGCCGCAGCGGGCGGTATTGCTGGTGGATGTACGATTTCAGGATCTCCCTTACCGATCGCGCCTGACGTTCGGGGAATAGTGGCCTCCGATCGGTGTCCTCGCTCTCGGCCAGCGATGGCTGCTGCGGACCCTGTGCCAGAGCGTCAGTCGAGTCCGCCCCCGCCCCATTGGTGCTGTCGGCTGTAACGAGTGCTGTGCTGTCTCCGGGTGCGGTGGGTATCGGCGTATCCATCGTGGGGACGGCCGCGACGTTGTCGGTCGGGGCGATACGGAGCACCTCGCCCGGATAGATCCAGTGGGGATCCTCCACCACGTCGGTGTTCAGACGGTAGATGCCCGGCCAGAGAAATGGATCCTGCAGATAGTGCTGTGCCAGATCCCAGAGCGTGTCGCCCTTCCGAACCGTGTGGGTCTGGGGCAAAGCCTCTTGCGCCAGCGCCACGCTCGCCGGCATGGCCACGGTCAGCGCAACCCAGCACCCCAGCACGTGCATCCGGCGGGAGGAAGGCCGGCTCGACTTGGGACGAGACTTACACGGCATCGGGATCTCCCAGCGGCGTCGCTGTCTTGGAGAGGGACGGACACGGCCGAACGCGAGGCTTCGGGGCCGGAGGTCGCAAAATCAACGCCACCTTGGGAGCACTTTAAGTGTTAGCCTTAACTTCATGCGGCACAGCCGCTTGAGGCAACGCCCTTCGAGCCAATCCTCAGCCGGACTGGTATGGCGATCGGCGGGAGGACTGGCATCTCTCCGCGGGGAGCGGGGAAGCGGGGACGCGGAGAAGCGGACCAGGAGGAAGCAAAAATTCCCTGCTTCCCCACTTCCCAGCCTCCAATCGTCTATCCGCCCGTCCGCCCGCCCTCAGAAGGGCAGGTCGTCGTCCTCGGCATCGAGTGCCTCGGGGAAGTCGTCGAATCCTTCCTTTCCCTTGGGCGCAGCCGCACCGGCAGCCACCTTGCTCGGGGCAGACAATGCCTCGGCACCATCGGGCTTACCGGAAAGCAGGATGAGCTCCCGCCCGTTGATCTCGGTGGTGTACCTGGTTTGGCCCTCACGGTCCTGCCACGAGCGATACTCGATGCTCCCCTCGACGTACACCTTGTCTCCCTTCTTACAGAAGCGCTCGGCGATGTCGGCCAGCGTGGAGAACTTGGTGTTCCAGAACACCACCCGGTGCCACTCGGTCTTCTCCTGCTTTTCCCCAGCCTGGTTTTTCCACTGGCGGCTGGTTGCGATCGACAGCGTGGCCACTCGGGACCCATTGGATGTGCTGCGGACTTCCGGATCCGCCCCGAGATTCCCGATCAGGATGGCCTTGTTCAGACTTCGACTCACATGCACCTCCAGTGTTCGACATTGGTCCCACGCAGAGTGGACCCGCGCATAATACAGGGTGCGGTGGTCCTGCTTCAACCAAAGCTATGCTGGATATTCCATTTTCACGCATGCTGCTCGAGCGGAAGCCAGAGCACCAGTGCGTCCTCTTTCGGGTTTCGATAGTACGCCGAGCGCTGGCCTATCGGGCGAAAGCCGGAGCTCAGATAGAGCGCCTGAGCCGACTGGTTCGATTCACGAACCTCGAGGAAGACTTCCTCGACCCGTCGCTTCCGCAGGAAACTGAGGCCGGCGCGTAAGAGCGCACGGGCCACGCCCCGGCGACGGAAGTCCGGCGCCACCGCAAGGTTCAAGACTTCGCCGGTTCCGGCCACTTCCCGCCCTATGAGATAGCCCGCGATGCCACGTCCCGAGTGGGCGACCAGCCCGAAGGTCCAGGGTGACTCCAGCGCCTCGCGAAAGCTGGTTTCGCTCCAGGGATCACTGAAGCAGCGACGCTCGATCTCGACGAGCGGCACCGCATCAGCCGGGACTGCCGACCGAATCCGGTAAGGGGCGTCCATGGGCACTCTCCCAACGCGCCTGCGCCTCCGCAGGGCGGCCGTAGACCGGCTCCCATTCCCGTACTGCCTCCACCTCCCGGGCCCCGCCGGGCCGGCCTACGAGTTGAAGTAGCCGGCTCGCCCGGGGCGAGCCTTCCGGCGGGACTATGACCGCTCGTCCAGCCCAGCGCTCCAATATGGCGAGGACTTCGGCAGCCGCCTCTCCGACCACAGTATCCGGCCGAATACCACTATTGACCAGGTCCTCTGGCCTCCGTACCGAGGGGATCAGCTCGGTCTGAATGGCGCCGGGAAGGAAGCGGTATGCCGCCGCATACACCTCGCCCCGGAGTGCATTCGCCACCGATACTACCAGCGCGTTATCCCGTGCGACGCCGGCCGCACGCACCAAGAGCGAGGGCGCGGTCCAGAGCGGAAGGGCGCGCGCGTGGACCAGGGCTTTGGCCACTGAGGCGCCCACGCGAAGGCCGGTGAAGCTGCCGGGTCCGTCGCTCAAGACGATGCCGCGGAGGTCATCGAGTGAGGCACCGGCGCGCCGCAGCAGCGCCTGAATCGTGGGGAGAAGGGCGGCCGCATGACGGCGCGCGCCACCGATGGTCTCCTCCAGCGGAGCCGCACCGTCTCCCGGAACTCCGAGCGCTACTGACGCGCGTTCGGTTGCGGTATCGAGTGCGAGCCACATCAGAGTGACTCCAACCCGCGGCGCTCCGGATCGGACAGATGGTACAGCCGGAAACGCCGCACGGGCTCGGGGATCCAGGGGCCGGCCCGCTCGGGCCACTCGACCAGAATGGCATCACCCTCCGCGATAAGTCCCTCCCAATCGAGGTCGGCAGCCTCTTCCGGAGATCGGAGCCGAAAACAGTCCAGGTGAAACACTGGGCCGCGGGCCCCCTGGTACCGGTGCACCAGGGCGTAAGTCGGACTGGTGGCGGGTCGGGTGACCCCGAGACCGCGGGTGATCGCCTTGATGAACGTGGTTTTCCCTGTCCCCAGATCACCCTGGAAGGTGAGCAGCTCTCCCGGTGTCAGCACCCGGCCCAGCGCCTCGCCTTCGGCCTCCAGCTCGGCCTGCGTCAGCGAGCGGGTCACACCCGCCGGCGGTACGGGCGCGCAGCATGCCCTGGGCTGGTCGAAGGGCTGGGTGCTCCTATCGCCGCGGGACGGCGGACATTGGGGGCACCCAGCGCCTTCAGCTCGTTGAGCTGGTCTCGTAACAAGGCAGCCACCTCAAATTCGAGATTGGCTGCCGCCTCCCTCATTTGCCGCTCCAGCGTGGTGATCATGGCCGAGCGCTTAGCCGGATCCCGCAGGTCGATCCGCTCCTGCATCGCCGCCTTGGCCTCCGCCCGTTCGGTTCGGGCATCGGCGACGTGGGTGGACAGTCTGACCTGCTCCATGGACTTCACGATGGAGACAGGTGTGATCCCGTGCTCTTCGTTGTGCTCGCGCTGAATCGTGCGGCGCCGGTCCATCTCCTCGAGCGCCCGCTGCATCGAACCCGTGATCCGATCGGCGTAGAGAACGGCCCGTCCGTTGATGTGCCGGGCCGCGCGCCCGATGGTCTGCACCAGCGAGCGGTCGGAGCGGAGAAACCCTTCCTGGTCCGCATCGAGAATGGCCACCAGCGAGACCTCAGGAAGATCGAGACCCTCTCGCAACAGGTTGATGCCCACCAGCACATCGAAGTCGCCCAGCCGGAGGCCTCGAAGAATCTCCATCCGTTCGATGGCATCGATATCGGAATGGAGATAACGGACCCGCACCCCTGCCTGCTGCAGGTAGTCGGTGAGGTCCTCCGACATCCGCTTGGTCAACGTGGTCACCAGCACCCGTTCGCCGCGGCTCTCCCGCAGCCGGATTTCGGCCAGCAGATCGTCCACCTGGCCGCGCACCGGCCGGACATCGACCTCCGGATCCACCAGGCCGGTAGGCCGGATAATCTGCTCCACCACCACGCCCTGAGACAGCTGGAGCTCGAGATCGCCCGGCGTTGCCGAGAGGTTGATCATTTGCGGCGCGAGAGCCATGAACTCAGCGAATTGGAGAGGGCGATTGTCCAGGGCGGAGGGGAGCCGGAAGCCGTATTCCACCAGAGTCAGCTTGCGGGCGCGATCGCCGTTGTACATACCCCCGATCTGCGGCAGGCTCACGTGTGATTCGTCCACCACGACGAGGAAGTCGGGGGGGAAATAGTCCATCAGACACGCCGGCCGTTCTCCCTCCCGGCGACCGGTGAGATGGCGAGAGTAGTTTTCGATCCCCGCGCAGGTGCCCACCTCCAGCAGCATTTCCACATCGAAGTTGGTCCGCGACTCCAGCCGCTGAGCCTCGAGCAGCTTGCCGGCCGCCTTCAGCTCGGCGAGCCGGACCGCGAGCTCCTCCCGTATCGCCTTGACCGCCCGCTCGATTGTAGGGCGCTGAGTGACGAAGTGCTTGGCGGGATAAATCGCGCACTGATCCAGCTGCACGATGGTTTCCCCGGTCAGCGGATTGATCTTGCTGATCCGCTCGACCTCGTCCCCCCAGAGCTCGATTCGAATGGCCTGCTCGGCATAGGCGGGGAAGACCTCGATCGAGTCGCCCCGGACGCGGAACGTGCCCTGTTCGAAGGAGGCGTCGTTGCGGCCATATTGGATTCGCACCAGCTCCGAAAGAATTGAATCCCTTCCCCGCTGTTCTCCCCGGCGGACGGTCACCATCAGCTTCCGGTATTCGGCCGGATCGCCCAAGCCGTAGATCGCGCTCACCGTCGCCACGATCACCACGTCTTCCCGCTCCATCAGACTCGAGGTGGCCCGGAGTCTCAGACTCTCGATGTCCTGGTTGATCGACGCGTCCTTCTCGATATACACGTCGGTGG
Source organism: Gemmatimonadales bacterium (assembly GCA_036506575.1). GTDB lineage: Bacteria > Gemmatimonadota > Gemmatimonadetes > Gemmatimonadales > GWC2-71-9 > CAVVWJ01. Next base: position 4,214 of record DASXRM010000118.1, on the reverse strand, counting down.
CGGGGACGTAGGCCTCGGGTTGGTAATAGTCGTAGTACGACACGAAGTACTCGACCGCGTTGCGCGGGAGGAACTGCCGCAGCTCGCCGTAGAGCTGCGCTGCGAGGGTCTTGTTGTGGGAGAGAACCAGCGTCGGCTTGCGGTAATTGGCGATGGTGTGGGCCAGCGTCATCGTCTTGCCCGACCCGGTGACGCCCAGCAGAGTCTGGTACTTGTCTCCCCGGCACAGACCGGCGGTTAGCTCGCGAATCGCCTTAGGCTGGTCACCGGCAGGCTGGAACGGGGCGACCACCTCGAAATGGGGACTGCTCATGCAAGGAATATATAGTGCCGGGTTTTATTCGGGGAGCCCCGATGGGCCACAGACAAGCAATCACGAAAACGCGAAAACAGGTTGCTTTTGAAGTGCCGCCCTCAGGGTAATCCGCTCATCTTGAGCAGCTTGTTCCATTGCTCTCCCGGGACCGGAATCACGGACAGTCGCGGCTGCCGCACCAGAGCCAGGTCGGCAAAGCCAGAGTCGGCCTTGATGGTGGCGAGCGACACGGTCTTCGGGAGTCGGCGATCCACCTCGATGTCCACCACGGCGAGCTTCGGATCGCCGCGCTTGGGGTCGGCATAGGGAGCGCTGACCACACGAGCCAGGCCCACGAGCTCCTTGGTAGCGCCGGAATGGTAGATCAACAGCGGATCGCCCGGAGCCATGCTGCGGATGTGCTTCAGCGCGACCGCATTGCTCACCCCATCCCACACCGTGCGGCGCTCGCGCTCCAGCTGGTCATAGGGATAGACCTCGGAATCGGTCTTGAGAATCCAGCGGTTCAAGCGGGGGGAGCCTCGCGCCGGTCGATCCCGGTCACCCCTTTCACCTTCCGCACCGCCTTCATGACCTTGCCGAGGTGGGGCAGATTGTCGACCTCGACGAAGATAGTGCCGAAGACCGAGCCGTCTTTGGTGTGCAGATCGGCGCCTCGAATGTTGGTGCCGGTTTGGCTGATCGCTTCCATGATATCGGCGTAGAGGCCGCGGCGATCCTCGCCGGTGACGGCGAGCCGCACGGCAAAGGCCTCTCCGGCGGTCTCCTGCCAGTCGATGTCCACCCTTCGCTCATCGGCGGCCAGAGTCAGCAGGTTGGGGCAATCGGATCGATGAATGGAGATGCCCCGCCCTTGGGTGACGTACCCGACCACTGAATCTCCGGGCACCGGCTGGCAACATTGGGCGTAGCGGACCATGAGTCCGTCGACGCCTTGAATCTTGATGCCGCGGCCGAGCCGAATCCGGTCGATGACCCGACCGAAGACGGTCGGCTTGGGTTCCTGAATTTCATCGGTGGGAACATCGGGATAGAGCGCCCGAATGACCTGGCCGATCGGCACATCTCCTCGTCCCACCGCAATCTCCAGCCCCCGGCCATCGGCGAGAGACAGCGTGTGCGCGGCCCGGTCCAGACGCTCCTGATCGGGCTGGTCCAGTCGCCGCCGGCGCACCTCCCGGGCCAGGATGTCCCGGCCCAACCCGAGGCTGACCGTCTCTTCCTCGTGATTCACCCACTGCTTGATCTTGTGGCGTGCGCGCGCAGTACGGACATGGCTCAGCCAATCGCGGCTGGGCTTGGCTGTGGCGCTGGTGAGGATCTCGACGGTGTCGCCGCTCTTGAGCTCCCGGTGCAACGGCGCGATGCGTCCATTCACCTTGGCGCCCTGGCACTTGAGACCTACCTCGGTATGCACATGGAAGGCGAAGTCGATCGGGGTGGAGCCCTTGGGGAGCCGTTTCACATCGCCCTGAGGGGTGAAGATGAAGATCTCGTCCTGATAGAGATCGATCTTCAGGAACTCGAGGAACTCCTCGGGGCTGTGCGTGTCCTGTTGCAGCTCGAGCAGTTGACGGAACCACCCGAGGTGCTGATCCAGCTCGTCAGCCGTGCCGTCCCGCTTGTAGACCCAGTGCGCCGCAATGCCATACTCCGCGGTCCGGTGCATGTCTTGCGTTCGGATCTGCACCTCGAAGAGCTGGCCGCCCGGACCGAAGATGGTAGTGTGGAGCGACTGGTACGCGTTCGACTTGGGGCTCGCGATGTAGTCCTTGATCCGCTCCTGGATCGGGGTCCAGTTGTGATGGATGATGCCGAGTACGTGATAGCAATCGGGGACGGTGCGCACGATGACCCGTACCGCCATGAGATCGTAGATCTCGTCGAACGCTTTGCCCCGCTTCTTCATCTTCTGGAAGATCGACCAGAGATGCTTGGGCCTACCGGTGACCTCGAACCAGTCGATGCCCGCCTGGCGGAGCTCGTAATCGAGCGGAGTCTTGAGCTTGAGGATGGTCTGCTCCCGGGCCGCGCGCTTGGCCGCCACCTGCATAGCGAGCTCGCGGTACTCGTCGGACTCCAGAAACTTGAAGGCCAGGTCTTCCAGCTCCGCCTTGATGCCGGCCATGCCGAACCGGTGCGCCAGCGGGGCGTAGATCTCCCGGGTCTCCAGCGCGATGCGGGTGCGGCGCTCGGGCGGGAGGTGCTCCAGCGTCCGCATGTTATGCAGCCGGTCGCCCAGCTTGATGATGATGACCCGGGCATCCTTGGCGATCGAGAGCAACAGCTTGCGGTAGTTCTCGACCTGCTCTTCGGCCGACGAGTGGAAGGTCAGGCTGGAAATCTTGGTCAGGCCATCCACAATGCCGGCGACCTCGGGGCCGAACTCCCGGGCGATGTCTTCGGTTCTCACGTCGGAGTCTTCGACCACGTCGTGGAGCAGCGCCGCCGCGATGGTGGTGCTATCGAGGAGCTGTTCGGCGAGAATCAGCGCCACAGCGATGGTGTGGGAGACGAAGTCCTCGCCCGACATCCGCTTTTGACCCCGATGCGCGGACGCGCTGAAGCGAAGCGCCCGGTCCACCAACTCCAGGTCCAGGCGGTCGGCGTGCTTCTCGAGCACGGCCCTAAGGTCAGGGGCGAGGTCCGGCAGAGTTCCGGTCACAGGAGTCCAGCCGTCGCAAAGCTCACGAAACGATCTCCAGCAATGATCACGTGATCATACAAGGGCAGATCCAACAACCGGCCGGCCGAGACCAGCTGTTTGGTGGCCGCCCGGTCTTCCGCCGATGGCGTCGGATCGCCACTGGGATGATTGTGGACCACAATGATACCGGCCGCGGCCTCGGCGATAGCGGCGCGGAACACTTCACGAGGATGCACCAAGGAGCTGTTCAGCAACCCTCGGGTGATCAACACCTCACGGAGGACCTGGCTCTGGCTGTCCAACGCGAGAAGGTGAAACTCCTCCACCTGGAGATCACGCAACCGGGTACCAAACAGACGAATGACGTCCTCGGGTTCCCTGATTCGCTGCACCGGCGGGCGCTCTTCCCGCGCAGCTCGAGCACCCAGCTCGAAGGCCGCAATCAACCGCCCCGCTTTGGTCGGACCGACTCCCCGCGACCGAAGCAGCTCGGCACTAGGCCGCTGCGCCAGCCGGCGAAGCGAGCCTTCGCTGACTTCGAGGAGCCGGCGGGCCAGCTCCAAAACATCCTGGCCGACTCCTCCTGTACCTAACACGATGGCAAGAAGTTCGGCGGTCGTCAACGCGGAGGGCCCCAGCGTCCAGAGGCGCTCGCGGGGACGTTCGATATCGGGAAGGGTGGACACCGGCAGGGCCATGCCCCCAGAATAGCCGGTCGGGGGACGCTGCGGGTGTCATTATCATGCGGGCACGACAGAACTTACGCCGTCGCTACCGGCCCGCTCCGTGACACTTCTTGTACTTCCTCCCCGACCCGCAGGGACAGGGGTCGTTGCGTCCAACCTCGGGGACCGCAGCGGTGGCCCGGCCCACCGGTCCCATAGAGCTGTTCAGTGCGGGGCCGGGTACCGGCGAAGCGTGCGGGTTAAGGGGAGCGGCCATCCGACGAGACGGTCCCGTAAACATGTCATCCGCTCCCACCGGTTCGGCAGACCGGATGGGCGGAGCGACTCGTCGGGCCTGGGGCTCCGGCCGCGGCGGCTCGGCGCTCACCTGAATCTTAAGAAAGCGCTCCGTGAAGGTGGACTGGATGTCGTGCATGAGGTCCTCGAACATCTCGAATGCCTCACGCTTGTACTCGACCAAGGGGTCCTTCTGCCCCCAAGCGCGATACTGGATGGCGTTCCGCAACTGGTCGAGGTCGTACAGGTGGTCTTTCCATCGCTCATCGAGGACCGAGAGCATCACCTG
>DASXRM010000117.1:0-10481 GCA_036506575.1 Gemmatimonadales bacterium | reverse complement strand
GGCCCAGATCGTTGAGGGTAGTGTTCTCCAGCTTGAAGCCGAGCTCCTCCGAGATTACCTGGCCGCCGGTGAGGACCGCGACATCGCGGAGCATCTCCTTGCGGCGGTCGCCGAAGCCCGGCGCCTTCACCGCCACGACCTTCAGCGTGCCCCGCAGCTTGTTCACTACCAGCGTGGCCAATGCCTCCCCTTCGACATCCTCCGCAATGATAAGCAGCGGGCGTCCGCTCTGGGCGATCTTCTCCAGCACCGGGAGGAGCTCCTTCATCGCCGAGATCTTCTTGTCGTGGATCAGGATGTAGGGGTCGTCCAGCACCGCCTCCATCTTCTCGGGATCGGTGACGAAGTAGGGCGACAGATAGCCCCGGTCGAACTGCATGCCATCGACCGTCTCGAGCGTGGTCTCCAGACCCTTGGCCTCTTCGACCGTGATGACCCCGTCCTTACCTACCTTCTCCATCGCCTCGGCGATCAGGTTGCCGATCTCCTTATCGTTGTTCGCCGAGATGGTGCCGACCTGGGCGATCTCCTTCTTGCCCGCGGACGGAACCGAGAGCGTCTTGAGCTGCTCGACCACCGCCTCAACCGCGCGGTCGATGCCCCGCTTCAACTCCATGGGATTGGCGCCAGCTGTGACGTTCTTGAGCCCCTCGCGGAAAATCGCCTGGGCGAGCACAGTCGCGGTGGTGGTACCGTCGCCGGCCAGATCGGAGGTCTTGGTGGCAACCTCCTTTACCATTTGGGCGCCCATATTCTCGATTGCATCGCTCAGCTCGATTTCCTTGGCCACGGTCACCCCGTCCTTGGTGACGGTGGGTGAACCGAACTTCTTATCGATGACGACGTTCCTGCCTTTGGGCCCGAGGGTGACCTTGACCGCCTCGGCCAGGTGGTCCACGCCCTTCTTGAGCTTGGCCCGGGCCTCGGTGTTGAAGAGAAGCTCTTTCGCTGCCATGTCTGATCTCCTGAAAGGAATCGGGTGAGCCGAAGCTCCCCGGTCGGTTTAGCTAATCTTGGCCAGAACGTCCGAGGCCTTGATGATGATCACTTCGTCATCGCCGAGCTGAAACGGCGTGCCGCTGTACTTCCCGTATATGACGCTGTCGCCGACCTTGAGATCCACCGGGACCCGCGACCCCTTCTCCATCCGGCCCGGGCCCACGGCGATTACTTCGCCCTGGGTCGGCTTCTCCTTGGCGGTGTCCGGGATGTACAGGCCGCCGCGCATGCTCTCTGCCTCATCGGATGGCATGATGACGACGCGGTCCTCCAGGGGCTGAAGTTTGAGACTCGGCTTGGCCTTGGTAGCAGTTGCCATCGGTGCGACCTCCACTACTAGATAGGTTGAACGGTCTAAGTTGCTAACAATGAAGCGTTTGGCACTCAGAATGCCAGAGTGCTAAGACCCCGGAAGATAAGAACAAAGCCTCCCGTGTCAAGGCGATGTTTGGGGAGGCCCTGAAGCAAGTGAGGTGCCTGGGATCTGTGTCAGGTTGGCAGGTTTGGCTATCGCCGGTCGACCGCGCGGCAGAAAGGGTCTAACCCTCCTGACACACCGGCGGCCCTGGCGGTTAGAGGTCGAAGCGCAGTTCTACTCCGATGTATCGACTCTCCTGTCGGAAGAATTGCCGCTGGGTGGACAGGCCATCGTGGGCAATGAGTCCCAGCCCGATATCGTGGCCCACCCCGCCGGTGGCAAACGCCACGCCGAGCTTAGCCGAGGTGCTCATGCGCCAGCGGGTTGCTGCCTCGGCCTCAGTAAAGAGACCGGCGACAGGGCGCACCTGGCCGCCGAGGAAACGGCGTGATTTGCCGTGGAAGTCGAGCCCCAGAGACCCGGCAGAAGCGGGGAGTTTGAGCTGGTCGTCGAGCACGTAGCTCGCGCCAGCGGTAAAGCGCCACACGCCGGTGACGTAGCTGGCCCAGCCGGCGAGGACTTCACGGGTCCAGTCGAGGCGATCGCCCGGAAAGCGATCTCCATACTCGTCGCCCAGGTGGCTGCTCTCGTGGTACACCTCGAGCGTCAGCGCCCAGGGATCGGCCGCGGCCGTAGTGTTCAGTCCCACCACCCAGTCGGTGCTGATGAGGGCACTTTTCGGATCGCTAAGGCTGAACCGGCCGTAGACCTGGGAGCCGAAGCCGAGAACGATGGGCCGGCGTCCCCCCTTCAGAGCCACCAGAGGGAAGTTCTCGCCTAGCACCACCTCACCTTCGTGCTCCTGCCCGAAACGGCTGTCCCCCCGGCGCGCGGAGATCAAACGCCCCACCAGTCCATGGACCCGGGGCGAAGCTTCCGGGAGCTCGAAACTGCTCACTGCTGGGAAAAGCCGTTGCTGCCCCGCTGCGCCGCTCCCGTACAGCAGCAAGACAAGTCCGAGGATGGCTGAGGCTCGGATGCTTGACATTGGGTATCGCTCTCGAAATTTTGAGCGGGCAACGTTCAGTTGTTGGACCGTATCGTGACCAAATTGCGCGCCGATTGGCAGCCGCGCAATGGCATAAACCGACCATTCCGGAGGGCACCCATGCTGTGGAGCTCGATTCTGGCTGCGACCCTCGGTCTGGGGATCGGCGGACCCGAGCCGGCACCGAGAGTCACCGTGTCCATCGACTCGTCCCGGCACGAGCTCACCATCACGAGTGGTCCGTACAACTTGCCGAACATGCCTCCGCTGGAAGACCACGCCATGATGGACCTGGGCATGTCGCATGACACACAGCTGCAGCGCTTCGAGTGGCCGGTAGAGGGCTGGTTCCGCGGTTTTCGGGTGGAGCTCGCCGACGGACAGGGGCGGACGGTTCCCACGCATGTCATGCACCACATGATCATGGTGAATTTCAGTCGCCGGCAGCTATTGTATTCGGCGGCGGAACGTTTGATGGGCACCGGTACCGAAACCGAGGATGCCAGTGTGCCCAAGACGATCGGCGTGCCGATGAAGCCAGGAATGAAGCTGGGGATGTACATCGCGTGGCACAACGACACCGGCAAGGACCTCGAGGGTGTGAACCTCAAGCTCACGATGCTGTGGACCCCGAAAAACCAGAATCCTCCGCCGGTGAACGCGTTGCCGATTTACATGGATGTGAACCTTACCGTCGGCGGCACGAACACCTTCGATGTCCCTCCGGGAAAATCAGCCAAAGCCTATGAGTTCACCCTGCCAGTGGGGGGACGGCTCCTCGCGGTCGGTGGCCATATGCACGATTACGGCAGCCGGGTACGGCTCGAGGACGCCGAAACCGGAAAGGTGCTCACCCAGGTGGTGGCCGAACGTGCGGCCGACGGCAAGCTGATCAAGATGAGCCGCAAGCTCTTTGGAGTGAGCGGCGATGGACTTCGGCTGAAGGCGAAACATCGCTACCGCGTGGTGGGCGAATACGATAATCCGACGGGAGAGATGCGGACGAAGGGTGCGATGGCCAGCATGGTCGGGCTCTTCGTTCCCGACAACATCAAGCGCTGGCCGGCCATAAACCCGCGGGATGCGACCTACCAGCAAGACTTGGCCTCACTGGAGATCCGTGGTGGGAGAAACGGTTCTATGTCCGAGATGCACCATGGTCATGCCGGCGGGGAACACGAGAGGCATCAATAAACAATGCGCCGGGCGCCTACCCACCGCTGGTACCACCAGCGTCCATAGGGATCCTCTGCGCTGAGCGTGCTCACCTGCACGCCGCGAGTGGCGCTGTGGATGAAGCGCCGTTCCCCCAGATATAGTCCGACGTGTGTGACCGGCCCGCCACGGTTCGAGAACGTCAGCAGATCCCCGGGTTTCAGCAGCGCGACCTTCCGATCTACCTTCGTCCCTTCGCGCGCCTGATCGGTGCTCCGGCGGGGCAACCTGATCCCGTGCTTGGCGTAGGCATATTGGATGAGACCGGAGCAATCGAATCCGGCACCGTTCTCGCCGGTACCTCCGAATTGGTAGGGGCGGCCCATCGCATCCGCGGCGGTCGCAATGATGGAATCGGCGAGGGTCTTCGGCGACGACTGTGGCTCGAGCACCGGGGTGGCAACCGCGATCCGGGGACCTTCGACAGCTCGAGGTGAGGGCGGCTGCCGCGCTGGTGGAATAGGCGAACCACCTTTCAGATGAACCGCTATCCCAAGGGCGAGCTCGGCACCATCGCGCCCACCGAGAGATAGCTCCCGCCAGCGGCCCTCGGCGCCTACCGACAGGAACGAGAGAGGGAACAGGTCATAGCCTACGCCCGCAGACCAGGAGCCCCATGGGTCGGAGAAGGAGTTCGAGCTTTCCGATCCCAGTCCACCGCTCAGACCCACGACCAGATAGGGGCCGCCCTCCTTCCTCCGGAACGCCGTCAGGTCGGTCCCCACTCCAGCGAACCCGCCGGCATCATTCCCAAAGCGCCGGGAGACATCGCCGTGGAGTTGAACGCCCAGCACACCGGCGAGTGGCTGGGCGACTCCTAGCCGGTAGGTGGCCCAGCCGGCCGAGTCCCAGAAGCGCCCGATCCGTGCTTCGATGATCTGGGCATCTGCCGTTCGAACCCCGATCCCTAACTCAATACCGGAGCCGACCCCGACCGCCAGCAGCAGCCTGACCAGCTCAGACGCCGGAGCTCTCACGGTGCCCTTCCAGCTCGTTCGCGCATCGGACGTCCATTCCGGAGATCGACGAGATAGGGCTCCATTGGCCTGCAGTGGGTCCACAGCACGGCACGCATCATCGAGTCACTGATCAGAATAGGACGATCTCCAGTGTAGAGCAGCGGCACCGGGATGCGAGTTCCCCCGCGACGAAGCTCGAGGGCTCGCTCCACGCACGAGGTGCCGTCAGCCGCCTTGGCCGGCCGGGCAAGGGTGAACCAGATCTCAACCCCGTCCGAGGTCGAGAGGACGAGTGAGTCGGCCGGCTCAGACGCACTCCCCGGCTTTCCGCCGGCTGGGCGCCGATCGGCAGGCTGACAACCGCAGATCAACAGGGCCGCCAACCCGATGCGCCGCAACGAAGGCCGACCTTTGCCCGAGTATCGCAGTGGCATCAGCCCGGCTGCGATGGCTCGGGCTCCGAAATTTCCTCGGGAACCTCGGGCAGGGTTGCAAACTCGGTTGTATCCGGGGTGCCGTCTTCAGTAACCGCGAGCACCTCGCGAACTTCGGGCGACCGTCGGAGGTAGTGCAACCAACCGATCAGAACCGCAAACCCCACCAGCCCACCACATACGGCGGTGACGGCGAGACCCCGGACCGGATCGTCTAGCTTCATGGCCAGCAAGGCTCCTCCAACCGCCCCGAAAAATGAAGCTGCCCACGCCAGAAAGGGGGTGAGCAGCCATCCGAAGATGCGAAAGAAGAGACGGACCCAGCGCATCGGCTCAGGTGCGGCGCTTCCCGATCCCAGACGCGATAGTCGCCAGAACCAGCCCGGGGAGAAACGCTACGGCAAAGGTGGCCAAGGTCCAGCGTGCCCCGGGGAATCTAAGCAGGACGGCGAGGACAGCGGTGATCACGGCCAGAACCAGAGCCGTAATCAGTCCAGCCGCCGCTGCCGGGCGTCCTTGCCTTTCGGTCTGGTTGGCCAGGATCCAGGCACCCATCCAGGGGAGGAAGCTGCCTACCATCCACCATACCGGGTGATACCACCAATTACTGCCGCCCCCGACGTCGTACCAACGATCGCTGTAGGTCCCGATGTTCTGAAGCAGCATGACATCCAGGAGGAGAAACACACCGGCCGCCCCAAGCCCGATGCCGGCTGCGCCGGCAATCCCCTCTATGGTGCGGGCGCGGGTCCAAAGGCCGGGGAGCATGGTGACGACTGCCAATCCCAGCAGGACGATGAGCCCGCATACGATGGTCTCGAGTAAACCACCGAGAAACCGGGACGCGAGGGAGAAGAGCAGGACGATAACCGTCTCGAGTAAGCCGAGCTTGATGGAGCCCAGGACGATCGAGGGGACAGCGGTAACATCGTACTCGTCCTTCAAGTCCACCGTCGAGGTCATGCCAGCTCCGGATCCAGGGGGAAGTGTCAAGTATACCGAGACCTCCGTGGGACGGCCAAGGGCTCTCTCAGGTTGCCCAAACGAGCACGACCGCGAGATCGGTCAGCGCCCAAGCCAGAAGCGCACGATACATGCCGTGCTGATGTTCCCGAGCGGTCATCAGCTGCTGCCGCCAGAACCAGGGCACCAGAACGAGCGCCCAACCCACCGCGGCGAGCGTCAGCGTGAGCCATCGCCATGCCTCCGGCCAGATCCACCCGCTACGCAGCGCGGCTACCCCGAAGAGAGCAAAGGCTCCCCAGACCGATACGGCCGCCACGATCAGACTCTTACGAATGCCAAGAGTGCGAGCGAGCGTCCGATCGTTCCGGCGAGCATCTTCCTCGAACTGGTAGATCTGGGTGAGTGGATAGAGGGCGGCAAACAAGGGGCAAAACGCCAGCAGAACGAGCCTGCCGATCGGACCGACGGGGAGACCGGTCGCGGCCCACCCAGCATAGGGTGTGAGTGTTCCGAAGCCCACCATGTTGATGAGCCAATCGGCGCCAGCCACTGCCTTCAAACGAAAAGGGGGGACCGAGTAGAGCACCGACAAGAGGAAGCAGAGCGCATAGGCCGCGACGTAGCCCACCGGGAGGAGGAGCACCGCTCCCAGGAGTCCCACCAGCATGAGACTCAGGCCAAACGCCGCGAGCCCAGGTGGAGTGGCTGGGGGTTGCCGCAAATAGGCGACGTCGCCCTCATCACGGTCGTACGCGCTGTTGAGCGCGAGGGTACCCCCGTTGAGGCAAACGACCCAGAGCCCGATCGCCACAGCCGCGGAAGCTAGGCGGTCACCGCGGGCGGCACTTCGGAGCCCGACCGCGAGCAGATATCCGACGGCCGTGTGACCGGCTACGATAGGCCACTCGACCGGACGGGTGTGGAGCAGGTAGTCCAGCCGGGAGCCGAGCAGCCGGTACCCTGCCCGCCTGGTCCTGCTTACCACTCCAGACCGAGGTGCCCAGCGGCGATCCGCAGCCCGCGCAGGGTGAGATCCGGATCGGTGAGCTCGATCGCGGTGCTGAGAGGAGCGACGATGGGCGCCAGGCCTCCCGTGGCAACCACCCGGGGCCGTTGGGTACCGGGCCACTCAGCCGCAATCCGGCGTACCATGCCATCGACCGCATCCGCGGCGCCGAACAGTACTCCTGCCTGAATACACTCTTCGGTTCGCCGGCCGATCACCCGGCTGGGCGCACGGAGCTCGGTCGCCGGCAGTTTGGCGGCGCGCCGGGTAAGCTGGTCGGCCGAGGTTCTGAGGCCGGGCATGATGGCTCCGCCGAGAAACCGGGCATCGGCGGTCACGCAATCGAACGTGGTGGCGGTGCCGAAATCGACCACGATGCAGTCCGATCGAAACAGATCGACCGCCGCCAACACGTTCACGATCCGGTCCGCCCCTACGCTGAGCGGCTCTTCCACATCGAGGGTCACCGGAAGCGGAGTACGCGCATCGACGGTGATGCCGGTGCATCCGGTCGACAACGCGACCCCTTCGATGATGCTCTGGGTGACTGGGGGAGCCACGGAGGCGATGCACACGGCGCGAACCTCGTTAGGCGAGTGCCCGCCCTGCACCAGGAAACCGCCGATGGCGCTGCCCCATTCGTCAGGTGTCCGATCAGGGTTGGTGGTGAGACGCCAATGGGCCTCCAGATCGTTTCTCCGGAAGAGACCCACCGTGATCTCGGTGTTCCCGATGTCCAATGCCAGCAGCATAGGGTTACCGGCTGCGAGAGACTGCGGCTACCTGGACGGAGCCGCTGCGCAACGAAACACCAGGCCCTTCGGGGGTCCGGACCAGTAGGGTACCATCGTCACCGAGGCCCGTCACCGTCCCCCGCAGGGGTTGCCGAATCTCCCGGCCGCGGAGCCAGTCCCGATCCGCGAACTGTTCCAGCTCACTCGCCGACAGGCGCTCCGCCCGAAAATCTACCCCCTCCAATGCCGTCACGACCGCCTCCGTCACCTCCTCACCGGTGATGTCCGGTCGCTCTTCCGCCAGGGAGACAGCCGCGCCCCGGAGCTTGGCAGGAATCTGGTTCCGAACGTTGAGCCCGATCCCGACCGCAACCCACCCCAGTGCCCCGCCCTGCCAGCGCGCCTCGCACAGAATGCCGCCGACCTTCCGCTGGTTCAGCATCAGGTCGTTGGGCCACTTGAGCTGAATGCGACCGGATGCCAGCGGCTCGACCGCACGGGCCACGGCGAGACCCACCCGCAGGCTGACCACCTCGATCCCTCCCAGTGTGGGTGGCCGGAAGAGCGCGCTCAACCAGAGTCCCCCGGGCGGCGAGTGCCAGGTGCGGCCACGGGAACCCCGCCCGTCCAGTTGCTCGCTGGCGACGACGATGGTCCCCGCCTCCGCCCCCCGGGCAGCGAGCTCGTGAATCACATCCATCGTCGAGCCGACCCGCTCGAAGTGCTGGATCCGTGGGATCATAGAATCCGTGTTGATCCGGGTAAATCTGTGGCTTGCTGCTCCTTTTACCGCCACACCCGCATCTGCAACTTTAGCCTCTCAGCAGCAGCAACAATGCTCCGAATACGATGCGGTACCACGCAAACGCCCTGAAGCTGTGGCCGGAGACGTAGGCGAGGAAGGCGCGCACCACGACCAGCGCCGCGACAAACGAGACGACGAAGCCAACCAGGAACATCGGAGCGTCTGCGGGCACCAGCACCGACCAGCTCTTGAGCAGATCGTAGAGCGTCGCCGCCAGCATCACCGGAATGGCCAGGAAGAACGAAAACTCGGTGGCCGCCACCCGCGACAATCCCAGAGCGTATCCCCCCATGATCGTGGCTCCCGAGCGGGACGTCCCCGGCACCAAGGACAACACCTGCGCCAGTCCGATGCCCAGCGCGGTTTGCGGCGGCACATTATTCACGTCAGTGACCGAGGGCTCCGGTGACCAGCGCTCGATCAGGAGAATGAGAACACCACCCACCACCAACGCGACGGCAACGACCGTGGGGTTGAACAGCCGGTTCTTGATCCAGTCATGGGCCAGGAACCCGACCAGAGCGGCCGGCAGAAACCCGATCACCAGGTTCCCCAGGAAGCGGCGGCTGCTCGGATCCCGTCTCGCGGACAGCACCACGCGTCCCAGCCGGTCACGATAGAGCCACACGATGGCGAGTATCGCACCGAGCTGAATGAAGATCTCGAAGGTCTTGGCCCGCTCGTCGACCAAGCGGAGCCAGTCGCTGACGACGATCAGATGTCCAGTGGAAGAGACCGGAATGAACTCGGTTACTCCCTCCACCAAACCCAGGACGGCGGCCTTCAGCAGGTCAGGCGCCACGCGGCCGCTTCACGCCAGCACTTCCCGATAGAACCCCTCATACATCGGCACGATGCGATCGGCGGAGAACTGCTCCGCCTTGGCGACCGCAGCCGACCGCATGGCTGCATGACGCTCTGGATCCCGCAGCAGCTCGACGGCGCGGCGGCCCATCGCTTCGACCGAGCCGACCGGTTCGAGGATCCCGTTGATCCCATCATCGATCACTTCGGGCAGCCCGCCGGCACGGCTCGCCACCACCGGGGCACCGCACGCCATGGCCTCCAGCGCGGCCAACCCGAACGATTCCGTTTGCGAGGGGAGGATGAACAGATCGCTCCCTTGCAGGAGGGAGGCGACCGAGTCGAGCCGGCCGAGGAATCGCACATCCGGATTGACCCCGAGCTCCCGGGCCTCATTCTCCGCGTCCATTCGCTCCGGCCCATCACCGATCATGATCAGCGTCGCCGGCATGGCTCTTCGTATCCGGGCAAAGACCCGGACCACGTCTTTCACCCGCTTCACCTCACGAAAGTTGGAGACGTGGGTGATCAGCTTGTGTCCCTCAGGCGCCAAGCGCCCCCGGCACCCCGGCTCACCCGGTCGGTATTCCTGGAGGTTGACGAAATTAGGGATCACCCGCACGTCACAGCTGACGCAGCCGAACGCTCGATAGGTCTCATCCTTCAGGTAGGTCGACACCGCCGTGACGGCGTCCGATTGCTCGATCGAAAATTTGGTAATCGCGTAGAAGTTCGACTCCTGGCCTACCAGCGTGATGTCGGTGCCGTGTAGCGTCGTGATCACGCGGAGCGGCCACTCGCCGGTCAGCATCTCCCGGGCCAGGTACGCGGTAGTGGCATGCGGAATCGCATAGTGCACGTGAAGCAGATCCAGCCGCTCCCGGAGAACGACTTCATGTTGCTTCGAGGCTAGCGCGAGGGTGTAGGGAAAGTGGTCGAAGAGAGGGTAGCGCCCCATCCGAGTCTCGACTTGATGAAAGAAGACTCCTTCGGCATACCCCCGGAGACGAAACGGCGAATCGTAGGTAATGAAGTGCACCTGATGCCCGCGACGGGCCAGCTCCAATCCGAGCTCGGTGGCTACCGCGCCGGATCCGCCGTAGGTGGGATAACAGGTGATGCCAAGTTTCATCGAGCTGGGAGCTGGGAGCTG
>DASXRM010000116.1:0-5654 GCA_036506575.1 Gemmatimonadales bacterium | reverse complement strand
GAGATCTCGCCCGCGGTCTAGCCCACGGCCCGCTGAGCCGTTTCTATCTCCTTCCGGTCGGCGCTCTCCTCTTCATCCTGACCGGACTCTTCCTTCACATAACGGGACAAGCCGGGCTTGCGGTCGTCCTGTGGAGCGCGGGGCTGGCCATCACCGGCGCGCCCGTGGTGTGGCAGACGGTGCGCGGCGTCTTCGCGGGCCGATTCGCCGCGGATCTCGTGGCGATGCTGGCCATCGTCACCGCCCTGCTCCTTCGGGAGCCGCTCGCGGGACTGATCGTGGTTCTCATGCAGACCGGCGGCGAGGCACTCGAGCGATATGCGCAGGGGCGAGCCTCGGAGGCGGTTCGAGAGCTGGAGGCGGCCGCGCCACGGGTGGCTCATCGGATCGTGGGTGGCGAGGTGAAGGATGTGGCGGCGGAGATGGTCAGGGTGGGCGACGATCTCCTGCTGCGACCTGGGGAGCTGCTGGCCTGCGACGCCATTGTCCTCGAGGGCCAGTCCCATGTGGACGCGTCACGAATCACCGGGGAGCCGGTGCCGGTGAGCGCTCATGTCGGGGTCCGGCTGCTCAGCGGTAGCCTTAACCTCGAGGGTCCACTCACCGTCCGCGCGATGGCTCCGGCGAGCGAGAGCCAGTATGCCAGGATCGTGGAGCTGGTCCGCAACGCTCAGGAGAGCAAGTCACCGCTCCAGCGGCTGGCGGACCGGTACGCCGTCTGGTTCACCCCCCTCACCCTGGCCGTCTGCGCCGGAGCCTATCTCCTCTCTGGCGACCCCACCCGCGTGCTCGCCGTGCTCGTGGTCGCAACCCCTTGTCCCCTCATTCTCGCGACTCCGGTGGCGGTGGTCGGAGGCATCAATCGGGCTGCCCGTCGCGGTATCATCTTCCGGCACGGCACCGCGCTCGAGCAGCTCGGCCGGGTCGGCGTCGCCATCTTCGACAAGACCGGAACCCTCACGATCGGGCGGCCCAAGGTTGCCCGGGTGCTCACGTTTCCTGAGTTCACCGAGCACGAGGTCCTCCGGCTCGCCGGCAGCGTGGAGCACGGGTCCGGTCATCTGCTCGCCCGCACCCTGGTCCAGGAGACGGTCGAGCGCGGAATCGATCTGCCACCCGGAAAACACATCACCGAGGCACCTGGCCAGGGAGTGAGCGGCGAGGTGGAGGACCATCAGGTGACGGTGGGCGGATGGTCGTTCGTGGTGCACCGCTACCCAGCCGCCGAGCCTGGGCTCCGCAGGCTGCTGGCCCGGGCTCCAGGTGCCGGCCTCCGAGCCTACGTGGCAGTAGATGGGCGAGGCGCCGGTTTGATCGAGTACGCCGACCGGGTGCGCCCGGAGCTTGACGGCTTCATTCCAGAGCTCCGCCGCTTGGGTCTCTCGAGAATTGTCCTGCTCTCCGGCGACGATCAAACGAATGCGGCAGCGGTGGCCAGCGCGGTAGGGATCAATGAAGCCCATGGCGACCTGCTGCCCGAAGAGAAGGTCGCCTACGTCCAGCGCCTCATGAAGGAAGGGGACCGGGTCCTCATGGTCGGGGACGGCACCAACGACGCGCCGGCCCTCAGCACCGCAACGGTAGGGATTGCCCTGGCTGCCGGCGGTGGGGGAATCAGCGCCGAGGCCGCGGATGCGGTGATCCTGGCCGACGATCCCAGCCGGGTTGCGGAGGCTGTAAGGATCAGCCGCCGCACGCTGCGACTTGCGCGGCAGAGCATCTGGGCGGGGCTGGGGCTGAGCGGTGCGGCGATGGTAGTCGCCAGCTTTGGCTACATCCCACCGGTGGCCGGGGCACTGCTTCAAGAAGCCATTGACGTGGCGGTCATATTGAACGCCCTGCGCGCGGCATTTCCGCCTCCTGTTCGGTTCTTCACGATACCTTCAGAAACCGTCAGAAAGCTCGACAAAAAAATGTGATCCCATCACGGCTCAGACCCCGAGTTCGCCGCTCGCGAAATCCCTGCGTGGCGCCCGGCATTCAGCCGAAGATCAGACCAGGAGGACAACTTCGAGTACCAGGTCAGCGACGTGCAGGGATCCACCGACACGCTTTCATACTATCGTCTCGGTGGCTCGGTCACACTAGTGATCTTCGACGCAAGCCAAACTCAGGTCCTCGTGATCACTCCAACCAAGCGCCCAGCACCATCCACGACCGGCAGTGCCGAGACGCGGGCCTCGGCCAGGGTGACCAATGCGTCATTCACCGGACTGTCGACGGTAACAGTCTGCACGCCGGTCTGCATCAGCTCGGACACCCGCATAACTCCTCGGCCATGAAGGCGTACTGCTAACCTGCCCGCGTGGCGCTGAACTGGGGCTGAAACAGGTATGAAGGCTTCTTACGAGTGCTGCGCCGAGGACGTGGAATTTCCTGGCAGTCTCATGATTCCTTCACAATCTCACCTCAAGATTGTAGGTGCAGCGGCAGGTGAAGGCCGGCTTGAGCGTCCGCTCTAACAAGGAGGTATATGTGTCGGTAGGCAGGCTCTGCACCCGCGTGGTCGCGACAGCGTCTCCCGGTGAGAATATCAGGACCGCCGCGCAACGCATGGCCGATCACGAAGTGGGCACTCTGGTAATAGAGATGGGGCATCCAAGGCAGCCGGTGGGCCTTCTGACGGACCGTGACATAGCACTCCGTTGTGTCGCCGGACGTCTCGATCCGAGCGAAACCCCGGTTTCGGAGCTCATGAGCACACCGGTCCACAGTGTAGACGAGCACACGCCAGTGGACCAGGCGGTCGCCCGGATGGCGAAGATCGGAATTCGCCGCCTGATCGTGACTGATGAGAAAAACAGCGTCGTCGGAATTCTCAGCCTGGACGATATCCTCGAGCTGGTGGTCGAGGAGGCTGGGGCGGTCGGTCGGCTGCTGGAGCAGCAGAAACCCCGCATTCCGGCATGAGGGACCGCTGATGAGAGCTTTCGCCGGGCCGGCTGCATAACGCGTTCGATTAATGAATGGAGATCTTCCGTGGAACAGACGACACGCTACGGCTTCAGCATACCGGTAACCCTCGGCTATCAGGAGGCCCTGGCCGAGACCCGTAAGCAGTTGGGCCTCGAAGGATTCGGTATCCTCACTGAAATCGATGTTGCCAAGACCCTGAGGCAAAAGCTCGGCGTTGACTTCCGCCCGTATACGATCCTAGGCGCATGCAACCCGCCATTGGCGCACCGCGCCCTTCTTGCCGAACTCGACATCGGTCTCCTGCTGCCGTGCAATCTGGTGGTGTACGCCGGGGATGAGCCGGGCACCAGTGTCGTCGGCGCCATGGATCCGCTCGAAGCACTGGCCCTCACCGAGAACGAAGAGATCAGCCCCGTTGCACTGGAAGTAAGGCAGCGATTGGAACGTGTCTTAACCGGTATCGCGGCTGGAGGAGCAGCCGGATGAGCACAACTACACTAGAGGCGAAGATCCGGTCCACGACCGAATTCGCCGAGAACAGAGTCCGGACAGGCTGTGCGTTTGTATCCTAAAGTTTGCTTCACGCTACCTCCACTTCGGCTTCACGCTCCCTCCCCTAAACTGCTCCACAAGACTACCGACAGCTGCAACCACCCTCACGTGAGGCGTCCGTGCACCCAGACTCACTCTCGGCCCAGCCGAGCTCGCGCCGTCATTTTCTCATGCGGGGGACAGCGACTGCGGTGACCTTGCCCGCGGCTCTGTCGGCCCTGGCGGCCTGCAGCGAAACCAAAGCCGCTGCATCGCTCAAGACGACCACGCCGACCGCTCCCGCCCCTCCACCGCCGCCCAGGCAGGGAGCGGACGCGATG
Organism: Gemmatimonadales bacterium; assembly: GCA_036506575.1. Taxonomy (GTDB): domain Bacteria; phylum Gemmatimonadota; class Gemmatimonadetes; order Gemmatimonadales; family GWC2-71-9; genus CAVVWJ01. The sequence continues at coordinate 1,866 of DASXRM010000116.1, read as the reverse complement.
GACGCGATGCACGAGAAGGGTGTCAAAGCCTTCCCGGCCAAGACCGAGGGCAAGGGCAACCAGCTGCTCGCGCCCCGCTTCGAGAAGGGAGTGAAGGTTTACGATCTGACCGCGGAGGAGATCGAATGGGAGGTAGAGCCGGGCCGGAAGGTGAAGGCGTGGGCCTATAATGGCCAGGTTCCGGGTCCGCAAATCCGGGTGCGTGAAGGCGATCGCGTCAGGGTGAATCTCACGAACCAGCTGCCGGAATCGACAGCGATTCATTTCCACGGTCTCGAGCTCCCCAACGACCAGGACGGCGTCCCCTTCATCACCCAACCGCCGATCAGGCCCGGCGAGAGCTACACCTATGAGTTCACGGTACCCAATGCGGGCTCCCACATGTACCACTCGCACCACAACGCCGCAGTACAAGTGGGACAGGGACTACTCGGTGCGTTCATAGTAGAGCCGCGGCGTCCCCTACCGGCCCACCGCGCCGACGTGGACTATGTCATGGTGCTGAACGACGGGTCGCATGGCTACACCCTGAACGGCAAAGGCTTCCCCGCCACCGAGCCGATCGTGTGCAAACTGGGGCAGACGGTCCGGCTCCGGTTCATGAACGAAGGCATGATGATCCACCCGATGCACCTGCACGGCGTGCACATGACTGTGATCGCGAAGGACGGCTGGGATCAACCCGCCCCGTGGAAGTGTGATACGCTCAATATCGCCCCCGGCGAGCGGTGGGACGTACTGGTCAGGGCCACCAATCCGGGAACCTGGGCGTTTCACTGCCACATCCTGCCGCACGCCGAGTCCGAGCACGGCATGTTCGGCATGGTGACGGCTCTCATAGTTCAGCCCGGTGTCGTGTAAATAGCTGATACTCCTTTGGAGCGGGTCATAGCCCAAGATGCGAATTCTCGTCGTCGAAGACGACCCCAAGGTCGGCGGATTTCTGGAGCAGGGGCTCAGGGAGGAGGAGTTCGAGGTCGGACGCGGGCACGATGGGGAAGAGGCAATCTCCATGGTGCTCAACGAGCACTATGACCTCATCCTGCTCGACTACATGCTGCCCAAGCGGAATGGTCCCCAAGTGGCCAAGGCGTTACGCGACCAGGGTCGGTTAACGCCGATCCTCATGTTGACTGCCAGGGACGCGCCCGAGGACATCCAGCTCTGTCTCGCTTCGGGGGCCAACGCCTACCTGACGAAACCATTTCGGTTCACTGATCTGCTGGCCCAAATTCATAGACTCGCGGACGTTCCACCCGAGGGCTAATGGCGCGCTCGTCACCTTCATTCAGCCTCCGGCGGACACTCGCTGTCCGATTCTCCTTAACCATGTTCGCAGCATTGCTCGGCCTGGCCCTCTGGGGTTATCTCGGAGTTCGCAACGCCATGATGCAGCAGCTCGACGGGTCCCTCCAGAGCTCCGCCCGGCTGCAGGTCGATAACCTTGCCGTACAGGGCGGCCTCGCCGCGCATCAGAGCGCAGCGCTGAATCGCTTCATCGAGGACGTCAACCGCGTTGTCACCGTCCGTGACTCGGCAGGCCGGATCCTCACGAGCAATACCACCTTGGGACACGACCTTCCCTTGGAAGCCATCGCCTTCCGGGCGTCCCGCTGGGGCCGGCCTACCATGGTTACCCAACAGTGGCACGGCCACGGCTTTCGTTCGATCTACCTCCCGGTCCCACCAACCGGCCCGACCGAGGCGGCGGTGGTTCAGGTGGGCGCCTCCCTAATTCCTCTCGAGGCGAGCTTGAACACCGTGCTGTTCCAGATGGCGGGTACCGTGCTTTTGGTCACCCTAGCCACCGCCATAGGCGCGGGCTGGTTGGCTGGCTCTGCCGTGGCCCCTGTGCACCAGATCACG
>DASXRM010000115.1:0-5926 GCA_036506575.1 Gemmatimonadales bacterium | reverse complement strand
ACGGGCCAGCCTACACCCCTCGCTGCCGCCGAGGCGGCACGGACGCTCGGCATCCGGATCCAGGCCATTGGACTCAGCACCCGGGATACGGCGAGCATACCCTTGAACGGCGTCTGGCGGGTGGGGAACACGGCCGCGCGGCTCACCAATCGCGACGAAGCCACTCTCCGGCGGATGGCCGAGCGCACCGGCGGTCGCTACTACCGAGCCACCGATCCCCAGGCCCTCGATCGGGTGATGGATCAGATCGATCGGGCCGAGCGGATCGACGTGCACGTGGGAGAGACCCGCGACTACCGCGAGCTCTTCCCATTCTTTCTGGTTCCCGGCCTGCTCCTTCTAGTGCTGGAGACCGGCCTGGGCGCGACCTGGCTGCGGAGTCTCCCGTGACCGATCTGTCTTTCGGCGTACCGATCTTTCTGGCCTTGCTGGCGCTTCTGTTGCCGGTTGCCGTGTGGGGCATTATCCGGGAACAGCGCCGTCGCCGAGCGGAGCTGGCCGCCTTTGGCGATGAGGCCCTGCTGCAGAGCTCGTCGGCCCTACCGGTCGGCCGGCTCCGTCTGGTGGGGCGAGGGTTGCGGGTGGGCGCCGTTGCCCTCGGCCTGGTCGGTCTGGCGCGCCCCGAATTGGGCGAACGCCCCTCTTCCCTGGCCCGCACCGGGCGTGACCTGCTGGTACTGCTCGACCTCTCCCGCTCGATGAACGCCGGTGACGGGGGGTCGGCTCGCTCACCCGGAAACACCAGATTGGACCTCGCGAAGCACGCCATCATGTCGGTGCTCGCCACGTCACCCGGACACCGGGTCGCCCTCGTGGTCTTCGGTGGCAGCGCCTTCTTGCAACTCCCCCTAACCGACGATCATGCCGCATTCCAGCGCTTTCTGGAGGCGGCCTCCACCGACGACCTGGGCGACCCGGCAACCGATCTCTCCAACGCCCTCGCCGCCGCCGCCACGACCTTCGAGCACGATGGCGAGCGCGGCTATCAGACGGTGCTGTTGGTCTCCGATGGTGAGAGCGGAGAAGGTGACGTAGGCCCCGCGCTCACCCGGCTTCGGCGCGCGGGAATACCGGTCTTTGCGGTCGGTGTGGGCACGCCGGAAGGAGCGCCCGTGCCGGCGGACAGCACCGAGGCGCCGGAAAGGTGGCACCGAGACCACATCGGGAGGATTGTCGTGTCGCGGCTCGAGGAAAACGAGCTCCGCCGCGCGGCCCGTGAGACCCAGGGCCGCTATGTCCGCTGGGCGGGTGACGCAGGGCGGACTCTGGGAGCCGAGCTCGGGCGACTCGAGACCCGGACCATCTCCTCCCGGGAGAGCCTCGAGCGGATCGACCGGTTTCAGTGGCCGCTCGGCCTGGCGGTTTTGGCCTTGGCGTTGGAGCCGCTCATCGAAGCCCGCCGGAGAACCCGCAGGTGAGAACCCTGAGTTGGGCCACTTTGGTTTTCGCCTGGCTGGTCGGCGGGTGCAGCTCCGCCATGCGGGAGGCCCGCCAGGGCGAGCGGCTCTATGACGCAGGCCGCTACCGGGAATCCTACGAAGCATTTCAGCGGGCACTCGAAGCGAGCGGCGATCCCGCATATCAGTTCGCCGCCGGCACCGCGCTCTACCGCATGCACCGGTACGAAGCGGCGGCGCGGAGCTTCCGCGAGGCCGCAGGTGTTCCCCGGTTTCGGCAGCAGAGCTATTACAATCTGGGCAATGCGTATGTCCGCGCCGCCGAGGAGACTCCGCAAAAGGATGGGCCGCTGAGACAGGCCATCGCAGCCTATGAGGAGGCGCTGCGGTTGGAGCCGACCGATTCCGCTGCCAAGTGGAATCTGGAGCTCGCTCTTAGACGATGGGGAGAGGATCGTGAGTCCGGCGGGTCGCCGGGACGAGGCCGGTCAGCCGATTACGGGCGGGGCAACATGAACACGCCAGGGTACGAGGGAAATCCCGAAGCCGCCGTCGGCGCCATGGCGGGCGGCGGGTATGGATCAGGCGAAGGCGAATCGGCCGAAGAGCTGAGCGAGAGTCAAGCCCGGCAGCTGTTGGAGGCGGTGGAGCGAGAGCAGCTCAGCAGTCATCAGGGGAGGCAGGCCAGTGGCGGTGAATCGCGAGAGAAGGATTGGTAACGGTGGCGGCGAAAGCCTCCCGACGCGATGGCGAGAGCGGACAAATCCGGTTTTGAGCATTGGCTGTCAGGGAACTCGCGTCGGCCGCAATCGTGACGGCACCCGCGCCAGCAACCGGCTGGCCGACCAGTCCACATTCACCAGCGCCACCCCCACAAGAATCACGACCGCCGCCAGGAGCATCCTCGGAGTCACGGTCTCGTGCAGGATGGCCCAGCCGAGGAGTACGGCCACGATCGGGTTGACATAGGCGTATGTGCCGGCCTTGGCGATGGAGGTCACGCCGAGCAGCCAGATGTACGCGGTAAAGCCGACCAGCGATCCGAATACCACCAGATACGCCCAGGACAACGCCGCGGAGGTGGAGACCCTGGCAGGGTTGAATCCGTGGAACTGACCCGCGACCGCCGCGGTGATCAGCAAGAGGATGCCCCCCGCGATCATCTCCATGCTCGTAGCTAGGAAGGGAGATTCGGGAAGCGGCGCGGTCTTGGAGAGCACCGAGCCCCAGGCCCACGAGGCCGACGCGAGAATCAGGATCACCGCACCCAGCGGGTCGACACGCGACGCCGGCGAGGAGCGGGAAGACACCAGCAGCCCAACGCCGACCAGCCCCAGCAGCAGCCCCACGATCACGTGCTTCCGGGGCCGCGATCCACCCCGAGCCCACTCCAATCCCACCATCCAGATCGGCGCCACCGCAATGAGCACCGCGGCCAGCCCGGAGGGCACCCGCTGCTCCGCCCAGGCAACGCTGGCGTTGCCGCCAAGAAGCAGGAATCCGCCGACGACCGCAGCCGCCCGCCAGTGCTTCGGCTTGGGCGGTCCTTCGCCGCGCAATCGGGCCCAGGCATAGAGCACCAGGCCCGCCACGACGAACCTGCTGCCGGACATGAGGTGCGGCGGGATGTCTACCACCGCCACCCGCATCGCCAGGTAGGTCATTCCCCAGCACAGGTACACCGCGAAGAACGCGATGGAGATCTTCCAGCGCATTGCGAGGCGCACAGAGTCCTTTCGTGGGAACCCGAGCGCTATAAGTAGTTGGGGGAAGGTGTAGCTGGAAGGTCTGGGCGAACTCTCATTCCGGAGGCTGCGGGGCTCACCTGTGGCGATCAAAAGGTCGCTAAATCCATAGAAAGGCCGGATGATCATGCCCCGTCACAGCCACGATCACTCGCTCATACAGCCGCGGGCCGTTCTCGCTGTTAGTGAAGACCACCACCGCCCGGGTATTGGGTGGATCGGCGATAACGAAGTTCCGGAACGAATTGTTGGCTCCCCAATGCCAGAGCACCTCGCCGTGCTCATCCCGCTGAATCCCCCACCCGAGTCCCCAGAAGAGCGCACTGTTGAGCCTCACCTGGGGCGTGGACATCGCCCGGCGAGTGGACTCGGACAGATCCAGGCCGGCGGCCGGCGGCCGGGCCACCAGTCGGGTCAGGAACTTGGCATAATCGCGGACTGTGGTGAGCAGGGAGGCAGCCGCGTTCGGGACCATGTACAGCGGAAGCGTGGGCCACTGGGGGTTCACCAGAGGCACGGCGCGGGCCGATTCTTCGTAGCGCCAGTCGGAGAGCGGTACGCCCCACTGCTGGGCGATCGCAAGAGTTCGGCGGCCGATGGCGGCCTGAACGTCCACACGATTCTCCTGCCCATCATAGCCAGCCGCCATGCGGGACTCGAACTCCGGCAGCCAGACATAACTGCTCTGCTTCATGTCCAGCGGATCCAGTACCTGCTCCCGCATGACCCGGGCGAACGGCTGGTTGGTTACGGCTTCCACCACACGTTGGAGATAGAAGTACGCTTCGCCCGAGTAGCTGAACCGCTTTCCGGGCTCGCCGTTGGGCTCGAGTGGTCCGGGCTGCTGGCGCCAATTGGGCAGGCCCGTCGTGTGACTGAGCACGTGTCGTGGAGTGACCCGCTTCATTCTGGCGCTGCTCGCTTCGGCCAGAGGGAGGTACTCGTAAAGCGGGCGATCGAGATCGAGGACCTTCGCATCCACCAGGCGCAGCACCGCGTAGGCAAAGAGCGGCTTACCCAACGAGGCCCCTTCGAACACGGTGTCGGGAGTAGCCGCCTCGGCCGGATCCTCGATGGCCCGCCCGAATCCGCGGGTCCACACCTTGCCACTGTCGACCACCCCCAGGCTGAGGCCCGGCACCGATGCCAGCTCGAGGAGACGGGGGAGGTGACGCAGGAGAGTCGTGTTGGCCTGCCAGCCGGGTCCAACCCGCTTGGGATCGGGAGCCGGCAGGGCTTGAGCCGGCCAGGCCACGCGGGACTGGGCGGCCCCGATGACGGCTCCCGCTGTGCTCAACATGAAGCGGCGACGGCTCAAGAACATCGCTGAGGCCTCACCATCAGGATCCCTGCCCGCACTCACCCTAGATACTCGGGACTGGAAAAGGGTTGCGCGGAGGAAGCCGATGGCGTCTTATCCAGATATGGATGGATCCATTGCCATTCCTCGGGCCACTACCAGGTCGCGCCTTCCAACGGACGCGCATATCGGCCGTGTGCGGCTCCGGGTAGGAGATCTGGGAAGGGCGCTCGAATTTTATCGAGACATTCTCGGGCTCGCGGTGCAGCGTGACGAGGGGAACCGGGTGAGCCTCGCTCCTCGTCGGAACGATGTGAAGGCCGGCGGTTCCGCCGAGAATCGCGAGCTGATCGTCTTGGAGGAGCAACCCGGGATCGGCCGCAGGCCCCTACGCCCGCAAACCACGGGGCTCTACCACGTCGCGCTTCTCGTGCCAACCCGCAGAGAGCTCGGCCGCGCTCTCCTCCGCCTCCGGGAGACCAGCTACCCGCTACGGGGCATGTCGGACCACGCGGTAAGCGAGTCACTCTATCTCGACGATCCGGATGGTAACGGCCTCGAGATCTATGCCGACCGCCCGCGGGAGCTGTGGCCGGTGCGCCAGGGTGTAATCCAGATGACGGTCGATCCGATGGATGTGGCGGGTGTAATTGCGGCAGGCCACGAAGATTCTGCACCTTGGCGTGGCCTGCCGGACGAGACGGTGGTCGGACATGTGCACCTCACCGTATCGCACATGGAGCGGTCGCTGACGTTTTACCGGGATGTGATCGGATTCGATGAGATGATGAGGATACCGTCTCTCACCGCTGTGTCGGCCGGCGGCTATCATCACCATCTGAACTTGAATACCTGGGCCGGAGAAGGCGCTCCGCCCGACTCGGATCAGGTGGCAGGGCTGCTCAGTTGGGAGCTCAGGATTCCTGGAGAGGAGGACCGGCGGGCTCTCACCGAGCGGCTGGCGGCGGCCGGGGCGCTGACGGAGTCTTCTACCGGCCTAACCGCGCGTGACCCCGACGGCGTTTGTATCGAAGGTGCAATTTCATCCTAGGCTCGAGCGACCGGGTGAAAGAGCTCGACCCAGAAACGGGCTCCTCCGTCCTCCGCGCCTTCGATCCCGATCTTTCCCTTGTGTGCCTCGACGGCCAGCTTGCAGAAGGTGAGGCCGAGACCGCTCGATCGCCCACCGGCCGCCTGGCCCAGTGGAGCCTGGCCGAACTTCTCGAAGATCACTCCCCTGAACTCCGCCGGGATCCCCGGTCCGTTGTCGGTCACGGTCAGGCGTACGCGGTCAGGTTCAGCAACCAGGCCGATGCGGATCCGTCCTCCGGAGGGGGTGAACTTGAAGGCGTTCCCAACCAGGTTGACGACCACCCGGCTGATCAGGTCCGGGTCGCACAGAATCGTGACCGGCGACTCCGGCATTTCATAGGTGAGGTTTATCCCGCAGGGAGGTGGGCCTAAAGCGGCCACGGCCGCCGGAA
>DASXRM010000114.1:0-3805 GCA_036506575.1 Gemmatimonadales bacterium | reverse complement strand
GTCGTGATCATGGCGCGCTGCTGCGCCGGCGCAGTCCACCCAGCCGGTTTCCAGCCCGGCGGAGGGAGCCGGTAGCCGAACGCCCCGCACATCATCGCCACAAAGTAGATCGCCCCCATGGCCACGAACGTCTTGGCCACTCCGACGTTGGTCGGGGTGGCAAAGTGCTTCATGAGAATGTCGGCCAGCGGTGCACCGATCAGCGCACCGCCGCCAAATCCCATGATCGCCATGCCGGTTGCCATCCCCCGGCGGTCGGGAAACCACTTGATGAGAGTGGAAACCGGCGAGATGTATCCCAGCCCCAGACCGCATCCGCCGATCACGCCCGAGCCGAGCCAGAGCAGCCCGATCTGGTGGAAGTGGACTCCCACTGCAGAGATCATGAAGCCGCCGCCCCAGCAGCATGCGGCGACTACTCCAGCCTTCCGCGGTCCCACCCGCTCGAGCCAGGCGCCAAAGAGGGCGGCAGAGGAGCCGAGAAAGACAAAGAAGAGCGTGAACATCCACCCGAGAGTGCTGATCTTCCAGTCTCCCGGTGCGGGCTCGGTGATGCCGATGGCTCGACTCAGCGGGAGCCAAAAGACGCTGAAGCCATAGGCCATACCGATGGACAGATGGATCGCCAAGGCGGCGGGCGGCACCAACCAACGGTTGAAGCCGGGCCGCGCGATGATTCGCTCTTTGGACAGCAGTCCCGCCATCGCGAGTCTCCTCGGGTTAGGTTTCTGCCGGCGCGAGCGGATATCTGGGGTGCCTGGAACTGCCGTGCTGCAGGAGCGAAGCGGCACCGATGCTCCGGTGCAAGTTACGCAAGGTATAGGCGACCTCGACCCGGTGCCAGAGCACCGTCATCATGATACAGATGCGCTACTCGATCCGTGCCGTCGCTACCATGACTGCGCTGGTAAGCTCGATGGCCTGTGCGGGGCACGGCCCCAGCAGGCGCAGCGCGCCTCTTTCCGAGCCCGACCCCGGGTCCGATTCGTCCCCAACAGTGACCGCCTCGTCGCCCGACTCGTCCGCATGGCTTGCGGTGGACAGCGCCGCGCGAACCGCTACGCTCCTGTTCGAGGTAACAGCGCGTGCCGGAGGCCCATCCGCGCTCATCAACGGCTACCGGGCCGGCCAGGTGCAGGTCGTGATACCGCTCGGCTGGACCGTGAAGTGGAACTGGCGGAACGCCGACTCCACTCCCCACAGTCTCGTTGTCATGGTTCAACGGGAAAAGATTCCGCTCGAAGGCGGGCGTTCCGCATTCACCAACGCGATGACCCGGATGGTCACCGCTGGGCTTCCACCCGGTCAAACCGATCAGACGACATTCGTGGCCGATGAAGCAGGCTGGTACTGGTTACTCTGTGGGGTGCCTGACCATGCGCTCCAGGGCGAGTGGATCGAGCTGAGAGTCGATCCGGAGGCGAAAACCGCAACCGTGAAGGTGAAAGCTCGACCCTGAGTCGGGCCCGAGCCGCCGGTCATGCTGCCTCGAACCTCTCCGGCCTGAAGCGATGCAGGTCCAGAGACGGCCGCTGCCCGTTGATCAGCTGAGCTATCAATACGCCGGTGAGGCCAGCGAGGAGGATCCCGTTCCGGCCGTGGCCCGTGGCGTACCACAGACCGCGCAGGTCCGGATCGCGTCCTATGATGGGTAACCCATCGGGTGTCATGGGTCGCAGCCCGGCCCAACTTCGCCGCAGCTTGGCTCTGATAAGGCCGGGGCACAGCGCCAGTGTGCTGGAGAATATCTGAGCCAGCCCGGCTGAGGTGACCTCGGGATGGAATCCAACGTACTCCATGGTAGAGCCCAGGATCGCTTCGTCTTCGCGAGCCAACAGATACGAGTCCTTGTGGTACACGATGGCGGGTTCAATGCCGGCGGGCCAGGGCAGGGCTGCCATCTGGCCTCTCACCGGTTGCACCGGCAACGGCCGCGGGAGTCGCTGGATCAGGCCCGACCAGGCACCGGCGGCCACGACGATTTCCGAGGCGGAGTAGCGGTCGGCACCGCTGGTCACCCCTTCAACTGCGCCGCTGCCTCCTTCAATTATCCCGGTCACTCGGTCGCTGACGATCAGAGCGCCCAACCGCTGGGCGTCTGCCAAGAGTCCATGCACCAGCCGCTCGGGGTCTAGGGCGCCGTCCTGAGGGGCCCAAAGTGCGCCCGGGGCCGGGGCCAGCCAGGGCCAGCGGCGGCGCAGCTCCTCAGCCTCCAACCACTCGCAGGCGTATCCCTGCTGCCGTTGCCAGGCTACCTTCGCCTGGAGGACGCCGGCTTCTCCGGTGTCAGCGGCGACGCGGGCAATCCCGTTGCGCCAGAGACCCAGATCGACGCCAGTCGTCTCCTGGAGGGCGTCGGCCAGGTGCGGATAGTGTTCCCGTCCGGCGAGTCCCAACTCCAGCAGGGGGTCGTTGGCATCGGCTTCTATCTGCGGCGCCAACATCCCGCCGGCTGCGCGCCACGCTTGGCCCCTCTGGCCGCCCGCTTCGATCACGAGGACCCGCCGTCCGCTCAGGGCGAGCTCCCGGGCGCAGGCGGCCCCGATGGCGCCGCCGCCAACCACAATCACCTCATAGCTGGGTGGCACTCGGATCCTATGAAACTATTTGAAACGTCAGGGCGTACTGCAGCCTGACCCGTCTTGCGAGGAGATCGGTATGCTCCGGAACCTGTTCGGCTTTGCGGTCTTCGCCGTGGTGGCGATGTTTGTGCTCAAACTCATCTTTGGCTTGTTCGGCCTGGTTGTAGGGTTGCTTGGTGCCGTGCTCTGGTTCGCCTTCCTGGGGTTCGTCATTTACCTGATCCTGAAGCTGTTTGCCCCGGAAACCGCGGCACGGGTGCGGGAGATGATTGCGGGGCATTGAGTCGGGAGTCACGAGTCAGGAGTCACGAGTCACGGGTCGAGAGTCGGCAAGGCGGGAATCAGACCCGGTGAAGTGAGCGAGTTCTGCACCCAACGTTGAACCTGACTCCTGACTCGTGACTCGTGACTCGCGACTCGCGACTCCCGACTCGCTCGAGGTACAGGCGCCAGCTAAGACCAGCAGGGCAATCGTCGCCTCACGCCCCATCGAGCTTTTCCAACACACCCCATACCAGCAGAGGCAGCAGCAGCTCATGATGTCCGGTGAGCAGATAACCCGACCCGCTGTCTCGAGTGGGCCGCTGCACGACGTTCACCCGCGGACGGTAGTGTCGCTGCATATCGAAGTCGGCGGCGCTGAAGTGAGTAGGACGACCGTTTCCGGTGTTCCGGGCGATCGTCAGGGCCTTGAGGAAGACCTCCGGCATCATCACGGCACTTCCCCAGTTGAGCACCACACCACCTTGATCCAGGTCGGGAATGGATCCCGCGAGCCGCCGGAAATCCCGCTGGCCGGTGGCGCCGATCGCGGCGCCGTCGGTCGAGGGATGCTGATGAATGATCTCGGCACCGATGGCCGGGTGGACCGTTACCGGGACATCGCGTTGGAGCGCTCCGAGGAGGATCGATGCGTCCTTTCCGGGCAGGTGTTTCCGGGCTGATAGCGCCTGGGCAAGGCCCTCGCCCAGCCCCTGATTCGCGTGGGCCGCTTCGGTAATAGCGGCATTCATTTCCGCGCCCGTCTCCTCAGCCATTCCGAAGCTGCCGTCGGCGAGACCACTCTCGACGTCCTCGCTGGTTCCGCCGTAAGCCGCCAGCTCGAAATCGTGAATCGCGGCCGCACCGTTCAGGGCCACGTGGGTGACGATGCCGCGATCCAGCCAGGTCTTTATCAGAGGGCCCAAGCCGACCTTGACGACATGCCCGCCCAGCAGGAGAAT
>DASXRM010000113.1:0-16855 GCA_036506575.1 Gemmatimonadales bacterium | reverse complement strand
GATCTCGACTGGCGTCTTCGCCACCTCCTCTGGCGCCAGCGGGTACTGATCCGGCGCTATCCACCGGAGCGGAAGCGAGTCCTGGATTACGGGTGCATGGACGGCGTATTCACCATCCGCTTGCAGCAGCTCGGCGCTCAGGCCGTCGGGTACGATGTGTCTCCCGCGGCGATAGCCCAGGCCGAGAAATTTCGGGGGCCCGCTCAGCAGCCGTCTTTCACCACGGTGCCTCCCGGTCCGGGTCAGTTCGATCTCGTGTACTGCAATGAGGTGCTGGAGCACGTAGCAGACGACCAGGCGTTCGTTGGGGAGCTGATCGGCTTTCTGGCGCCGGGTGGGGTGCTGGTGGGGACGACTCCGGTGGGACGATCCTTCTGGGATCCCGATCACAAGCGAGTCTATGACCAAACCTCGCTCGAGCGAGCACTCTCACCCTGGGGTACCGCGAGGGTTCGCCGCTATTACCGCACCCCGATTCGCAATCTGCTCCCGATCAGGCAGAGGGGGGCGGCCGTTTTCATTTTCGAGGTCAGGCCGCCGAGTCTTCGGGGCGCACGCTGATGGCGTAGGTGGGACAGTTGAGCACGTAGGCCCCGTCGATGGGCGACCAGGTCTGGACCGGGGTGAGGACTTCGGCCTTGCCGCGGGAATCCAGCCGGAAAACCTGGGGTGCCTGAACCACGCAGGAGCCGCACCCTACGCAGCGGGTTGCATCGACCGCTACCCGGAGCCGGCGAGTCGGATGCATTCCGCCGGCAACCCCGCTTAACCGGGTGCCGAGCTGGTCCAGCGTATTGGCGGTGGCGCGGTAGCCTGCCTCGATCAACTCCTCGGTCTTGTCGAAGGCGAACATCGAGATGTGCTCGACCCGGGGCTGCACCAGCACCAGCGGCGGTCCCTTCCAGTTCCGGAGCTGCGTCTCGATCTGGGTCTGCATGACGATCTCGAGCCCCCGGCTGTAGGTGGCAGCGAAGCCTCGGGTCTCGCTCTCGGAACGGAGCACGCTGATGGCGGCCACATTGATCGCGAGGATCGGACCTTGGCCCAGCGACGCCGCCATCCGGACCGGCAGATTTTCCACCACGGCCCCATCGACGTAGGACCGGCCGTTGATCTCTCTGGGGGGGAAGATCCCGGGCAAGGCGCAGGAGGCGGCGACCGCATCCGCAACCCGAGCGCTTCTGAGTCCCGGGAGACCCCACATGACCTGCATGCCCGCGTTGAGGTCAACCGTATTCACCAGGAGACGCCGCCGCAGGTCGTCGAAGGTGACGTCGCCGACCAGGCGGTCGATTAAGATCTCGAGGGGTTCGCGGCGATACAGCGAAGGGGCAAGGAGACGGCGGAAGGCGACATCGACCCGGGCTACCTGAAAGACATCCCGGCGGCGCACCAGCCGGGCCTGCGCCTCCATCCGCCGGACCGGCACCCCGGCGGCCCAGGAGGCTCCGATGAGCGATCCGATGCTGGAACCCACGACGAGGCTGGGAACCAGCTCCCGCTCCTCCAGAGCCCGGAGCACACCGATGTGGGCGAGCCCTTTCAGGCCACCGCCGCTGAGGACCAGGGTGAAGGGACTCTCTGGTATCACTCGCTGTCCCGACAAAGGTTGCATCTTCGTAGCTAGGGCCGTTACCAATTTGCAAGAATCGTGCGCCACCGCGCGGTGAGAACCGTCGTTGGCACCCGGTGCGCGGCTCCGGCTCGGCAGGTAACGCACGTCACGGGAACAGGATGCGACAGAGCGCCTTACAGGAGAAGCTGCGGGGGGACCGGTTTTTTCAACTGGGACTCGTATTCGTGGGCCTGGTCGTGGTAGCCGCGGTGTTCGCGCCCTGGCTGGCCCCCCATAGCCCCATTACCGGTGATCTCAAGGGCGCTTACCTGGTGCGACCCGGGCACCGCTTTCTCCTGGGGACCGACACCCAGGGACGGGACATCCTGAGCCGGGTGCTGTATGGCGCCAGGCTCTCCCTCTCGGTCGGCCTGATCTCGCAGTCCGTCTCGGTCACGATCGGAGTCCTGCTGGGCCTGCTGGCGGGGTACTATGGTCGTTGGGTCGATGCCCTGGTGATGCGGCTGGCCGACATCACGCTGGCTTTCCCAACGCTGCTTCTGCTCATCGCGGTCGCCGCCGCGGTGAAGCCATCGCTTCCGGTGGTGTTCGTGGTCATCGGCGTGGTCGGTTGGGCTGGAATGGCTCGTCTGGTCCGCAGCCAGGTGCTCGTCCTCCGCCGCTCCGAGTTCGTGGTCGCCGCCCAGGCGCTGGGCGCCCGGGACCGCCGAGTGCTGCTGCGCCACCTTCTGCCGAATGTGCGCACCCAGGTGATTATCGCGGCCACTCTGGGCATCGCCGGCGCGATCATGGCGGAGGCCGCCTTGTCGTTCGTGGGTCTGGGAGCCCAGCCCCCAACCCCCAGCTGGGGCGCTATGGTGGCCGACGGCCGCGACCTGCTGCGGGTGGCTCCCTGGATCTCGTTCGCGCCGGGCCTGGCAATCGGGGTGGCGGTATTGGGATTCAACTTGGTGGGCGACGGGCTCCGGGAGGCGTATGATCCGAAACTCAGAAGTGAGAGGTGAGAAGGTGAGAGGTGAGAAGTGAGAGGTGAGAGGTGAGAAGTGAGAAGAAGGAGCGCGTCCAGGAAACTGGCGAGGAAAGGAGTGCCCTCTCACCTCTTACCTCTCACCTCTCACCCGGATACGACCTCACCGGACTTCGGCAGACCGAGTTCCCCTGGACCGCCGAGACGATCTACCTGAACAACGCTAGCGTGGGGCCTTTGCCGGAGCGCACCCGGCAGGTGCTCGAAGCGTTCAACCGCAAGCGCGCCGCCCCCTTTCAGCTGCCTGATCGGGAGCTCATGGCCGTTATGGCCGAGTCTCGGCGACTGGCCGCCGAGCTGGTGGGCGCCGGCCCGGAAGAGATCGCGCTCACCATCAACACCGGCTATGGCCTCAGTCTGGCCGCCCGCGCTCTACCGCTGCGTGCCGGCGACATCGTTCTCGCCAGCGATCGGGAATTCCCGGCCAACGTCTATCCGTGGATGCTGCTCGAAGACATCGGCGTCACCCTCGAGCTCGCCCCTACCACCTCCGAAGGGTGGCCGGATGAGCCCTATCTACTCGACCGGCTTACCGATCCCCGGGTGCGGGTGCTTGCCGTTTCCCTGGTACAGTTCAGCAACGGGTACACCGTCGATCTGGCTCGCCTGTCAAAGGCCACCCGGGCCTCCGGCGCCTATCTGGTCGTCGATGCCATCCAGGGTGTGGGCCACATTCCGGTGGATGTGCGGAAAACGCCGGTGGATGTCCTGGCCTGCGGAGCGCAGAAGTGGCTACTATCGCCCTGGGGCTCAGGCTTCGTGTATGTGCGCCGGGAGCTCATCCGTGACTTGCGGCCGGCGATTACCGGATGGATGGCATTCGAAGGCACCGACGACTTCACCCGACTGACTCAGTACAACGACACCCTCCGCGGCGATGCCCGCCGCTTCGAGTTGATCACCCTACCTTACCAGGACTTCGCGGGCATGAATGCGTCGCTCGGGCTGCTGCTGACCCTGGGCATCGCGCGGATAAGAGAGCATCTGCGGGCGTTGCACGCACCGGTGCTGGCCTGGGCGGCGCGATCGGGAGCAGGAGTCGTATCGCCGCTGGGCGAGCGCGGATCGGGCATCCTTTGCGTGGCTCCGCCGAACCTCGGCGAGGCGTTCCGCGCGTTGAAAACCAGGCACATCGTTTCCAGCTTGCGGGAGGGAGCGATCCGGCTCAGCCCACACGCGTACAATACAGTCGAAGAGATGGAGAGGGTTGTCGAGGTCTTGGAGGACAGTTAGGGCACGATGACCAGTTTCACGTAGTTCTTTTTCCCCTTCCTCAGGATCAAAAAGCGCTCGTCCTCCGTCCCCTGCAGTTCATCCTCTGTAGGCCTGAAGGTGACGCTGTCGACCGGTCTGTCGTTTAGGTAAAAGCCCTTGCCCTGAATGCCGCGGCGCGCATCCGCCTTCGAGCTTGCGAGGCCACTCGCGACAAGCAGATCCACGATTGAAAGCCCGTCCGCCAACTCTGACCGGGAGATCTGGCGGGTGGGCATCTCGGGCAAGGTTGCGGCCCTCAGCCGCTCACCCGAAAGAGCCTCCCCGCCAAACAACGCCGCGCTCGTCCGGATCGCTTCCTCCGTGGCAGCCTCGCCGTGAACCCGTGCAGTCACATCGCGCGCAAGCAACCGCTGGGCGACTCGCCTTTCCGGGGCCCGGGCGTGCTCGGCCAGCATGCTCGCGATCTGCTCCGGCGGCAGGAAGGTGAACAGCCTCAGGTACCGCTCGGCGTCGCGATCGTCGGTATTGATCCAGAACTGATAAAACTGGTAGGGGCTGGTCTTGGCGGGATCGAGCCAGATATTGCCAGCCTCACTCTTGCCGAACTTGGTCCCCGACGCGGTTGTAATCAGGGGGAAGACCAGGCCGTAGGCGGCACGTCCTTCCCGCTTGCGAATCAGCTCGATGCCGGCGGTGATATTGCCCCACTGGTCGCTGCCGCCGATCTGGAGCTCACACCCCTCGGTTTGAGACAGGTGCCAGAAGTCGTACGCCTGAATGACCATGTAGCTGAACTCGGCGTAGCTGATCCCAGCTTCCATGCGGTTCCGGACACTCTCCTTCTGCAGCATGAAACCGAGCGTCAGATACTTGCCGGCATCGCGCAGGAAATCCATCAGCGACAGGCCGCGGAGCCAATCCGCGTTGTTGCGAAGCCGGGCCGCGTTGGGTTCCCTGCTATCGAAGTCAAGAAACCGGGCCAGCTGGCGGCGGATCGCCTCGGCGTTCCGATCGATCTGCTCGATAGGGAGGAGGGGCCGCTCGTCCCGCTTCCCGCTGGGGTCTCCCACCATGCCGGTGCCGGCACCGATGAGCACGATGGGAGTATGGCCGAACCTTTGCAGCCAAGCCGCCCCCATCACCGGCACCAGACTTCCCACGTGAAGCGAATCGGCTGTCGGATCGAAACCTACGTAGGCGGTGACCGGGCCTCGTCGGAACCGCTCGGCCAAACCTTCAGTGGCATCTTGCATCAAGCCACGCTCTTTCAATGTCTCTATGAGATTCTGCATAGGCGCCAATGGTACCCGCTGGAATCAGGCCTCGCAATCGGCTAGTTTGCGCACATGACCCACCCACAGGATCCGCTCGATCCTTTGAACGGTCAGGATCCTCCAGTAAAGCGTGGCCGGCTGTCGCGCCCTAAGCGTGGCCGGCTGTCGCCTCGGGCTCGTCGCAACATCCTGGTCGGCCTGCTGGCCGCGCTGGCCTTCGGGGTCGCCTTTTTGGCGGCGGCCTGGAGCCGGGCGTGCGCGGGAAACACCTGCCCCTCGATCGACGAGCTGGGCGGCTATGACCCCAACCAGGCCTCGAAGGTCTACGCCGCCGATGGCCGGCTCATCACCGACCTCGGGCTCGAGCGGCGGACGGTCATCCCCCTGGGCGAAATGTCGCCGTATCTGAAGGCCGCGTTTCTCGCCACCGAGGACAAGCGCTTCTACAGCCACCACGGGATCGACTGGTATCGCGTTTTCGGCGCGATCCGGACCAACCTTTTTCAGCTTCGTTTTGCCGAGGGGTTCTCGACCATCACCATGCAGCTCGCCCGGAACATCTGGGACGAGGACATCAGCGGCCGCGACAAATCGCTCCGACGCAAGTTGCGGGAAGCCCACGTGGCGCTGGAGATCGAGCGCAAGTATCCCAAGGACAAGATCCTCGAGATCTACTTGAACCAGATTCCCCTGGGGAACGGAGCCTACGGGGTCGAAGCCGCCTCGCAGCGATACTTCGGCAAGTCGGTTCGGGATCTGAATGTCGCCGAGGCGGCGACCCTGGCCGCCATTCCCAAAGCTCCCTCTCGCTACAATCCCCGACGGAACCCCAACTTCAACGTGCAGCGCCGAAACACGGTGGTGAACCTGCTGCGCGACAACGGCCTGCTGAATACCGAGGAGGCGGAGCGTTGGAAGGCCTATCCGCTGCTCCTCTCCTCCCACTCAGACTACAGTGGAGTCGCCGAATATTTCGTCGAGTACGTGCGCCAACAGCTCGAAGCGCGGTTCGGCCGGGAGCTCTATACCTCGGGCTACCGGATCTACACCACGCTCGATCTCGACATTCAGCAGGCTGCGGAACGGGCGCTGGAGGCCCGCCTGGAGGCCATCGAGAGTGGCGCCGACGGAAAGTTCCCCCATGACACCTACCGGCAGTATCTAGAGTCGAAGTCCGACAACAGCGACGACAACAGCCGGACCACCACGCCCTACCTGCAGGGGCTGGTCGTCACGCTCGAGGCCAAGACGGGATATATCCGGGCGATGGTCGGTGGCCGAGACTTCGAGGACAGCAAGTTCAACCGCGCAACCCAGGCCTTGCGGCAGCCGGGCTCGACCTTCAAGCCGATCGTGTACTCGGCGGCGGTCGAGGCGGGATACCCGCTCTCCCACGTGATGGTGGACGACCCGCTCAGTGTCGAGCTCGATCCGGCGCAGCCCCCCTGGTCGCCGCAAAACTACGACCTGGAGTTCGACGGACCCATGACGCTCCGCCGAGCCCTGTACCTGTCGCGCAATATCATCGCCATCAAGCTGGGCATGGAGCTGGGTGAGCCGGCGGTGATCAGCGAGGCGGCCAAGTTCGGGCTTACCACCCGGGTCCCGGCCTTTCCCTCCATTCACATCGGATCCGCCGACGTGATTCCGCTGGAAATGATCGCCGCCTATACCACGTTCGCCAACCTGGGCACCCGCACCATTCCGAACGGGATTCTTCGGATCGAAGACCGCAGCGGCAAGATCGTCTGGCAGCCGCCGGTCCGCACCGCGGCGGTGATGGATACGCTACACGCCTGGCTGATGACGGACGTGCTGCGGGACGTGGTGCGCCATGGAACCGCCGTGGGGTCGGTGGGCTCGCGGATCAACTTCCCGGCCGGAGGCAAGACCGGCACCACCAACGACGGCAACGACGTCTGGTTCATCGGCTTCACGCCGGAGATGGTGACGGGAGTCTGGATCGGGTTCGATCAACCGCAGAAGATCAAGGCCAATGCCCAAGGCGGCGTTCTTGCCGCGCCGGCATGGACGGCGATGATGCGGGAAGTATACGAGCGACGGAGCGCCCCCCTGGCCTGGGCGCGGCCCGCGGGGCTCACGGCGCTCGATGTCGACAAGACCACTGGGTACAAGGCGACTCCTTTCTGTCCCAAGGACGTGCACTACATCGAGTCGTTCATACCGGGGACGGAGCCGACCGCGTTTTGCCCGGTGCACTCGCCGTTTGGCTCGATGGGAGGGGTAATGGGCGGCACCGGGCCAGACGGAGCGCCAGGCACGGGCTCGCTGCCTACCGCTCCCGCTGCGGGCTCTCCGACTGCGCCGCCCCCGAGCGGGGGTACCGCCACCAGTGGGGGTACCACAGGAGTCATGGGAGGAACGGGACCACCGCAAGCTCCGCGGCGCTGACATGTGGGCGCGGCGGTTGGCCGCCCGCTGGCTGCTTCCGGTCGAAGGCGCCCCCATCGAACGCGGAGCGGTTCTGATTGGGTCGGATGGCCGGCTGGACGCGGTTGGTCCCGATTCAGCAGTTCCTCGACCCCATGATGTTCCGGCGGTGGAGCTCGACAACGCCGTCATGCTCCCCGGCCTGATCAATATCCATACTCACCTGGAGCTCACCGGTCTCGAGAGCGGCGCACCGGAGCACGACTTCGCTGCCTGGATCCGGCGGCTACGGGAACAGAAGAGCAGGCGGACCCCAACCGAGTATGTCGCGGCGGCACGCCGCGGCCTCGCGGCCTGCTACGCAGCCGGTGTGACTACCGTCGCCGACACCGGTGACTCGGGTGCCGTGATCGGGGTGCTGGCCGAAGCCGGCGGGTCCGGCGTCGTTTACCAGGAGGTCTTCGGCCCGCATCCGGACCAGGCGAAGGAGAGCCTGAGGGCTCTGCAGGCCAGGGTGAGGGATCTGAGCCCTCTGACCACCGATCGCGCCCGCATCGGGGTGTCTCCCCATGCGCCCTACACCGTCAGCGGGCCCCTCTTCAGTGCTGTGGCCGCATGGGCTAAAGCTGAGCGACTGCCGCTTGCCGTCCATGTCGCGGAGTCCCCGGCTGAGACCGAGTTCCTGATCGCGGGTGCCGGCCCGTTTGCCGAGGCCTGGGGCGCTCGGGGAATTCCGCTCCCCACCTCCAGGGGTCGGACGCCGATAGAGTGGCTGGCGGATCACAACGTTCTTTCCGAGCAGTCTCTCTGCATTCATGCGGTCCAGGTCGGTCCCCGAGACCTGCAGCGATTGGCGGCCTCCGGCGCGGCTGTGGCGCATTGTCCGCTTTCCAACCGGGCCCACGGCCATGGTGCCGCGCCCCTTGCGGATTTTCTCGCCGCTGGTATCCGGGTAGGGTTGGGAACCGACTCGGTGGCGAGCGTCGGACGCCTGGATCTCCTGGCCGAAGCTCGAGCGGTGGGCAGTGTGACATCTTTGTCCGCCGATCAACTGCTCGAGCTCTGCACTCTCGGCGGGGCCCGTGCGCTCGGTATGGAGTCTGAAACGGGTAGTCTGCGCCCCGGGAAATGGGCCGACTGCATCATCATCCGGGTGCCCGACGGAGATAGCAGCCCGGCCCAGCGGGTGCTGGCCAGCTCACCCGAGGACGTGCTGCTGACTTGCGTCGGAGGGAGGGAAGTCTACCGCTCGCTATGAAGACCCAGCGTCATGCCGCCATCCTCCGGGTGGTGCGGGAGCGTCGGATAGAAAGCCAGGACGAGCTGCGCGAAGCGCTCGCTGCCGACGGCTTTGTGGTGACTCAGGCAACCCTGTCGCGCGACATCCGGGAGTTGGGCCTGGCCAAGCTCGCCGACCCGGAGGGCGGCGCGTATTACACCCATCCCCATCGAGGAGCCGTACGCCCTGAGTTAGCCCAGGTTCTCCCCACGCTGCTGGTCAGCCTCGATGGGGTGGGGCCGTTCCTGGTCCTGAAAACCGCTAGCGGCTCCGCCGGCGCCGTCACCGAGGCCTTGGATCAGGTAGGCTGGGCTGAAATCATCGGCACCATCGCCGGAGACGACACGGTGTTGGTGATCACGCGGAATCAGCGACAGCGGCAGGAGATCGCTTCGCGGATCCAGGAGCTGGTGAAGTAAACCGCCCGGCGTGCCTGCCGAGTGAGCGATAGAGCTCCTCGAAGTGACCACTCCTCGTTGCCTTCGATCAGCACCGGCCCCCTCCCGGACATTGCCACGTCCCACCCGATACTCCGAGCCCAGGGGAATGCATCGGCGGCCTGGAGTGCTAGCTCCTTGGCCTTCTCCCAGTCGGGGAGCTGGAATCCGATGAACGATCTCTCGGTGCCGGGGATCGTCGTGGAGTCCTCCAGGCTGTCCCGCGTACGGCCGCCGACAAGCACCCTGAGTCCAGGTCGACCCAACATCCCACGGCGCCGTATATCAGGTGGTCCACTCCCACCGGTTTAGGCTGGAGTTTGAAGACCGCCGCGATGATCTTGGGTTTGCCGCTCACCGTGATGATCGTTTGGAAGCGCACCGAGCAGAGTGTGGGTCCGATAAATTCAGCGAGCCTGGGGTGAGGGCGGATGTGCTCCTCTATCAGGAACGCTCGCCGGTTGGCACCAGGCCGATGCCGTTTCAGCTGCGCGCCGTATCGTCGGCAAAGGCGACCAGGCGCTCCGGGTCGTAGAGTTCACCGGATAGCGTTGTGAACCGGTTCGGGTCGTGCTCCGCGGGACCATCGAACACCAGAATGCTGTGCCCTCTCACGCCCTCGATCGCCTTGAAGACGAACCCATCATCCGCTACGCTGGGGAGCCAGTCCCGGAGTCAGCCGAGCTTTTCAGCGACCTTCCGTCCATGGTACGGCCCACTGTCGGATCGTAGACGCCGAAAATTCTCGCTACCGGCAGCCCTAAGGCACCGAAGAACCGGTTGAAGATCAGCTTGTTGGAGTAAAGACAGGCATACTGCGCCGGGTTGAATCGCGACCAGAGACGGGTGTTGGCCCAGGGTGTGTCGGCTGCCGGGCAACCCTTCCCCCGAAAAACCCCAGCCGGTTCAATCGAGCGCTCAACTTCGTCCAATTGATAGCCGTCAAATTGTCACCCGCAGTTGTGATTTGCGTGCTCCGCGGCCCGCCTTGGGATCGGCTTGCCCCTCTACGGGGGGTTTATTACGATATTTATCACTACTTACCCCGCTTACGTCCATCCGGGGCAGCGGCATGGTTCTCGCCAAGGGTGGTTGAGCCCCGAGCGTAACCAGCGGGGCTCGGCTCGTGCATCTACCACAGACTGCCATTCGGGAGAATGTCCGTGCGGTGTCTGGCGTTGAACGCATCGTTCGAGCCGCTCACTATGGTGCCGGTACGGCGCGCTCTGCGTCTCGTGATAGAGGGCAAAGCCGAGATCGTCGAGTCGGATGGGGGCGACTTCGTCCGAAGCGAACGTCTGACACTTCCCAAACCAGCAATCATCCGCCTCGTCAAGTTCGTCCATGTTCCCCGCCGTTTTCGTCGCCAAGTCACCAACACATTCCTCTTCGCTCGCGACGGCTACCGCTGCCAGTATTGTCACCGGGGGCAGTCCGACCTACGGCATCGCGAGTGCCTGACCCGGGATCATCTGGTTCCGCTCTCCCGCGGCGGGGACAACGATTGGTCCAACGTGGTAACGGCGTGCAGCTCCTGCAACACCCGAAAAGGCAATCATCTTCCCCAGGAGTGCGGAATGCACCCTCTGGTGCCACCGCATGAACCTCACTTCGTGCATCTCTCCTGGGCGGTTCGCCGCCTGTCCGTGACCCAGGCCAAGTACATCAAGCTGTTCTACGGAGACGAGGCGCTGCGGGCGTTGGGCGGGACGGTGTAGCCCGCGTCGGGGCCTACCGTACCGAAAACCGTTCGCTTCGCGCCTCCAGTCGCAGGCTCGGCAGCCCCGCAAGACGCAGGAGAAAGCGGGTTGCGCCGCGCCCCAGCGCGTCTCCCAGGTTCTCTCCGCTTTCCGCCGCCCGCCCGAGGTCACCCGCAAGAAAGCGCTCCAGCTCGTCGAGATCGGAGTCGGACAGGGTCGACACCTGGAGTGACGCGGCGTAGTAATAGCGTCCGGCTTCAGCGGGTCGCACATTCACCTGGTAGGCAAAGGCCAACGCGGCACCCAGGGCGTCGAGTGTGGCGTACCGCCGTTCCTGCCGGGCGGCTCCCACAAAGGTGAGCAGGGTGTATTGGTCGAGCAGCGGTTCGTGTCGGACCACTACGTCCCACTCGACCTGGCGGGCAAAGGAGTCGAACCAACCATCCCTGGAGCGCCATACCTCGACCCGGTAGTGCAGTCTGACCGGAAGCCCCGAGCGCAGCGCCGACAGCCATCGGCTGTTGCTCCCCAGCAAATTCTCCGACCGCACAATCGGTGCGCGGGATCCGGTGGGCGTGGAGTCCTGAGCCAGCGTTATGCGCAAGTGCACGTCTTGCGTGTCCTGCGCCACTAGGGCTCGGGTGCCGGCAGTGGCGAGCCCGATGCCGAGCGCCAGCGTCCAGCTACCCCATCTGGTTACTCGGAGCAGCCCAGCCCGGCGGGGTCGCACTAGAAGCGGCGCTGCAGCCTGACGACGAACTTCACCGGTTCTCCCTCGGAGACGCTCTTCGCCAAGTAGGCCCCGATCTCTCCCGCATCGAGTCCGACACCGATATCGAGCGCCCACTCCCTGAGAACCGGAAGGCGATTGACCGGCACCTGCCCAGGCCCGCCACCGGCCAACCAGCCCTTGCCGGCGTCACTGAAGAGGACGAGATCGGCTTCCTCGATGCCGATGAAGCGACCTGGCCGGCTCCCCTCGCGGTCAGGGAGACGGTAACCCAGGTTGAGCCCCAAACGGGTCCGTACTTCGACCTGGGTCACGATCATGCGGTCGCACAAGGCCGGAGTGGAGGGATCACTGAATCCACGCGGTAAGCAGGCTTGGGCTCGAAAGTCGAACCCCGGAAGAAGGTCGGGACCTCCGAGAGAGACGCGGCGCTGCACCGGCAGCCGGTCGCCGGCTATCCAGCCATCGGCACGAAGCCTCGCGTTCACCCGAAGTCCGGGGGTCAGCCGGGAATAGCGCCGAACGTCCACCGAGAGGCGGTCAGTGGCATAGCCGCCGCCCGTAGGAGGACTCGGCCGCACCACGAGGGGCAACGCCACCGGTGCAATGTCGTCACTGGTCAAGTGCTCGAAGCGACTGCGGATCATCCAGCCCGTGGTCGGCCGATCCCGGTCGTTACGGGTATCGAAGTCGACCTGTACGGCGGTGATGAAATAGTGACCGTCGTCGATGAGCGGGTTTCGCCGCCAGCGGTCGCTGTTGCGAAGCAGTGACCAGGGATCGGTCGCGCGGACCGAACGCTCCGCGTCTCTACTGAGGGAGAATTCGGCGCGGAGCGCACGATCGGGTTGGATGTAGGCTAAACCGGCAACACCCTCGCGCTCGTAATAGTCCCGGTAGTCGCGCTGGAGCAGAAACGCCGACCACCCGGATTCGCTGGCAGAAAGCGGCTGGTCTTCGACCGGCTCCACCTCGCGGTACAAGCGCCCGCCGACGCCGAACTCGGTGCCGCCGCCGAACCGCAGGTCGCCACGCGCCTCGTAGCCGAAATCGCTCCGCAGGTCGGTGCTCTCTCCGGCGGTCCGCAGAATCCCGCGCAGGTCGATTCGAGCGTAAGAGCGGGCCGAGGGACGGAACTCAAAGAGAGGGCCAAACAGTACCGGCAGGCCTTCGATCCGGTTGTAAGTGCCACCGGTCGTGAGCGACAGCGTGGTTCGGATCCGCCCGGTTTGAAAGGTCGCCCGGGCGGTCGCGATCTCGCCCAGCGGGCGGCGTCGCTCCCGCAACGCGAGCAGGCCGTCGTTGCCGCGGACGATGGGCGCGGCATCCCAATAGACTCGCTCCGGACCCAGGTGATCTACCTGCTCCGACCGCAGCAAACGTCCGCCGACCACCAGGATTTCGCCATCCACTGCCGCGCCAGGCAGCAGATACAGGGTCCCGTTGGCTACTGCAATCGGTCCGGCTACCCGTCCGGCCACGCGAAGCGACCCTCGGTAGAGGGCCAGCTTCCCTTCGAACCGGCTCCCGGCCGGCAGGGTCACGTCGCCCTGCATTCGGGTAGTGGCCGAGTCGTTGTAGAACGCTATCAGCTCGGTGACTACCTCCGGCGGTGGTCCCCCGCGAACGAAGGAGTCGCTCGGCCGCGCGTCGGGGTCGATGACGATCACGCTGTCCTGCCCCCATAGGGGACAGGCAAGCACCAGCATAAGGCCGGCAACTAGCAGGCGCATGAGATTCTCGACACGAGAAGGCGTTGATTACGACTCGGCGTCCGCGCTCTTCTCCAGCCCCAGTCGGCGCATGCGCCGATAGAGGTTGGCACGGTCGGTCTGAAGGATCCTGGCGGCCTCCGCCATGTTCCCCTGCGCCTGGGTTACCGCCGCCCCGATGAGACCCCGCTCATACTCGTCCAGGGCCTCGCTTAAGGGGCGGCCGAGCAGCGTCGGATACGTGGCTGCGTTGGGAGCCGACGTCGCCCCCCCGCGGAGTACCTGCCGCACCGCCGGCGCATCCACCACCGGACCACTCAGAATGCTCAGGCGTTCGACGAGATTAGCCAACTCTCGGACGTTTCCTGGCCAGGAGTAGGCTGCCAGCGCTTCGAGCGCTGCCTCGGTGAAGGTGGCCGCGTGGCGGGGCCGGACTCGCTCGGCCAAATGGGCCACCAACGCCGGGAGATCCTCCAGCCGCTGCCGGAGTGGGGGGAGCTCGATGGGAAAGACGTTGAGTCGAAAGAAGAGATCCTCGCGAAAGCCGCCATTGCTCAGTGCGTCGCCCAGCTGCCGATTCGTGGCGGCCACCACCCGTGCATCGATCCGGGTGGCCGTTTCCGCGCCGATACGCTGGAGCTCACCGGTCTCCAGGGTCCGCAGAAGCTTGGCTTGGGCCTCCTGACTCAGGTCGCCGACTTCATCGAGGAAGAGAGTCCCCCCGTGGGCCAGCTCGAAACGGCCCAAGCGGCGTTCGGAGGCCCCGGTGAATGCGCCGCGCTCATGGCCGAACATTTCCGACTCCACCAGGTCCCGCGGAATAGCCGCGCAGTTCACCGTGACGAACGCGCGGGACCGGCGCCGGCTCGCGGAGTGGATTGCGGCGGCAACCAGCTCCTTCCCGGTCCCGGACTCCCCGGTGATAAGGACGCGAGCCTCAGTAGGGGCGACCCTTGCGATCAGGGCCCGCACCTGCTGCATCGCCGGGCCGTCGCCAATGAGCGTGGCACGTCGGGCCAGCTCGGCGTGAAGCGCCCGGTTCTCCGCCCGGGTCCGATTGAGCTCCAGGGCGGCTCGCACGGTGACCAGCACCGCCTCGGGGCTCAGTGGCTTCTCCAGAAACTGGAAGGCACCCAGCTTGACGGCGCGTACCGCATCGGTGAGCTGCGCCTTGCCGCTCATCATGATGACCGGGGCCGCGTCCCCTCGGTCACGCAATCGGGTCAGTGTCTCCAGCCCATCAGGGCCGGGGGGCATCAAGAGGTCCAGCAACACGACGTCGGGGTTGGTCTCATCCAACAGAAGCAGCGCCGAATTCCCGTTGGGGGCCTCGGTGACGGCAAATCCCTCGCTCCGGAGCAGGGCGCCCAGCATGCGGCGGATATTGGCCTCGTCATCGACCAGGAGAATCTGTGCGCTGCCGGTCACCGCGAGACCATCCGCACCACAAAGGTCGCTCCGCCCCCGGGTGTTTCGATAAGGCTGATCGTGCCCCCATGCATCTCGATGGTCTGCTTGACCAGTGCGAGACCCAGGCCGGTTCCCCCCGGTTTGCCGGTGCAGTAGGGATCGAAAACGCGGTCCACCATCGCCGGGGGAACCCCGGGACCGTGATCGCGGATCTCGATGCGCACCCCGCCGCCATTCTCGGGCGCAGCGGTGATTTCTAGGTCACCTTGCTGGTCGCAGGCCTCTGCGGCGTTGCGCAGAAGGTTGCTGAACGCTCGCCGTAACGGGTCGTAGTGCCCCAGGAGGACGGGCGTCGCGGGATCCAGCCGCAGATCCACCCGCATCGTGCCCGGCAGGGAGGTGCGGGCCAGCTCCCCCAGCAGCTCGGTGAAATCGACCGGAGCCGCGGGTCCCTCCGGCAGACGGCCGAACTCGGTAAACTCGCAAGCGAGCTGCTCCAGGCGGTCGGATTCGGTGGCGAGGACGTCGATGGCCTCCCGGTGTTCTGCGCCTGCCGAGCGGGATAGCTGAGCTATGGCCAGCCGGATCGGGGTGAGCGGGTTGCGCATCTCGTGGGCTACTCGCCTGGCGGTCTCGCGGAAGGCCCGGAGCCGTTCAGCCTCGATCTCCTGCGCCCTGGCTCGTTCCAGGCCGGTCGCCATCTCCCGAAGAGCCGTACGTAAGGCCGCGAATTCTGGTGCCCCCCGGCGGGGCCGATCCGGGGGAAGCGGCTCCATTCTTCGAATGTTCCCTGTCCACCCAATCAGTTCCTCGATCGGGCGGCTCAACTGGCGGGAGAGATGCCCACCGAATCGAACCGACGCGTAGAGAAATGCTCCGCCGAGCAGAAGAATGAGAAGGCCCAGACCGGCATAGTAGTAACGGCTGAATGTGTCGGCGCGCTGGAACTGTCCGATCGCCGTATTCAACTTCGTCGCGTGCTCTGCCAGAGCGTGGCGTTCCTCCAGTTGCAGCCGGGTGGAGTCGATGGTCTGCAGGAGCAGTCTGCCGGAGGTGGCAACTTCCTCGATGGCATCGCGGGCACCGGGAGCTCGGGTCGTCGATCGGATGGTCAGACCCCAACCCAGAATCGCCGCCGCGGTGGGAACCGCGCCGAGGCAGATCAAGGTCAGCAGGATTCTCTGGTGGAAGGAGAGTCGCATCTATCTCCAAGATAAGCCGCGGCTCCGTGGGCGCCCCACCCAACGGCCAGGCCGGCGCCCCCCGCCAGCCACTCGGACCAGTGTACCGCCGGATAGCCCGCGACCAGAGGTATCAGCCCCAGTCCGGCTAGAAGGAGCAAAGCCAGAGCCAGGGTCAGGCGATAACCGTTGCCGCGCGTGTGTGCGGACCAATATGCAATTGGCGCCAGCAGCCCAGCGAGCCACAATCCTGTAAGCAGGTGGACCTCGGGGCCGTAGGCGTAGCTGAAGGGGATCAGCAGACTCCACCCCAAACTCGGGCTGAGCGTCTGGCGGGCCTGGCGCCGAACGCCGGCGATTCTTGAGGTGGCCCACAGGGTATCGTGCTGCTCTCCGGCGGCAAACTGCAACGGCATCCCCGGTCTCGAGGGGAGCGCTGCCGGAAGCCGGAGGGTGGGGCTTCGTAACCGCAGGCGGTATGCGCGCGCTGGGGGCTGAAAAGCCAGGTCAGTACCGACGGCCTCCACCGCCAGCAGCGGGCCATGCGAGCCCACCAGCTGGAAAACGGTGGACCAGCCCGACGTAATGCCGCCGGAGGTCAGCCCGAGCTCAAGGTGAACCCGCCCCTCCCCCAGGCGAGTAGCGAGCTCCGAGTCTGACGGTGTCGACCCGTCGGGCACGGCCGATCCCGATACAAACGCCGAAGTCACCCTCCCCGCGAACCCGGCGTGACCGGCCGCGGAGCGTCTCCATTCAACCCGAAGAGGCTCCGAGGGGACCCAGGGCCGAAGCAGCACGGCCGTGCCGGCTTGTACGCCGAGCCAGATCATCCCCCCTGCAACTGCAAGCTGGATCGCCCCCCTTTTCGTCGGCTGGAGGAGAGAAGCCTGTTTCCCGCCCAATGCGGCGCCGATCCAGGCCCC
>DASXRM010000112.1:0-30142 GCA_036506575.1 Gemmatimonadales bacterium | reverse complement strand
AGGTGCCGGCCGATTCGGTGGTGGAACGCCGTGACCTTCCCGGGGTTGACCCTCGGCTGGTGAAGGCGGTCGGATCAGAAGCCGACCGGCACTTCATCCTGCTCGACGTCGAGGCCGTGTTCGCGCCGATCCTCGGAGGCTAAGGCTCTCCCGACTCGCTAACCCGCACGGAGGCAGTCTGTGAATCACACTGTGCTCGTCTGCGATGACGCCATCTTCATGCGAACCATGATCAGCGATATCCTGAGCCAGGCCGGGTTCGAGGTCGTCGGAGAAGCCGAATCGGGGTTGCAGGCGGTGGAGAAGTACCGGGAACTCAAGCCTGACCTCGTGACGATGGATATTGTGATGCCCGATATGGGTGGTATCGAGGCCGTGCGGGAGATCTGTAAGACCGATCCCGAAGCCAAGATTCTGATGTGCAGCGCGATGGGGCAGCAAGCGCTGGTGGTCGAGGCGATCCAGGCGGGCGCCAAGGACTTCGTGGTAAAACCCTTCCAGCCATCCCGTGTGCTCGAGGCGGTACAGCGCGTCCTGGCGTAACTCATGGACCTCTCCAAGTACGCCGCACTGTTTGTTGCCGAAAGTCGCGAGCACCTTAGGGCCTGCAACACCTCGCTCCTGGAGTGGGAAGGAGAGCCGGCCGCGGTCGAGCCGGTGGATCGCCTCTTTCGCGCCGTCCACACCCTCAAGGGTATGGCCGCCACCATGGGCTACACCGTGGTGGCCGAGCTGGCCCACAAGGTCGAGAACCTGCTGGATGGCTTGCGGCAGGGACGGCTCACGGCCAATCCCGCGATCTTCCAACTCCTCTTCCGCGCCATGGACGCCCTGGGCCGGGGGGTGGAAGCGGCGGCGGCAGGCACCGAGGGCATCGCCGACGGAACTCTGATTGCCGAGCTGGATACGGTTGTGGCTGAGACGCCGCGGGACCCGGAGACGGTGGCCAATCCGCTGCCGTCTCGGCGGGCCTCCGACGCTCCTCGCACGCGCCCGGTGCAGGTGAGCATCCGTTCGGGCGCCGTGATGCGCGGTGCCCGGGCGGCGTTGGTTCTCCGCCGTGCCGAGCGCCTGGGAGCGGTGAGCGGCCTGCGCCCTCCCGCCGCCCAGCTCGAGCAAGACGAGTTCGATGGGCGTTTCTCGTTCCGGCTTCAGACCAAGTCTTCTGACGCCGAGGTCGAGGCGGCGCTCCGGTCGGTGGGAGAGGTGGAGGTGGTACGGTTCGAGGAATCGATCACGTCGGCGAGCGAGGCGCGCAGCGGCGGTCGCCAGATTCGGGTGGAGCTTCGCCGGCTCGACCTGCTGATGAAGCAGGTCGGCGAGCTGGTGGTCGCCAAGAACCGGTTGAGCGCGCTGTCGAGCGAGGCGCAGGACCCGGTCCTCGCCGAGCTGACCGAACGCATCTCCCGCCTGGTCTCCGCCATGCAGGGAGAGGTGATTGCCGCGCGGATGACCCCGGTGGGAGAGGTGTTCGAGCGGTTCCCTCGGCTGGTGCGTGATCTGTCGCGCGACTTGGGAAAGCAGATCCGGTTCGACATGGAAGGCGAGGAGATCGAGCTAGACCGCTCGATCCTGGATGAGATCGGTGAGCCTTTGCTGCATCTCATCCGCAACGCGGCCGACCATGGCATCGAGTCGCCGGGAGATCGCGGGGCTGCGGGCAAGCCGGCGCAGGGACGCATCCTCCTCTCCGCTACCCGAGAGCGGAATACCGTGGCGATCCGGGTGGTGGACGATGGCCGCGGCATTGACCGGGAGAGGATTCTGGCTAAGGCTCGCCGGGAAGGCGCCGCACCCGAGACCGATGCCCTGACCGACGACCTTCTGGTGCGCATCCTAGCCCGGCCGGGGTTCAGCACCGCGCAGGTGGTCAGCGGCGTGTCCGGCCGTGGGGTCGGCGTCGATGTCGCCATGACCAGGGTCCGCGCCCTGGGCGGCACGCTCGAGGTGCGCACCGAGTTGGGGCGGGGCACCACGTTCTTGATTCGGGTCCCCCTCACCCTCGCGATCGTGCGTGCGCTGCTCACCGAAGCGGGTGGCGAACGCTATGCCGTGCCGCTGGCCTATGTGGCCGAAACCGTGGAGTTCGACCGCCGGGCAGTCACCGCCATCCGGGATCGCGAAGCACTCGTGGTTCGGGATCAGGTCATCCCGACGGTGCATCTCCGCGACCTGGTGGCTGCCCGCTCGGAGGTGGCCGCGTCCCGCCGCCCGACCATCATTCTCGAGGTAGGAGAGCGGCGCACGGCGCTGGTGGTAGACGCTCTGGTTGGGCAGCAGGACATCGTGGTCGAGCCGTTCGATGCTCCCCGAGGGCTGCCCCTGTTTGTAGGCGGCGCGACGATTCTCGCCGATGGTGCGCCGGCGCTCATCCTCGACGCCGCGGCGCTCCTTTAGGAGGACGGCATGGAAGACGTGCGGGACCTGAAGGAGTCGCAACTCGACGCCATCCGCGAGGTGGCTAACATCGGGGCGGGCCACGCTGCGACCGCGCTCTCCGGCATGACCAATCGGACCATCATGATCACCGTGCCCCGGGTCTACGTGCGCCCCCTGGAGGATGCCTGCGATCTGGTCGGCACCCCGGACTCGGTGATCGCCGCCGTCCTCATGCACATGATGGGCGATCTCACCGGACGGGCGATGGTGCTGTTCCCTCTGCGGGCGGCCCAGACCTTATGCGACTTTCTCTTCCGCCGGCCGATGGGGACTACGACCGAGATGGGCGAGATGGAGCAGTCCGGTCTCAAGGAAGCCGGTAATATCCTGGCCAGCGCTTACCTCAACGCGCTGAGCGACTTCATGGGGATGATGCTGGTACCCTCGGTGCCCAGTCTGGTGATCGACCTCAGCGGCGCCGTCCTGACCACGGCTCACGTCAATTTCGGGCACGATCGGGACTACGCCTTCTGCGTGGAGACGTCCTTCCGGGTCGAAGGAGCCGCTGAACCTCTCGGAGGGCACTTCCTGCTGCTGCCGGACGTATCGTCGCTGCGGTCCATCTTCGACGCCATTCGCCTTCCTTAGCACCATGCCGGCGCCAGCGCTCTCGGAGCGCGATCTCACGGTGCTCCGCTCCTTCGCCCGTCGGATCGACCCTTCTGACGCCGGAGCTCATAACAATCTCGGCGTTCTCTACTACCAGAAGGGGTTGATCGACGAAGCGATCAGCGAGTTTGCCCGCGCGCTCGAGCTCGACTCTAAGATGCAGGTGGCGCAGGCCAATCTGGAGATCGCGTATCGCGACAGCGGGCACTACGACCGGCGGATCGAAGAGCTTCGGGAGCGCGCCAAAAACACTCCCACGGATCGGGAAGCCCGCTGGGAGCTGGGTCGTGCCTATGCCATGCTGGGTCGCCACGAGGACGCCGTCGCCGAATTCGAGGCCCTGCTGGCGAGCCATCCGACCGATGTCCCGGCCATGCTGCAGCTCGGATTGGCCGAGAAGGCGCGAGGCCGCCTGGATGCCGCCAGCGACTGGCTGGCGAGAGCCTGCGACCAGGAGCCCGACAACCCGGTTGCGCGATTCTATCGCGGCGAGGTCCTGTACAACCGCGGACTCACCGAGCTCGCGCTGGTCGCCCTGAAGGAGGCGGTTGCCCGCCAGCCGGATTACGCCGAGGCGCATTATCTCCTGGCGTTTGTGTATGGCGATCTGGGCCAGCACGAGGCCGCCCGCGCGGCCACCAAGCGCGCCGTCGAGCTGAACCCAATGCTGAGTCGAGCCCAGGCGAACCTTGCGCTGACGACAGGCGGGCAGCGGGGCAGCAGGGCAGCGGGAAAGCGGGAAAGCGGGTTGGGCGGGCAGTCTGCACCTGGCGATCGCAACGGTGCTTCACAGTCACAGCCTGTGACTGCCCCGCCGCCCCCCAGTGCTACTGCCCCGCAGCCCCGCGGTCCCGCTGCTCCGCAGTCGGTTCCCGGCGCTCTCCTCGCGCACTACAATCTCGGCCTGGCTCTGCGGCAGAAGGGCTATTACGACGATTCGCTCCGGGAATACCAGCTCGCCCTGGATGCAGGAGAGGATCGCCGGCTCAATCTCCAGGCTATGGCCGAGGTTCACCTGTTACGCCGGGATCTCACGAAGGCGCTCGAGCTCTACGATACCCTGGTCAACGAATACTCCGACTCGCCCAAGCTGTGGAATGAGCGAGGCGTCTGTCTCCATCAGGCGGGCCGGCGAGCGGAGGCGCTGGCGTCGTATCAGAGTGCCGTGTCGGCCGACTCCGCCTACCAGTTGGGCTGGAACAATCTGGGCGTCATCCGCGCCGGCGAGGCCTCCAGCGAGCCTGCAGTAGCGGCGTTCGATCAGGCACTGGCCGGTCCCCAGCCGCTCTTAACCGCTCGGCTCAACCTGGCGCTCCTTCTGCTGCAGCGCCGCCAGCACAAGTCGGCCCTGGAGGAATACCAGCGAGCTCTCGCCGAGCAGCCGGCCAGCGCGGTTGGATGGAACGGACTCGGCCTGGTGTTGGTGGAGCTCAAGCGCTATGACGACGCGCGGAACGCATTCGCCCGCGCGGTAGACGTGGATCCCGATCTGGCCGCGGCTCACTATAACCTGAGCTTCGTGCTGAGCCAGCTGGGCGACTTCGACGGCGCGTTGCGCGAAACCAAGCGGGCGCTGGAGCTCGAGCCGTTGTACGTGCCTCAGAAGTTCGCGCTGGCCATCGATCTCCAGTATGAGGATCCGACGATCGCCATCGCCCCGGACCTGATCGCGGACGTGAGCGGCGATGAGCTTGCCGGTGAGTTCACCTTCGACTCCCCGACGCTCGACCGGCTCTTCGAGGAGCTCGCGCCCGCGGTTCCCCCCCCGTCGGGCCCCGCCGAAGAGTCGCTGGCCGTCGCCCGCGATCTGATTACGAAGGGCCTGCTCGAGTTAGCCTCCAACGAGCTGACTCGTGCGGCGGCCCGCGGCGCTCCCCGCGGCCCCACGGCTGTCTTGCTCGGCGACATTTTCGCCAAACGCGGACTCTATGGTGAGGCGTTGGAGCGCTACCGCCAGGCACGCGCGATCGCGCCCGGCGATCGGACCGCGACGCTCGGCGAAATCCGGGCTCTGCTAGCGCTGGGGTGGGCCGGCGACGCGGCTCGACTGGCCGACGATCTCGCCGCCCGCGTCCGGGGTGATATCGAGGTCCTGGCCGCCCGCGCCAGGGTGCGGCTCGCGCTGGGAGACGCCACTGGTGCGCTCGATTGCGTTCGTGAGGCCCAGGGACTCGCGCACGGCCGGCCCGATCTCTTCCATCTGGAGGCTCAGGCCTCGGTCCGTCTGGGTGATCGGGCCGGGGCACTCGCCGCTTTCAACGCGGCTCTGCAGCTCGATCCCTCGCTGGTGCGAGTCTGGTACGAGCTCGGCACCATGGAGGAGGAGCGGCACAACTGGTCGGCAGCCCGGGCTGCCTACGAGCGCGCTCTGGATCTGTTACCCACCTACGGCGCGGCCGCGCTGGCGCTGGCGGATCTCATTCGCCGAACTGAGTCCCCTCGAGCGGCTATTCCGGTGTTGGTGGAAGTGCTCGAGGCCGATCCTTACGAGCTGGAAGTATTGACGGCGTTGGGCCGGGCCCTGCTCGAGGACGGACGGACGGTGCCGGCGCTGGAAGCCTTTGCCCGAGTGTTGCGCTTCGATCCGGACCACCCGGCGGCGTTGTATCACCAGGGCACCGGCTTCGCCCGGTAGCGCCAGTTCGATCGCGCGGTGCAGGTGTGGGAGCGGGTGATCCAACTGGATCCCGATGGTCCATTTGCGACCGAGGCTCGCAGCCGAGCCCGTTCCGCGCGGGACCTGCAGCACATCTTCGCCAGCGCGGGCTGAGCCGTGGCGCTCGAGGGTCCCCTAAAGGAGTTCCACATCCAGGACGTCTTCCAGCTGCTCGACCTGGGCCGGAAGAGCGGGGTGCTGCGGGTCACCTCGGAGCTGCGGCAGACCGCCGCCTCGGTCTCCTTCGAACGCGGAGGGGTTGTTGCCGCGACTCTGGGCAAGAACCCCCAGCGATTCGGGGCCCGACTGGTGCGGCTGAACAAGATCTCGGCGAAGGACCTCGACCGGGCGCTCGCTCTCCAGGAGAAGGGCGACTCCCGACGGCTAGGCGACATCCTCGTGGCCATGGGAGCCATCGCAAGGCGGGAGCTCGACCGGCAGCTCAGAGCCCAGGTCGAAGAAACCATCCTCGATCTCCTGGGCTGGACGGAAGGTCACTTTCGCTTCGAGGAGGGCGCGCCCTGCGAAGCGCTCGTGGAATCGCCGGAGCGGATACCGACCGAGGGGCTGCTCATGGAGTCGGCCCGGCGGCTCGATGAGTGGTCGAGAATCGAATCGAAGGTGCCCCACCTGCGGGTGGTTCCCAGGCTGCCGCCGCCCGACGGTCCGGCCAATGGGAGACTCGATCTGGTACCGTTCGAATGGGAGGTTCTCGCCGCCGTGGACGGCCAACGCGACCTGCACGCGCTGGCCGATGCGCTCGGGAAATCGGAGTTCGACGTGGCCCGTACCGTTTACGCGCTGGCTGCCGCCGGCGTCATCGTCCTCGACGACACCGGCGGGTCAGCGGACAACGGCCGGGATCACGGCACGTCGCTGACTCCGGCCCT
Source organism: Gemmatimonadales bacterium (assembly GCA_036506575.1). Classification (GTDB taxonomy): domain Bacteria; phylum Gemmatimonadota; class Gemmatimonadetes; order Gemmatimonadales; family GWC2-71-9; genus CAVVWJ01. The sequence goes on along the minus strand of DASXRM010000112.1, from coordinate 23,548 downwards.
TGAGGCGCTGGCGAAGGGTGAGTTCGAGAAGGCCGCAAAAGCATTGCAGGAGGTATTGCGGACCGACCCGCTCCTGCCCGAGGCCCGCCGCTTGTTCGGACTCTGCCAGGCGGCGTTAGGGCGTTTCCGGGGAGCCGCGGAAACCTGGACCAGCTGGGCTCGCCTGGGGACGCGCACGCCCGCGGAGGAGGCTCTCGGGCCCGCGATAGAGCGCCTGCGCCAGGCTGCGGAGACTTTGGCGGAGGAGTTGGAGAGCTACCGTGACTGACGAGATCCGGACGCTGACTACCCGATTGGCCGAAGAGCCGTCCAGCCTGGCTTTCCTGGAGCTAGGCGAAGCGTTGCGCCGGCGAGGACAGCTCGACGCGGCATACAAGGTCGCTCGCGGCGGGCTCGCTCGATATCCATCCCTGGCCGATGCCCACGACCTGATGGGACGCATTCTGGGGGATCAAGGCGATCTCGCCGGCGCCTTCGATGCCTGGGCTGAAGCGCTGCGGTTTGACCCGATGAGAATCGGAGCTCTAAAGGGGATCGCCTTCCTCTACTTCCGGGCCGGAGATGTTCCGGCCGCGGTCGAGCATCTGCGCCGGGCGGCGGAGATCGATCCGGATGACAAGTCGATTCGGCAAGCCATTGACCGGATAAGGAGCTCGGTCGGTGCCGTACCTACCACCGATGCGTCACCCGACCTCGTCAGCTCCCCGCCAGCCGGTGTCGAGACTCCCCCGGAAGCGGTTCCCGTGTATTCCCCGAACGGGAACGGTGACCAGGGAGTGATGCTGGTTGATGGCAACGGACTCCGGTTGAACGGCACGCTTCTGAGCCCGAGCAACGAAGATGTCGGCGACCGGGTAGCGGCTGAGCTCGCGGGGGTGTCCAGGGAGGCGACGCGCACGAGTCGGCTGCTGGGTCTGGGTACCTGGCAGGCGATCGCGGTGGAGTCACCGGAAGGAAACCTGTTCCTCGTAGCGCCGACTCCCGATACCCTGCTGCTCACGGTGCGGGATGCGTCGCTGCCAATGGCTCGGCTGGGTCTGCTGGCCGAGCGGGCGGCGCGCCAGGCGCGTGAGTGGCTGGAGCGGCACGCATGAGCGAAGCCGAGGCGGCACTCGAGCAGGTAACCCAGGTGCCGGGGGTCCGCGGGTCGCTGCTGATCTCTGGCACCGACGGGCTGGTTGTCGCCGAGCGGCTGATGGACGGGATTGATGGACGGGCCGTCGCCGCGTTGGCGGCCAGCCTGGTTCACCGATTGGACCGCGCCACCAATTGCGCGGGGATGCGTGCTCCGACCTTCGTCCACCTGCGCGGCAACAGCGGGTCCGTGCTGGCCGCGCCGGGCAGGAGCGATCTCGTACTAGTTGCCGTGGCCGGCACGGACGCGAATCTGGGGCTCGCCCGGGTGCAGATGCTCGATGCGGTCGGTCGCCTGGTCTGATGCGCGCCCTCGAGCCCTGGGTCGCGGAGCCATTGCAGACGTTTATCGCTGAATCCTCTGCGCGGCTCATCCTGCTGATGACCACCTCCGGCCAGGTCGTGGCGCAACACGGATTCTCTCGTTCGGTCGAGGTGATGACCGCGGCCGCGCTGGGAGCGGCGATCGTCGCGTCCACCGAAGAGCTGGCCCGGATCATGGGGTCGCCTCGTTTTGCCGCGCTGGTGCATGGCGGGAACCGGCAGAGCTGCATGCTCTCGGCGTTCGGCACCCCCCGGGGCCGGTGGATCGGGCTGGTCGTCTTTGGCGCCGAGACCTCGATCGGATTGGTCCAGCTGTTCTTCGATCAGATGGTGGAAGAGTTGGTCACCGCGGCGCCGCGAGAGCAATCCCCCAAGGCACCGCTGCCGGAAAACTTCGAGCGCGAGCTCGACACGAGCCTCAAAGAACTCTTTGGGCGGTAACCGGAAATGTCTCTCGTCAACTTCGCCGCGCGTGAGATCACCTGTAAGATCGTCTACTACGGACCGGGCCGCTCCGGTAAGACGACCAATCTGCAGTACGTCTACGGACGGGTACCCGAGGCTCGGCGCGGTCGGATGGTGTCCCTTGCCACCCAGACCGACCGTACCCTGTTCTTTGATTTCCTCCCGCTGGAACTGGGTTCCATATCCGGCTTCACCACCAAGTTCCAGCTCTACACCGTTCCGGGGCAAAGCTATTACAACGCCACCCGCAAACTCGTGCTCCAAGGCGCCGACGGGGTCGTCTTCGTAGCCGACAGTCAGGCCAGGCGGTTCGACGACAACCTGGAAAGCCTGCAAAACCTGCAGGACAATCTGCTCGCTCAGGGAGTGGATATCCGGCAGCTGCCGGTGGTATTCCAATACAACAAACAGGACTTGCCGCGGGACTTGATCCTGACCCAGGAGGAGATGGACGACGCCCTCAATTTCCGTTCGGTTCAGAGCTTCGGCGCCGACGCCCTGCACGGGGCCGGCGTGTTCGAGACCCTCAAGGGGGTTTCCGAGCTGGTGCTCAAGCGCCTGGCCGCCGGGAGTGCCGTCGCGTGACGGCCACGCTGAACCCGCTCTACCGGTTCGATACCCTGGTCGTGGGCGCGGCGAACCGCCTGGCCTTCACCGCCGCCAAAGCGGTGGCGGAATCACCGGGTACGGTTTATAACCCGCTCTTTATTTATGCTCGACCGGGTTTGGGAAAGACGCACCTGCTGATGGGGATCGGCCACGCCGCCCGGGCCATCAACCCTCGCTTGTCGGTCGAGTATCTCACGCTGGATGAGTTCGTCGAATCCTTTCACGCCGCCGTTGCCGCCGGCCAGGGCGAAGCGTACCGCCGCCGCTTCATCGATGTCGACCTTCTGCTGGTCGACGACGTACAGTTCCTGACCCACCGCAGGGAGATGCAGGCGGAGCTTCTCCGCCTCAGCGATGCGCTGCAGACCACCAACCGGCAGATCGTGCTGACCAGCGACCGCCCACCGGCCGAGATCGAAGCGCTGGATGAGCGCCTGATCCGCCGCTTTGCCGGCGGGCTGGTCATCGATATCGCGGCCCCGGACTATGAGACCCGCGTCGCCATTCTCCGGCGGAAGGCCGAAGAGCGACGCGCCACGTTTGGCGAGGGGGTGCTCGAGGCCGTCGGCTCCCTGGTCATCGACAACGTGCGCGAGCTGCTCGGTGCGCTCAATCGGCTGGTAGCGTTCCAGGCCGTGAGCGATGCGCCCCTGAGGCCGGAGCAAGCGCGGAAGCTCGCCGCCGGCGGGGGGATGACGGAGAAGGCGGAGGAGGCGGAGAGGGCGGAGAAGGCGGAGAAGGCGGAAAAGGCGGAGAAGACCGAGAGAGTCGACGAGTTTAGCGATTTCCTCTCCGAAGTCTCGGCCACGGTCGCTCAGCAGGTGGACTCATGGCGGACCAAAGTCGCGGCGGCCATTCTCCGGTGGGAGGGTGAAGGGTTCAGCACCGCGCGGCTCGAGTCGCTCCTCCAGCAGGAGATGACCATCGACCCGGAGCAGGTGTTGCGCCAGTTCGAGACGGACGTCCGCCGGTTGCAGGCGCTCCACGCCGAGGCCGCGGAACTGGCGCCGGCTCTCGCCGGCTCCAGCGCCTTCAGAAATCCCGACGACCTCTCGGGGGCTGAAGCTGTCACCCAGCAGGCCCGTCAAGGTGCCCACCCACCGCCGGCGCCGTTGCCTATTTGGCGGCTGGACGGACTGTTCGAGGGAGCCGGCAACCGCGTGGCATTGAAGGCGGCGCGGGCCATCGTCTCCGAGCCTGCCGTCCGCTATAACCCGGTGGTCATCGTGGGAGCAAGCGGAGTAGGAAAGACTCACCTGCTGCACGCGGTCGGGAATGCTCTTGCCGAGCGGGTAAGTGGCCCGGTGGCGTGCCTCAGCGCGCACGAGTTCACCGGAGAGTTGATCGAAGCGATCGATCGCAGTGCCGTCGGCTCCTGGCGCGCGAAATACCGCGGCGCGGGGGCGTTTCTGTTGGATGACGTGCATCTGGTGGCTGAGAAGGACCGGACTCAGGACGAGCTCTTCGTCCTTTTTAATTTTCTCGCGGAATCCGGCCGGCAGATGGTCTTCACTTCCGCGGTGGCCCTCTCGGAAATGGGCGCGGTCGAGGCTCGCCTGCGCACCCGGCTGGAGGGCGGTCTGGTGGTCGACTTGCCGGCCCCGGAACGCGAGATCCGGCAGCAGGTGGTGGAACGCTCGCTACAGGCAAAAGTGGGCATCGTGGATCTGGAGCTCGCCGGCTATCTGAGCTCACGGCCGGCCGACTCGATCCGGGCGGTGCAGGGCTTCCTCCAACGGGTCTTGAACGCAGCCGAGGCCAAGGACATCCTGCCGAACGCAGCGCTCGCGCGTGAGGTGCTCGAGGGCGCCGTCGCCAAGCCTCCCCGCCGATCCGTCGCGATTCGTGCCAGCGGGATTGTCGCGCCGGTAATCGGGGCGCGGAGCCGCGAAAAGATCGTGTGGGATTGGCCTGATGTTGGCGACCGGATCGTCGAGGAGTGGCGCTGATGGCCATCAAAGGCAGTCTCAAGGAGGCCAGCCTTCCTGACGTGATCCAGCTCCTGTTTCTGGGGCGCCGGACCGGCTGCCTGGCGCTGGCCGATCAGCACAACTTCGGAACCATCTATCTCGACGAAGGCCAGATCATCTACGCCGCGATCGTGAACCGGCGCGATCGCCTGGGTGACATCCTGCTGCGGAAAGGCCGGATCACCGCCGAGCAGCTGCAGCAGGCCATCGAGGCTCAGGATGACGATCGGCAGCACAAGCTCGGAGAAATCCTGGTAGGACTCGGCACCCTGACGCGCGGCGAACTGGAGGAATACATACGCCTCCAGATCGAGGAGGCGGTCTACTACCTGTTCACCTGGACATCGGGGACGTTCAACTTCGAGGCGGGGGTCCGCCCCGAGCGAGAGGACTTTCTGGTCCGGATCAGTCCCGAGGCTCTGCTCCTCGAAGGGGCGCGCCGAGTGGACGAGTGGAGTCTTATCGAGAAGAAGATCCCCTCATTCGATCTGATCTTTTCCGTCGACCAGCAGCATATCAGCCAGTCGGCTCCGACGCTCTCGATCGAGCAGCAACGGCTCCTGCCCTTGATCGACGGCACCCGCGACGTGCGTCAATTGATCGATGACTCGGGGCTGGTGGAATTCGAGGTGGGGAAGGCGCTGTTTGGGCTCATCACCGCAGGATTTGCCCATCGGGTCGGCACCTCCACCGCCGCGGCACCTAAGGTCAATGAGAGCCGGGTCGATGAACACCGGAACCTGGGCGTGGCCTTTTATAAGGCAGGAATGCTGGAGGAAGCTCTCCGCGAGTTCCGGCGAGTGATCGACCTGCGTCCGTCGGACAGCAGCGCGCCCTTGTTTCTAGGTCTCATTGCCATCCGGCAGGCCCGATGGGAAGACGCCGCCGAAGCCCTCCGGCAGGCGGCTAATGCCGGGGTTCCTCGCCCGGCTGCGCTGCACAATCTGGGCTTCGCCTTGGAACAGTTAGGTCGTCTGGACGAGGCAGAAGCTGCGTACGGTGACGCCGCCGGCCGAGCCCAGGACGACGCCCGCATCATGCTGGGGTGGAGCATTGTCGCGCTCAAACGGGGCGACAACAAGGTGGCTCAGGGGCGACTGGCGCGGGCCTGCGAGCTGCTCGACGGCAAGCCCCTGCCGGCGCTCTGGTATTGGGCCGCCACCCTGGCCGCCTCCGGTCTGGACGACACCGACAATGCGCTGCGCACGGCCCGCGAGGGTGTAGCCGCGTATCCCAACAATCCGGTGCTCCAGAACAATCTGGCTGTCCTCCTCGAGTTGACCGGCGACGTCCAAGGGGCGGAGGCCATGTTGCGAGCGGCGCTGGCCGAGGATGCCGCCTTGCCTCAGGTCTCCAAGAACCTGGCCGACGTCCTCTATCGCAACGGGCGGTATGACGAGGCCGCGGAAGCCTACGAGCGGGCGGCCAAGCTCAGCCCCGAGCTCGGTGATGATCTCTACTTCAAGCTCGGCAACATCGCGTACAAGCGGCGAGATCACGTCCGTGCGAGACAGAGCTGGGCCCAGGCGACCTCCCTCAATCCAGGGCATCAGCTTGCGCGGGCCAACCTCGAGATGCTGGACCTCTCCCAATGAGGTCGGCCGATGAGGCGGCGTTTTCGGCGCTTATCCGAAAGATCGCCGAGGCGGCAGGGCTTCCGCTCGATGCCTACAAGGACAAGTGTCTGCGCCGGCGGATCGCGGTCAGGATGCGAGCATGCGGGGCCCAGACGTACTCCGACTATCAGGTGGTGCTCGATCGGAGCCCGGAGGAGTACGAGCGCCTGAAGGACGCAATCACCATCAACGTCACCCGCTTCTATCGCAATGCCGAGACCTGGAATCTCTTGCGTGCCACCCTGCTGGACGAGATCTGCTCCGAAGAACAGGGCGAGGTCCGTGCCTGGAGCGCCGGCTGTTCCTCGGGAGAAGAAGCCTACACCCTGGCCATGCTCGTCGCCGATCACTGGGAGAGCCGGGGCAGGCTGGACCGTCTCGATTTGCTGACCGTCGATGCCACCGACATCGACCGCCAATGCCTGGAGCGCGCCCGAGCGGCCCGCTATCGCCGGGAGTCACTTGCCGAGGTCCCAACCGGTTTGGCCGAGCGCTACTTCGAGAAGGACGGTGCTGAGTGCCGGGTTATCGACCGAGTGCGGCGGCGGGTGGTAGTGCACGCATCGGATTTGAGCACCGATCCTCCGCCGCGGAATGACTATCACCTGATTCTCTGCCGCAACGTCATCATCTACTTCGGACGTGCGACCCAGGAACGGGTGTTCACCGCTTTTGCGAACGCGCTTGCGCCGGGTGGCTTTCTGGTTCTGGGCAAGGTCGAGACGCTCTTCGGTCCGGCCCGGGACCGGCTCACTCTGTTGGATCCGCGCGAGCGGATTTATCGGCGCGCGGCATGAGCGGCCGGGAGGTTTTTGTCCGAGTCGCCGACCTCCGAATCGGAGTCGCCGATGACGTCCTGGTGACGGTGGGTCTGGGGAGCTGCGTGGCGATTCTCCTCTACGATGCCGAGGCTCGGGTCGGAGGGCTGGCGCACACCCTGCTGCCGTCTCCGGCATTGAGCCGGCTGGGAGGCAACCCGGCCAAGTTCCCTCAGTCGGCCGTCCCTCGGCTACTCGAGCTGATGAAGGCGGATGGAGCCCACCCGGAACGCATCATAGGGCGCCTGGCGGGAGGGGCCAGCATGTTTGCCGCGCTTGCCCCGCCGGGAACCATCCAGATGGGCGAGCGGAACCTGGTGGCGGCTCGACAGGCGCTGCACGCGCACGGAGTTCCGCTGGTGGGCGAGGCGGTAGGCGGTGATTTCGGGCGCACGGTGCGTCTTCGCGTCTGCGACGGTCGGGTGGAAATCAGCACGGTGGCCCATGGTATCCAGCATCTCTGATCCGAGCCGGGTACTCGTGGTCGACGACAGTCCCTTCTTCCGCCGCCTGCTCACCGACGTGGTGGAGGGATCGGGCGAATTTCGCGTGGTCGCCACCGCGAGGGACGGCATGGACGCGCTCCGGAAAGTCCGCGCCCACGCGCCGGACCTCGTGCTGATGGACTTGGAGATGCCCGAGCTCAATGGCCTCGGCGCCATCGGCTATATCATGGCCGAGTCGCCGCGGCCCATCGTGGTCGTCAGCGCACACGTTGGTGCCGGAGCCGCCGCGGCGATACGCGCGCTCGAGCTGGGCGCGGTGGATCTGGTAGCCAAAGAAGATGAGCGTGGCGCCGCCGCGATCGCACGGTTTGCCGAGCGACTCATGACCGTGCTGCGCGCCGCCCGGTCCGCCGATATCAAGCGTCTGGCACTCGGTGAGCGACGTGCCATCGAGCCGAGCTCCAAAACAGAGGCCGCGGCCCCAGGGCAGGCGCGGATATGCGTCGCAATCGCGGCGTCTACCGGAGGACCCAGGGCGCTAGCGGCGATCGTACCGCACATCCCCACGGGGCAGGAGGCCGCCATCGTCATCGTGCAGCATATGCCGGCCAAGTTCACCCGGAGTTTGGCGGAACGGCTGGCCGCGCAGAGCAGGTTCCGAGTGGTGGAGGCCCAGGATGGGATGCCGCTCCTCGCCGATACCGCCTACGTGGCTCCGGGGGACTACCACATGCGCGTCGCTCCGGGGCCTCAGGGACTATGTCTGGCACTCGATCAAGGGCCTTCAATATGGGGCGTGCGGCCGGCGGCGGACCCATTGTTCAGCAGCGTGGCCGGTGCGTTCGGCGCTCGAGCCATCGGGGTAGTTCTTACCGGCATCGGGAGGGATGGCGCGGAGGGACTCAAACGGATCCATGATGCGGGCGGCATCGGGATGGCCCAGGACCGCGAAAGCGCAACCATCTACGGGATGCCCGGCGCGGCGCTGCACGCAGGAGGTGTCCGCTACGTTTTGCCGATCGCTCACATGGCCGGACGGATCGCGGCCGAGCTCGGTCAACTGAGGCAGCGGTGAGCAGCGGCGCGAGCGGGTTTCTCCTGGTCCGGGCGGGGGGCCGGCAGGTCGGATTGCAACTGTCGCACGTGGTCGAGGTGACCCCGCTGGGTGAGGTGCACCCGGTCCCCGTGACGGAGCCATCAGTTCGGGGCCTGGTGGCGATACACGGGCGAATGGTTCCGCTGGTGCATCTCGGCTCATTGCTGGAGGGAGTCCGCTACCCGCCTATGGCGGGGAACATCGGGGTTGTCGTGACCGTGGACGGCAGGCGAGTGTGTCTCGAGATCGAAGAAGCGGAAATCCTGGTGCGGGAGCCCGCTCTTCCGGTGCCCCCGGGTGAAACCCTGCCTTGGGCAGTCGGGGTCGCCCGGCACGCCGACGGACTGGTGCCGCTCCTGGATCTGTCGGCGCTGAGCTCACGCTTGATGGAGGCTGCATCGACATGAACGCCGCCGATGATGTCCAGGTCGTGACCTTCAGAGTCGGCCGCCAGGAATTCGCCTTCGACATCCTGCAGGTCGAGCGAATCCTGCGCTATTCCGAACCGTCGCCGCTCCCCAAGGCCCCGCAATTCCTGGAGGGGGTGATGCCCTACGGTGAAGGCGCCGTTCCGGTCATCGATCTGCGTAAGCGGTTCGAGCTGGACGCTCCGATTCGTGAGGAGACGCGCTTGATGGTGTTGGAGCTCGATGCCCAGCGGATTGCCGTACTGGTGGACGAAGTCCGCGAGGTATTGCGGGTCGACAGCACCACGATCGCCGCGCCGGGACCCGTCGTCAGCGGCTTAGCGGCGGTGTATATCGCCGGCATTATCGCCCGGCCCGGGCGCACCATCATCATCCTGAACGCCCGGAAGCTGCTCTCCTCGACCGAGCGGCTGGCGTTGAGTGAGCTCGGAGCGGCATAAATGACCGAGGCTTGGCTTACCGCCTTCCGCACCCAACTGCAGCAGATCGCCGGCAGGGTGGACACCTTCAGCGCGGCCGATCGCGACGCGGTGAAGCGGGACATCATCGCCCTCTTCAAGCGAGTGGATGGAGCCTTGACCGACCTCGGCGAGATCAAGGAGGAAATCCGGGGACTGGTCGAACGGTACAAGCAGGCGAGCAGCGTGGCCGATACCACCCCAGCTCCGCAATTCAACGGGGTCCGCCCCGCGGTCCATGCCGACCATCTCGGCGCCTCGACATATATAGAGAAAGGCTGGAGCCTCATATCGCTCGGTGACTACACCGCAGCCATCCAAGCGCTGGACCGGGCGCTGGCCCTGTCGCCCGGCGCGGTGGAGGCCACCTCACTGCTGGGCTGGGCCCAGATGCTCAACGAGAATTACGATGATGCGTTGGGGAACTTCTCCAAGGTACTCATGAAGGAGCCGGCCAACGCGCTGGCTCGCATCAATGTCGGGTACATCTGCCTCAAGAAGGGAATCTTTGGCGAAGCGATCGAGCACCTGTCGAAGGCGATCCGGCTCGACAACGACCGCAAAGCCACCCTTTACGCGCACTACTATCTTGGTTTGGTATATCTCGAGCGCGAGATGTACGAGGACGCCCAGACCTTTCTCCGGAAGACGCTCAAGCTGGGTCCGAACCTGATCGAGGCGTACTTCGAGCTGGGGCGAGCCCTCTGGCTCGGGGGCGAGCGGGAGGAAGCGGTTCGGGTCTGGAGCGAGGGCTACAAGGCGAACAAATTCAACCCATGGGCCAAACGGTGCCAGGAAATGCTGGAAGTGGCGTCGGCTGGAGGTGAAGTCCCGCGCAGTCCGCTCTCGTAGTCATCCTCAGTGTGATCGTTGGAGCTCCCGCACCGGTGCTCCAGGACGAACCAACGGCTATACGGGTTGGCCAGGTAACCGCGGTCGCGTGGCCGGGGCAGTTGGGGCTTGCCACCGAGTTGGCCCGACGGGCCGACCAACCCACTGAGTGGCCCGGATTGGGTCGCCGCGACCCGGGCCCCCTGCGGCTGATCCTGGTGCCTGATGCCCGCCGGCTCGATTCGCTCTCTTCCGGCCGAGCACCTGGCTGGGGGGCGGCTGTCGCTCTGCCGGGGGTCCGCACCATCCTGCTCCGGGCCGATGGTGACGACCTCTATCGAACTCTTCGCCACGAGCTGGCGCACCTCGCTCTTCACCAGGCAGTCGGTGTCAGGGTGCCCTTGTGGTTCGACGAGGGCTACGCCGCCTGGGCCGCCGGCGAGTGGGAGCGCCTCGGCACTCTGGAGCTGAACCTGGCTGTCGTGCGTGGCGCGGTGCCGGACCTGCGGGGTCTGGATGGAGCGCTCCGGGGGTCGGCCTCTACCGCAGACGCCGCCTACGCGCTGGCCGTCTCCGCGGTGACCGAGCTGGCCCGGAGGAACCCTTCGAGGACCCTGGGTCCCCTCCTCCAGCGCCTGGGCGCGGGCGAAGATTTCGAGGCGAGCGTTCAGGCTACGACCGGCCTCACCTTGCCCCAATTCGAGCGCGAGTGGCGACGCTCGCTTCGCCGACGGTACGGGTTTGCGACCTGGGTCCTGGCCGGAGGAGGGTGGGGGGTGCTTACGCTCTGCCTGTGGGCCCTGCTGCGCCGCCGGCGGCAAGCCGATCGCGTCCGCCGCGCCGCGCTCGACCAGGGCTGGGAGATTCCTCCGGAAAGCGCGGCCGCGCCTGAACTTGACCGAATCCCGGAACCGTAGTAGCCTCATCCTCTATGTCGCATCCTCGCCCTTCCGCCCGTCCGAGACAGGCTCCGCCGAGGCATTTCGTGCTGGCACCGCGGAACCTTATCATCCTTGCCGCGGCGGTCCTGGTGCTGGTGGTGGGGTACCTGACACTTTGGGCCGGTCACCCGAGTTTGGCGGCGGTGATCCTGGTCTTTGGCTATTGCGTGTTGTTTCCGATCGGAATCGCGCTATAGCAAGGGTGTCGCTCATCACGGCACGGTCTCTGCGATACCGCTAAAACCTTGTCGGGGCAGCGTCACTCTTAGGGCGAATAGCTCAGCTGGTTCAGAGCGCCTGCCTTACACGCAGGATGTCGGGGGTTCGAATCCCTCTTCGCCCATTCGCACCCGCATCTGAAGCGGGGCTGTGCTGGCCCGAGAGGGCCGTCCTGTGGGGGAGATTACCCAATGTACCTGTCGCGTCTGGTGCTCACAGCGTTGTCTGCCGGGATGGTGTCGGCGCCGTTGGCGGCGCAAGGCATACCCCGCGGTGGCCGTACGACCCAAACGGTGGCAAACGCTCCTCGCCTCATGGTCGCGAATCCATTCGCCTTCGCTCCGGGCGATTCGGCCAACGCGGTCAGGATCGGGACCGCGCTGCGCCAGCAGATGAAGGACATCGTCGGGCGCAACTTCACCGTCGTCGAACAATCTCAGATGAACGATGCGTTGAAGCAGTACGGCTACCCTATCGACGCTATCCTGAGCCCGCCACTGGCCACCACTCTGGCAAAGAATATTCAGGCCCGGGTGTTGGTCAGCTCGACGTTATCGCGCGCCAAGTCCGGCGGTGACAGTGTCGCCGCACGACTAATTGGAGTGAACGATGATGCCGGGTACGTGGTCGCCCTGACCCGGCAGCAGGGCCAGAGCCCCGAGGATTTCGGGAAAAAGCTGGCCCAAGCACTCGCCCCAGCGGTGAAGGCTCTGCCCGATGCAAAGGCCTGTGTCGACCAGCGAACCACTAAGCCGGATAAGGCCGCCGAGGCGGCCAACAAAGCTCTCAAGGCGTTACCGAATCATGGGCTCGCGGAGTTCTGCCTGGCCCAGATCGCGACCGACAAGAAGGCGCCGCGGGGCGAGATAGTGAAGCATCTGCAGGCCGCGGCTAAGGGCGACCCGCTCGGTCTTCCGGTGTGGACCGCTCTAGCGACCCAATATCAGCAGGCCAGCGACACGGCCAATACTCTGGTCGCGTTCAAGCAGATGCTGCGAGTCGCTCCGACCAACCAGAAGCTGCGGGAGGAGTTGTTCAAATACTTCCTCCAGTCCGGGCATCCGGAGACAGCCCGGGATGTGGCCGACGAGGGACTCAAGCTCGATCCGTACAACGCCGACCTGTACGACCTCAAGAGCAATGCGTGCCTCTTCCTCAGCGATTTCAAGTGCGCGGTGGACGCGCTGGAGACGATGTACGCCACCGACTCCACCAAGGCCGACACGCTGTTCTTCACCAAGATTTCCGCTGCCGCCGCAGAGGGAGAGAACCCTGATAAGGTGCGGCTGCTCAAATGGTCCCAGATCGGGGTCAGAAAGTATCCCCAGAATCCCACCCTGCTGGGCTATCTCAACAAGGCGTACTCGCTGTCCGGTCCAGTAGACAGCGTCATATCGGTCACCAACCGGATCATTGCCAAGGATACGACGGCCAGCGGTGTCGTCGCCGCGTTGGAAGCAGCGAAGGCGCTGATCGTCCCACCGGAACAGTCCGCTCCCCCAGCCAAGAGAGACTCGGCAACCGGGGCGCCAAGGAGAGACTCTACGCCCTCGACTACCCCGAGAGACTCTGCGGCCGCACCAGCTCGGGCGGTGGACTCCACGGGATTTACTCCTCGGCCCAAGGAAGCGGTCCCGTTCCTCGAGTTCGCGATCAAGCACGGCGACGCGCAGGCCAAGGAGAACGCGGCTGCATTGTTGTACACCGGCGCAGCCCCTCTGCTACAGCAGCCCCAAGATCTTCAGGGCGCCGAGCAGCTGCTCCGGCTGTCGATCAAGGCGGCGAACCCGACGGGCAGGGTGTACCCAGCCGCGAACTATCTGCTCGGCCTGGCCACGCTCTTTCAGGTCCCGCAGATCGACCCTCAGGCCGAGAAGCAGAAGTCGTGCGACCTGGCCAAGCAAGAGCAGGCGTTGCTCGCGGCTTCCGATTCGGCACTCAGCGCGGGCCGCTCGGTTAACCCGCAAGCGGTGGACAAGAATCTGGAGATCATCAAGAAGTACACCCCCCGGATCGCGTCCATGCTGAAGGCGTACTGTAAGGTGAAGAAGCGGTAGAGAGTGAAAGGCTAGGGCTATGGGCTATGGACTATTCCTAGGGACAGTTAGGGCAGGTGTGTGACCTTTGATATGAATGGTGGTTTCAATCCAAGCCCCGAGCGGAATGACCATCAGCCCATAGCCCAGAGCCCATAGCCCATATATATTCCGCGCTCCCAAACGGGGGCTGTAGCTCAGCTTGGTTAGAGTGCCGCACTGTCACTGCGGAGGTCGCGGGTTCGAGCCCCGTCAGCCCCGCTCGCTCTGTTGAATGCTCACCCCGTCCCAGCGGACGGGGTGTTGTGTTTCAGCCCGTCAGAGCCCGAGATGCCCGATCAGACTTCCACGTATCATCTGCCGGTGCTGCTGGAGCCGTTGCGCGCGGCCGCGCGTGAGGCTCGACGGGTGGTGGATGCCACCTTGGGTGATGGAGGTCATGCCGCGGCCCTTTTGGGCGGCGGCGTGGAAGTGCTTGGCATAGACCGTGACCCCGAGGCGATCGCCATCAGTCGTCAACGACTAGGAGATGTCTCGATCCGGTATCTCCAGGCGTCCTACGCTTCGCCGGAGGCGTTTGCAGCGATCACCCGATTCGAGCCCGATTTCATCCTGCTTGATTTGGGGGTCTCCTCCCGCCAACTGGACGAAGAAGGTCGCGGATTTACCTTCCGACCGGGCGCGCCGCTCGATATGCGTATGGGCAAAGCGGGTGACACCGCGGCAGAGCTCTTGAATGAGGCCGACGCGGGAATGCTCGAGACCGTCTTCCGCGAGTATGCTGACGAACGGCGCGCCCGGCGCCTTGCCCGTGAGATCGTGCGGCGCCGGGATCGGCAGCGGTTCGCTACCAGCGACGATCTGGTCAATGCCATCCGGGCCGTGCTCGGTCCGAAGTCCGGACCGGCTGACTTCGCCCGCCTCTTTCAGGCCGTACGCATTGCGGTGAACGATGAGCTCGAGGGACTGGCTCGGGCCCTGCCGGTATTTCGGGACGCGCTCAAGCCGGGCGGGCGTCTGTCGATCATTACCTATCATTCGGGGGAAGACCGTCTGGTGAAGCAGTCGTTCCGGGATTGGGCCCGCGGCTGCGTCTGCCCTCCGGGAGTTCCGATCTGTGTTTGCCGGGGCCGTTCCTTGGGGCGGGTCGAGCCGCGGAAACCGACCCGGCCCGAGGCGACGGAGCTGGAGGCCAATCCACGCGCGAGGAGCGCCAAACTGCGAATCTTTGTGGTCGATGCTACGGCTTAAAGGTCGCCACTGGGTCTTGCTCTGGCTGCTGATCTTTCTCGGCGGCGCCTTGGCGGTGGTGGCTCGACAGACCGCTGGCTTCCGGACGGCGCGCCGCCTGCACGATCTGCGCGACGAGCGCAGTAGTCTCGAGGCCCGGCGGGCGGATCTCGAGCGCCGCATTCGGGTCGCTTCGAGCCGTCAGGTGCTGGTGCCTCTAGCGAAGCGTACCTTGGGCCTGCACGAACCGGCCGATTCGGAGTTCGTACTCTTCGCGGTGCCGGCACCGGCGGAGCGCCCCTGATGGCCAGGCCGCTGGCGCGGATTGCGGCGGTGCAGTTCGGCTTTGCCTTGGGCATTCTCGCCATTCTCGCGCGTGCCGCGCAACTCCAATTATTCCAGGGCGACCGCTGGGCCGACCAGGCCAGGCGCCAACGGACCGAGCGCGTCGTGCTCCCCGCGCGACGCGGAGGACTCTACGATCGCAATGGAGTGCCGCTCGCCATCAGTCAGGAGTTCTACCACGTCGGCGTAGCCCCGAATGAGCTGGGCGACCCGCGGGCGACTGGGCGGTTGTTGAGCAGACACCTGGGAATTCCCTGGATCGCGTTCTCCCGCGATCTCCGGGCGGGAAAGCGATGGATCTATTACCGCGGGCCATTCACCGCTACGCAGGTGCAGCCGCTGCGGGAGGTTGATGGGGTTCATCTCAGCGGCGACTTCCAGCGGTTCTATCCCTCGCGATCCCTTGCCCGCCCCATTATCGGTGGTCTTTCAGCGGACCGTCCGAGTGGCGCCGCAGGGCTGGAGTTGTCGCTCGACTCTATCCTGACTGGAAAGCCTGGCGAGGCGGTACTGCTGAAGGACCGCGCCGGGCGGCGCTACGACTCGCCGGCCCGTCTGATCCGAGAGCCCGTGCCCGGCAGTGACGTGGTGCTCGCTATCGACGCGGAGCTCCAGGAGATCGCCGAGCGCGGTCTGGAAGACGCACTGCTGGATATGCGGGCCGAAGGCGGCGACGTGGTGTTCCTGGAGCCCAGGAACGGTGAGCTGCTTGCGCTGGCCTCGCGGCAGGCGGCCGGCTCCGGGTTCGGGTCCAGTCGTGCCTCGACCTTCACCGATCCATTCGAGCCGGGCTCCACCGCAAAGCTATTCACCGCGGCCGCGCTCCTGATGCACCGCCGGGTGGACAGCTCCGATGCGGTATTCGGCGAAGGCGGCACCTGGCGCATGCCGGTCACCAGCAGTGGACGCACCCGGCTCATTGCGGATGCGCACAAGACGGTGGGGAACCTCACGTTGGCACGGACGATCCAGGTCTCCAGCAACATCGGCATGGCAAAGTTCGCGTCCCGGCTTTCGCCCGAGGAGCAGTTCGAGATGCTGCGCGACTTCGGCTTTGGTACTCCGACCGGAGCCGAATTCCCCTCGGACTCGCGGGGTCGGCTGGCGCGCCCCGACAAGTGGCAGCCGATGTACACCCGGGCCAGCATGGCGATGGGCTATGAATTCGGCGTCACGCCGGTTCAGCTGGCCACGGCCTACGGAGCTATCGCCAACGATGGGTTGCTGCTCACACCCACGCTGGTTCGTGAGATTCGAAGCCCGGCAGGAGATCTGCTCTATCGTCATGAGCCCGAGCCGGTCCGGCAGGTGGTGACCCCGGAGGTGGCGGCACGGCTCCGGGCATTCTTGAAGGGTGCCGCCGGTGAAGGCGGGACGGGAGAGGAAGCGCAGCTGGTCAACTACGCGCTGCTCGGAAAGACCGGCACGGCGGTGCGATTCGAGGGCGGGCGCTACGTCCGGGGCGAGTACACCGCGTCGTTCGCGGCATTGTTTCCGGCCGATGATCCTCAGCTCGTCGTCATCGTCAAAATAGATAATCCGAAGGGTAAGTATTACGGCGGTCTGACCGCGGCCCCGGTCACCCGGACCATGCTGCAGCAGGCATTGGCATCCCGGCGGGTGGCCATCGACCGTAGCCGGTTCGCCGATCACGATAGTACGTCTCACCGCCAGTCCCATCCGCTGCCAGAAGAAATCCACACCCCCCGGCTGGTCCTCCCCTGGCCGTATCACGCCGCTGACTCCGTTGGCTCTCCTCGGCCGGTCCCGCGGGTGGACGGCCGCTCCGTGCGGGAGGCGGCGTTGGCGTTGCATCGGCGTGGCTTTCGGGTGACGCTCCGCGGCCTCGGCCGGGTAATGCGAACAGTCCCCCCCGGTGGCGACACCGCATTGCCCGGCGCGACGGTGGTCGTATGGGCGGAATGATCGCTTTCGGGACAACCCGATGCCGCTGACCTGGACCCAATTGCTCGACGAGCTTCGGCGCGCCGACCTCCTGATCTCGGCGCCGACCCGCGCCACCGACCCGGTCGGGCTCGGGGCGGACAGCCGGACGATCGGCCCGGGAACGCTCTATGTTGCGGTGCGGGGCTCGCAGTCGGATGGTCACCGGTTCGTGACTGACGCCGTGCACCGGGGCGCGATAGCGGTGCTGGTTGAAGCCCCCCAACAGTCGGGAGTGCCGGAGATAGTGGTCCGGGACAGCCGGCGCTCGGCCCTCGTGCTCGGCGCCGCGTGGTATGACCACCCGGGCCGGTGCCTCACCCTCGTCGGCGTCACCGGTACTAACGGCAAGACCACGACCACCGGGCTGATTCGACATCTCTTCAACCCCCACGAGACCGCGGGGAGCATTGGAACTCTGGGCGCGTTCGATGGTCTCGGTGAGCCGGTGGCCTCGACTGCAGGGTCACTCACCACACCGGGTCCGATCGATTTGCAGGCTACGCTCGCTCGTCTGGTGAGCCGCGGGGTCACCCACGTCGTCATGGAAGCCTCCTCCCACAGCCTGGATCAGGGACGGCTCGACGGACTGGCCTTCGCCGCGGGGGTGTACACCAACCTCACTCGCGATCACCTGGATTACCATGGGACCATGGAGGCGTATCTCACGTCCAAGCTCCGCCTCAGCTCGCTGCTCCGGCCCGATGGTGTCGAGGTGGTCAATTTGGATGAAGCTGCGTGGCACGTGCTGCCGCCCCAGCCGTGCCGCCTGACCTTTGGCCTCCACCCGGCTGCGGACATCCGCGCTACCGGGGTGATCCTCGACGCGAGCGGTTCGCGGTTTCAGATGAACGGCCGCTTCGGTTCAGCCGAGATCGCACTTCCGCTTCTGGGCGACTTCAACGTTGCCAATGCCTTGGCTGCCGCGGCCGCCGCGCTCGCCCTCGGGCAGCCGCTGGAGCAGGTGGTCGAGCGGCTGGCCAGCGCACCCCAGGTGCCGGGGCGGATGGAGCGGATTTCGGACACCCCTTGTATCGTGCTGCGGGACTACTCCCACACGCCGGATTCTCTCGAACGGGCGCTCGCCAGCCTGCGCCCACTTACAACGGGCCGCCTGATTGTGGTCTTCGGTTGCGGGGGCGATCGTGACAGGGGCAAGCGGCCCATCATGGGGCGGATTGCCGGGGAGCTCTCGGACCTTGCTATTGCGACCTCCGATAATCCTCGAACCGAGGATCCGGACGCCATCATTGACGATATCGAGCGGGGCATGGGCGGGATCCCGCATCGCAGAATCACCGACCGGCTGGCTGCCATTTATGCCGCACTGGACGAGGCGCGCGCCGGCGACACGATTCTGCTGGCGGGCAAAGGCCATGAGACGTACCAGGTCATCGGCACCGACCAGATCCCCTTCGACGAGCGTGAGATCGTCCAGAAAGCGGTGAGAGGCGAGCGGTGACCGGTGAGCGGCACGTCATCGGAACTCCGGCCTGGCCGGAGAGCGCCGTGCGAGATGCACTGGATCTGTCTCCGATCAGAACCGCTGGTCCACCGGTCACATTCTCAGGAATCTCGACCGATACCCGGCAGATCAGACCGGGGGCATTGTTCGTCGCGCTCGTCGGCGACCGCTTCGACGGGCATGACTATATCTCCGCGGCTGCGGCCGCCGGCGCGACCGGTGCTGTGGTGCGGCATGGCACTCCACCGGTTGCCGGCCTCGTGCTTTTCGAGGTTGATGACACGCTCCGCGCTTTTGGTCGGCTGGCGCGAGCCCGGCGCCGAAACCTCGAGGGGCCGGTAGTGGCGGTGACCGGAACCAACGGGAAGACCAGCACGAAGGAGATGCTCGCTGCGGTGCTCAGCACCAGATACAGGACCTATGCAACCCGAGCAAACCTGAACAACCTGATCGGCGTGCCGCTCACCATCCTCGAGGCCCCGGAGCACACCGAGGCGCTCATCGTGGAAGCGGGCGCCAACCTTCCCGGTGAGATTGCCCGCTACCGCGAGATCATCGAGCCCACCATCACGATCATCACCAATGCGGTCGCCGGTCACCTCGAAGGCTTCGGTACCCTCACCGGTGTGGTCGAGGAGAAGCTTTCGCTGACCGACGGCGTTCCGCTGGCCATTGTGGGCGTCGACCCGCCGGCGCTGGCCGTGGGCGCCCGAAAGCGCGCGGAGCGGGTGCGAACCGCCGCTCTGCGCGACGCCGAACTGGTCCCCGACCGGGTAGCGCTCGATGAATCGGCCCGTGCCATCATCACCGTAGGCGGGAACACGTTCGTCCTGGCAGCACGCGGGTTACATCAGGCCGATAACGCGGTGAGGGTCTGGGCGGTGGGCGAAGCTCTGGGGGTGGACCCCCGAGCGGCGGCGGAGGCGCTGGAGGGGTTCTCGATTCCGGACGGTCGGGGCGAGCTGATCCAGGAGGGCGGCCTCACCATTCTGAATGACTGCTACAACGCCAATCCGCAGTCGTTTCGCGCCGCCATCGCCACCGCGGCTGCGCTCCGCGGCAGCAGGCGTCTGGTCTTCGTCGCGGGCACCATGCGAGAGCTGGGCGAGGACGCGCTCGAGCTCCATCGGGAGATTGCCGAGGCGCTGGTAGACCTTCATCCCGAGCTTCTCGCGGCAGTCGGCGACTTCGTGCCCGCCTTGAAGCCATACGCGGGCGCGCTTCGTCACCGGCTGGTGACCGCGGCGGATCCGCTTGCCCTGGCCCCGATCCTGGCTCGGCACCTCCGGGGCGATGAGATCGTGGTACTGAAGGCATCCCGCGGCGTCGCGTTGGAACGTATACTTCCGGCGCTCAAAGCCCGCGCGAAGCACAGCGACCCCCCGGGTGCTCCGCTCCATCCCCGCTGAGGATCGATGTTCTATCACTGGCTCGCGCCGCTCGGCAAGACCTACATCATCTTCAATCTTTTCAACTACATCAGCTTTCGCGCCGCGGGGGCCACCGTCACCGCACTCCTGCTCGCGTTTCTGGTGGGCCCGCCGGTCATTCGCCGGCTACGGGCACGGAAGGTCGGGCAGGTGGTTCGCGCGGAGGGGCCGGCGAGCCATCAGAGCAAGCGGGGGACGCCGACGATGGGCGGCTTGATCATTCTGCTGGCCACGGTCGTGCCGACGCTGCTATGGGCGCCACTGACCAATCGGTTCGTGGTGGTGGCCATGCTCTCCACCCTATGGATGGGCTGCATCGGGTTCCTCGACGATTATCTCAAGATCGTACAGGGAAAGTCACGAGGCCTGGTGGCCCGCTGGAAGTTGGCCGGTCAATGCAGCTTCGGCTTACTGCTCGGTCTCTTCCTCGCGTTCAACCCCGTCGTGCCCAACGATACTATCCCCGCAACCGCTACGACGCTTCCGTTCTTCAAGTATCTGGTGGTGAACTTTGCGCCCTGGCTCTTCGTCGTCTTCGTAACGGTGGTGATCACCGGCAGCAGCAACGCGGTCAACCTCACCGACGGTCTCGATGGACTGGCCACCGGGCTGGCCGGAATCGCCGCGGCCGCCTTTGCGGTGTTCGCCTACCTCTTCGGCCGGGTGGACGTCACGGAATATCTCAATGTCTTTTATCTCCCCGGGGCAGGGGAGCTGGCGATATTCTGCGCGGCACTCATGGGTGCCACGATCGGGTTCCTCTGGTTCAACGCCCATCCAGCCGAAGTGTTCATGGGAGACACCGGCAGCCTGGCTATCGGCGGTGCGCTGGGCACGGTGGCGATTCTGCTCAAAGCAGAGTTTCTCCTCCTCTTGATCGGCGGCGTCTTTGCCGCGGAGGCCATTTCGGTCCTGGTTCAGACCGGCACCTATAAATGGTTCAAGCGGACTCGTGGCCGCGAGTATGCCGATGCCCACCGGGTGTTTCGCATGGCGCCGCTCCATCACCACTTCGAGAAACTGGGCTGGGCCGAGACGACTGTGGTGACGCGGTTTTACATCCTGGGATTGCTCTGCGCGCTGGTGGCGCTCTCCACCCTCAAGGTTCGATGACGGCATCAAATGAAGTCGCGCTGTTCGAGCGCTGGCGGACGAGCGACCGGGAAGTAGCCGTGGTGGGATTGGGCAAGAGCGGCGTTTCCGCCACCTTGCTCCTGCGGGAGCAGGGAATCATGGCGTATGCCTCGGACACCGGATTGGGGCCGAGCTATGAGCAATGGGCGCGCACCTTACGTGAAGCTGGGGCCGCGGTTGACCTGGGCGGTCATGATCTCGCAAGGATCGGCCAGGCGGCGGCGGTCGTCGTGGCGCCGGGGGTTCCCCCGAACGTGCCTGCCTTGGAGACAGCGCGCCGATGCGGTCTCGACATTTATGCCGAGGTCGACATCGGCTTCCTCGCGTTACGCAAGACGCGTTGTGTCGGGATTACCGGAACCAATGGAAAGACCACCACCACGTCGCTGATCGCGCATGTGCTCGGGAGCGCGGGATTCCGGGCCGAAACGGCAGGGAACATCGGCCGGCCGCTATGCGAGGTGGCCCGCTCGGACGATCCTCCGGGCTGGCTGGCCCTGGAGCTTTCCTCGTTTCAGCTGCACGATGCGCCACACCTCCGGCCCGCCATCGGTGTCCTCACCAATCTCGCGCCCAACCACCTCGATCGATATACGACGCTGGCGGAATACTACGGCGACAAAGCCCGACTGTTCCGGAACGCTGACAGGGGATCCGTCTGGGTAACCAACGTGGACGATCCGGCGGTCCGGGAGATGACCCGATCCGTGACCGGAACGCACCTCCGGTTTTCGACCCAGCGCCGGGCGGACGCCTGGTACGATCGTGCGGGCGGGCGCCTGATGCTCGGCGACACGGAGGTGCTCTCTCGCGCGGCACTGCCACTGCTAGGAGATCATAACGTCGCCAACGCGCTTGCAGCGACGCTGGTGGCATCACAGATCGGCTCTCCGCTCGAGCGCATCGCCGAGGGGCTGCGGTCCTTCCGGGCGATCCCCCACCGAGTCGAGCCAATCCGCGAGGTGGATGGGGTGCTGTGGATCAACGACTCGAAGTCCACCAATATCACCTCTACCGAGGTCGCAATTGCGGCGGTCGAACGGCCGTTCGTGCTCCTTCTCGGCGGGCGCCACAAGGGTGAGCCCTATACTCGACTGGTGGACCGGCTCCAGGGCCGGTGTCGAGCGGTCGTTGCCTATGGCGAGGCGGGTCCTCTGATCGTCAAGGACTTGGCTTCGAGCGTCGAGGTCGTGCCCGCCGGCACGTTCGAGGAGGTGCTTTCGACCGCGCGCAGGCTGGCCCGGCCGGGCGATGCCGTGCTCCTGTCCCCCGCGTGCTCCAGCTACGACATGTTTCGAAACTATGAGGAGCGCGGGGAACGCTTCCGCGCCGCGGTGCAAGCGCTGTGAGTCCCCGCGCCGTGCGGCACCCCGGTGAGCTGCGTTGGGAAACCCGACTCCTGGCGATGGTGACTGCCGCACTCCTCGTTTTCGGCATTGCGGCGACGTATGGCGCTGCGAGCCTCGTGACCTTACAGGACCAGAATGCAGGATTGGGGTTCGCGCTGCGTCAGCTCTCCGGTGCAGCCATGGGCGGCGCACTGCTGCTCCTCGCTTCCCGATTGGACTATTACCGCTGGCGGCAGCTAGCCTGGCCGTTGTTGTGCGTCACCCTGGTCTTTCTCCTGATTCCCTTGCTTCCCTTTACCCGCGCCATCGCTCCCTCGATCAATGGGGCCCGCCGTTGGGTGGACATCGGGCCGCTGAACTTCCAGCCCTCCGAGGTCGCGCGGCTTGTCGTGGTGATCTGGTGTGCCATGCTGGCGTCGAAGAAGGGCGCGC
Organism: Gemmatimonadales bacterium; assembly: GCA_036506575.1. Taxonomy (GTDB): domain Bacteria; phylum Gemmatimonadota; class Gemmatimonadetes; order Gemmatimonadales; family GWC2-71-9; genus CAVVWJ01. The sequence continues at coordinate 828 of DASXRM010000112.1, read as the reverse complement.
AGCTCCGCGAGTTCAAAAGGGGCGTGCTGCCTTTCATCCTGATCCTTGGCGTCAGCTCGGTTCTGATTCTGCTGGAGCCAAATCTCTCCATGGCGACGTTGGTGGCGTTGCTCGGCGGCCTCGTCCTGTTCACCGCGGGCGCCAAGATCGGACACTTCGGCCTGGTGGCAGGCCTCGGCATGATTCTGGTTTTTCACCAGATTCGCGATGTCCAGTATCGCCTGGCCCGGTTACTGGCCTTCCTCAGCCCAGGAGATGCCACGACGGAAGCGGGGTTTCAGATTCATCAGTCTCTGGTTGGAATCGGATCCGGCCGGCTCTTCGGCGTGGGCTTCGGACAAGGCCAGCAGAAGCTCGGATATCTACCGTACGCCTATTCCGATTTCCTCTTCAGCACCATCGGAGAGGAGTGGGGATTCGTCGGCGTGTGCATCGTCGTCGCTTTGTTTGCCCTGTTCTGCTGGCTGGGCTTTCGCATCGCCCGGACCGCAGCCGATCCATTCGGCCAGTACCTCGCTGTCGGGCTGACTGCCGCCATCGGTCTCACCGCCATCATGCATATGGCGGTTTCGCTCGGTCTCATACCGACCACGGGGCTCACGCTGCCATTCATGTCCTACGGCAGGTCGAGTCAGGTGATCTCTCTCCTCGGTACCGGTATCCTCATCAATATCGGCCGGCTTCGCGGCAGTCCCCGGGCAAGTGGGCCCCGGGAGCGGCGGACGGGCGGACGGGGGGACGGGCGGACAGACAGACTACCGGACAGACGGCATGAAAGGAGAGGTGAGCCTTCTCGCCGAAGTCATCAGAGACACGCGGAGTCGTGAG